>CBCSOX010000212.1:0-4284 GCA_965141735.1 uncultured Oscillospiraceae bacterium | reverse complement strand
TCCATCTTCGCTTAATTTCCACCAAAAATCACAAGGGGGAAATGACTCGAAATGCGGTTGTCCGCAAGGGCACGTGGGTTCGAATCCCACCTTCTCCGCCAACGGCAAACCGCCGCTCCTAAATTACACACCTTACTTTGTGAGGTGTGTTTTCTTTTGTGCCTGTATTTCAAGATGGCATTATGTCCCCTAGCTGGGAGAGACGCGGTAATCCGATTGATGTCTGCCCAGCAGGTGCTGTCCACCCCGCACTCTATAACAATCGACTTGACCTGATTCTATGTCCGAATTCGGGAACCTTTCTCATCATAACCGAATAAGATTAAATATCAATTGTTGTTTTTTTACACTTTTTTCTCCACTTAGAATTGAGGTGCTTGTTCGTATGAATATATATAGATGCTCTTGTAATCCAGAACCATGTGGTACCCATCCTTCGGGGATTTGTTCTGGATGCGTATGCTGTCAGGGACCGGTAGGCCCCAGAGGCCCTCAAGGCCCAACAGGAGTCACGGGTGGAACCGGCTCAACGGGACCAACAGGGACAACGGGTGGAATCGGCCCAACGGGACCAACAGGGGCGACGGGTGGAATCGGCCCAACGGGACCAACAGGGGCGACAGGTGGAGCCGGCCCAACGGGACCAACAGGCCCAACAGGAACGTCTGAAATCTCTGCTGCAATGTCAGCACTTAATATTTCAGCAAGTACCTTTTCGGTAACAACTGATGGGACCAATATTTCTCTGCCAGTTCAACCCTATATGAATGGATTTACGGCAGATGCTACAAATACAGAATTTACAGTTGCTCAAACAGGGATTTATTTAATTTCCTATGATATCAAAATGACATCTGGATTGCCAATGTCATCAAGAGTAACATTAAATGGTTCGCCACTATTGAATTCGATTAATACTTCTTCAACATCTTCAACTGAATATAGTGTGGCCTTCATGCAGCCCCTAACAGCAGGCGATGTATTGTCATTACAATTCTATGGCGTAAATGGGTTGGTTACACTACAAGCCGGTACTGGTGCATCATTTAATATTGTTAAAATATCTTAGTGCAGAGTAAAAACCTATGGCGAAAGTCAGTGGCAGGTCATCCGACGAGTGCTCGGTACAAATAATTGGTCATTCAAGGGGTCGCTGCAGTTTTCTTTGTGCAACGGGCCTGAGACGGTCTATATGCCCGGATCTCCTACTGCATTCCCTGCCGGGCCTGCGATTGCTTTGCCGGCTGGAACACCAGTCCATGCGGGATGGGGCAGACGTATTGTCCGGGGCAGATCATTGGCCCAGTAATGGGCGATGTCTGCCTATACGCCCAGTGGAGACGACTTCCGCCGCCAAAGCCCTGCTTTATCTGTTACAGCGAACCTAATTGACAAATGACAACGAGCGAGCAATTCCCAAAGAGGGCCGCTGCAGATTTGGCCTGCAGCGGCCCCTTCCATGAAATAGAGCTTGCCGTGTTCCAACACATTGTCGGCGCGGACAAAGCGCCAGCCTTGACGCGAAATAGGCTGGTTTGCGCCGCAGGTCCTTCCTACAGCAGATCCTCGGCTGACGGCTGAGCTGGTTCACTGTCTCCCCTCTATTTTCATGTTGCATGCATGTTTAATTTTTTACACAGTGGGCAAAAAACCGTAAAAACCCCAACCTTAAAAAGTTGGGGTTTTTGCTTTTATTCTCCATTCTCAATACGTGGGAACCAGAGCGGTGAATCTGTTAAAATTCAACGCAGGCCCCGCAAGCTGAGTAACCCGAGACATTCCGAGTGAACCAATCCTTTGGATCGCTCCTGTATTGCATCAGTCGTCAAATCCGCAATTCCAGTCTTTCCAGCGGTAAATCATTAATAAATTGACAACCTTGTTGTTTTATTTTTGCCGGACTGGAATCCATATTTCACTGTAATAGTGTTCGTCCTGCACGCCTTTTGGATATTCTGCAGGATCGCTGTACATTTCAACATTGTATCCCGCTGCAATTTCATAGTCCTTACAGTTGGGCAGCCACTCCGAAAATATTTTTTTGTGTACATCCTGCAGCGCATGGGGCATTTCACCCCGGCAGGCAAAAACAGCCCAGGTGTGTTTTGGTATCACCCTTGTGACAAAACCCGCTGGAATCTCCTTGACCGGATTGTAGTTATCCGCAATCAGATACTCAAACTCGTTTCCAGACATGTCCTTATCAATTGAGATGCCATACATGCTGCAGATCAGATCATCTTTCCCCGTCTGATGATACTCAGCCCATAAATCCGGTACCTCTGTCGCAGCTTTATCATACCCCAATACTTTTGACATGCCAATTACAGTAAATTCTTCCTTACTTGTAATTTTATAGTCCATTGTATACCCTCCTTCTAAGGTAAGTTTGATTGTTAGCGAAGCAAAGGTTATCATCATTGATTCGCCTTTTCGAACAGAAGTGGGCGTTGCGCCGTGAAACCGGGTGAACGCTTTTGTAAAACTGTCAGGTGAATCATACCCGTATTGAAGCGCAATTTCTACAATTCTTTTTTCCGTGGAAATGAGCTCGATTGCGGCAAGCGTCAGCCTGCGCTTTTTAATATACTCCCCCACTGTAAAATTGCAGAGCATTGCAAACCCTTTTTGAAAATAAAACGGCGATATCATTGCCTGCTTTGCGATGTCTTGCATAGTGAGTTCTTGGGTAATATTGTCCTCAATATAATCGATTGCCTTGCTGATGCTCGCGGTCCATTCCATGCTCAGCGCCCCCTTTCTGTACCTCTATCTTACAACTTTTGAACGTTTTTTTCCCGATTTTTTTTGTTTTATTTTGTCCGTCAACCAAATGATTCACATAGTCACGGCCTTCTATTTCTCCAGTTTTCTGACCAAAAAAGAACCGGCTGCATAGAATACGATAAAACCAGTTTACGTCTACGGTTCATCCAGAACTCTTTTTCAGTCAAAATTCACTGCAGAGCAAGAAGAAAGGAGTTTTCATGCGCGGAGAAAAAAATGAAAATCAGCACGGCATTGAGCTTTGCACAAATCTATACAGCATTTGCCGCTGCAGATGTTTCCCCTGTCCGGCTCGTTCGGTGAGACCAAGCGGCCCAATTGGCTTTTCGGGTATTCAGGTGCAGCTTCAGGGCTCAGCTGATGCCTTACTTGAAGATCGCGGCAACATACGTTTTAATGCCGTTCTACATAGGTCAAGCCAGAATATCCGCTACAACAGTCTGACGGGAGAATTCACGCTATCTGGCAACCGAAGTTATTACGTATCCTGGTGGGTCGCAGTTGACGGTACGGATTCTACTTCTTCGGCAGAATTCGCCGTTGTCAGAAATAACGCCTTGATTTCAGTAAGCTCCTCTCCACAGGTTACCTGCCAGCTCTCGGGCACAGCGCTGTTTGCCTCTGGTTTGGCACCTGAGTTGATTTCATTGAAAAACGTCAGCCGAAACACAATAAAGTATGCCCCCACCTCGGTCCAAGCAAATCTGGTGATTCTCGATCTCACGCTTTAACTGAGATACTTCGACAAAACCACTCATACAAAAATCTAAATACCTCAATAGAATTTGGATGGTGTCTATATGTTTCAAGTAGGCTTACAGCTTCAAAATACATCTTCGGACTATATTGCCCCAAACGATGTGGTCTTATTTAACGAAACTCTTGTCAACGCTGATCCAAATGTAACTTATCGCCCTGCTGACGGCACCATAGCGTTTGCACAGGATGGAGAATACTATCTATCCTGGTTTGTTGTGACGAAAACAGGGCTTGGCACATCCGGACCAAGCTTTTCCATTGTCACCAACGAGGCGACGCCAACGTATTATTCTGCTGGAAGCGGCATCAAAACAGGACAAATTTTCGGTTTTGCCCTCTTGAATGTGACTGCTGGTTTTCAGATTACACTGCGAAATGTCACCAATGGAGGAGTGCGGTTAAATGACAGCATCGACGTAAAAGCGGGCATTGCTGTGGTAAACATCGGGGAAACTGGGCCGACTGGCCCCACGGGCCCTCAGGGAGAGATCGGACCGATTGGGCCCACGGGCGCTCAGGGAGAAATCGGGCCTACTGGGCTCACTGGACCTCAGGGAGAGATCGGGCCGACTGGACCTACTGGCGCTCAAGGGGAAATTGGGCCGACCGGGCCCACGGGCCCTCAGGGAGAGATCGGGCCGACTGGACCAACTGGCGCTCAAGGGGAAATTGGACCGACTGGGCCAACTGGCGCTCAGGGAGAAATCGGGCCTACTGGGCTCACTGGACCTCAGGGAG
>CBCSOX010000211.1:0-4297 GCA_965141735.1 uncultured Oscillospiraceae bacterium | reverse complement strand
GGACTTTGACTCCGTCATTCCGATGGTTCGAATCCATCCAGCCCAGCCATTTTGTCCTAAAGCCCCTGTGGGCTTTTGATATTGGGGTGTCGCCAAGTGGTAAGGCACCAGATTCTGGCTCTGGCATTCCGAGGGTTCAAATCCTTCCACCCCAGCCATTTCGCGCTTTGCAGCACTGCAGAGCGCGAATTTTTTTGTATTATATGATATGAAATGCATCAATCGATGATTTTCAAGTCTATCCCCCTTATTGCGGGAAGGACAGCGGAAAAACGATGATGGCCAAGATGTGCGCATGAATTCAGTGGAACTACTTGATGAATTCGGCATATTGCAGAGCGGTGAAAAAACTTTTACTTGTTTGCAAGCGCAAAAACAGGCAAAGAGGATCCCATGTCGCCATTTTTGACCGTCTGATTCGGGATTTATGGAAAAAATGGCACATAGACCTGAAATGGAATCGCAATCACCACCTCAGCACCCATGGTTGAATGGAGATTTAAGAAGAGCGGTCGGCATCATCCCCCGCCTTTCCAATTCCATAGTTTGTTCCCGTCTTCATAAGTAAATTATGTCACGCTGCAGCCGATAAAGCCAACTGAGCGAATAAAGCAAATTTCTGAAAGACTTTTCGCCAAACCGCGGCCTTTCAAGTGGATAAATGTTTCCCACCTAAAAATAAAACAAAAAGGCTCACACAGCTTTGTGTGAGCCTTTTTGTTTTGACTCTCTCCCCTTCTCACTTTACAGAATAATCTCCTATCGCAACTGCTTCGTGTTCTCTTCAGACATACTATCCAACAGGTTCTATCTGTACGCTGCGCAGGCTCTCAATTGTCCAGCCCTTTTCGTCTGCATCCCCCCGCGGATTCGTCGTACAACTATGGGGAGGCTTTGAAACACCGCTGTATTGGCGGCACTTCGATTTACGGTTCCTCAACGCTGCTCGATGCCTATTTTCTGTCCAGGCACTGCTTGTGTTCATTCTCTGTCTGGGCGTTCAGCACTGCGCTGAGCGTTGTGCGAAGCATCTCAATGTCAATCGGTTTGGCCACATGGGCGTTCATTCCCGCGTCGATGGATGCCTGGACATCCTCGGCAAATGCGTTGGCTGTCATCGCGACAATCGGAATGGCGGCTGCGTCCGGCCGGTTGAGCTCCCGAATCGCGCGGGTTGCTTCATAGCCATTCATCACCGGCATCTGAATATCCATCAGTACCGCATCGTAAGTACCGGGCGGTACATCGCGGAACGCGCGCACAGCCTGTGCTCCGTCCGATTTGACAACCGTCTCAGCCCCGAACATTGTGAGAAGTTCACCGAGAATTTCTGCATTGATCGCATTGTCTTCAGCCACTAGGAAACGGCGTCCGGCAAAGAGTGATTCCTTCCCAGCGCCCGAAGCTTCGGCTTGAGCCGTCTGATGGAGACTGCCTGACACAGGTTCTGCGGCCTCGCATTCCAGTTCTATCTGGAAAACAGAGCCCTTCCCGCTCTCACTTTCCACCGAAAGCCGCCCTCCCATCAGGTCAACCAGTTTCTTGGTGATGCTCAATCCAAGCCCTGTCCCCTCGACCTGCTCAGTGCTGCGGCTGCGGGTAAACGGTTCAAAAAGGTGGGAGAGGAATTCGGTCGGCATCCCGATCCCCGAGTCGCTGACCGTAAAGCGGTAGCGCACGAAAAGGGGGCGAACCGGCTCCAGTTCCTCTGCAACAAATTCCACCCGCCCGCCTTCCGGCGTAAATTTCACCGCATTGCTCAAAAGGTTGAGCAGAATTTGGTTGATGCGCAGCAGATCCCCGTAAAATTGCTCATGCCGGAGCCCCTTGATCCTTGTCTCAAACCGAAGCCCTGCTGCCTTGGCCTGCGGCGTCACAATTGCGGCGAGCTGCTCGAGCAATTCGGGGAGGGAGATGGCCATACGGTTGAGGGAAACCTTAGATTGTTCGATCTTACTCATGTCCAGGATGTCGTTGATCAAGCTGAACAGATGCTTAGAGGAAATGGATATTTTCCGCAGGCAGTCCGCCACTCTGTCTCTATCGTCGAGATGGGCAACCGCCAGCGCAGTCATCCCCATCACAGCGTTGAGCGGGGTGCGGATATCATGGCTCATGGCGGAGAGAAAATCACTTTTGGCCCGGTTGGCCTCCTCCGCGAGGGCGAGCGCCTTTTCAAGCGCTGCTTTGGTCTTGCGCTCTGCCGCGAGCATGTCCGTCACATCTGCCCGCACCAAACAGACAGTTCGGTGATTCTGATCTCCCCACAACACATTAATCTGCTTGTAACGCAGACCATCTTCTGTGCGAAAGGAAAGCACAAAATCATAACCCGCAGGCTTTTCTGCAAGACGCGTAAGCAGCGTTTCCAGGCGAAACAGCTGCTCCACCTCTTCCTCTCCACCCTCGGTTTCATAGTAATCCGTGATCGCTCTCAACGATTTGTCATACCTTTCCACGAAAAAGGGGGACAGGTTTTCCAGCACTGTCTGGCGGGTATACATGGTCATGACATTGCTGTGAATGTTGATAAAGCACATGAGCTCAAAGGTATAGGCCATCATGTTGAGAAGGCCCTGCTGCTCGCGCAGCGAATCCGTAATGTCGGTGCGCACCAAGCAGACTCTGTCAAGACGCAGGTCAACGGCAGATACCGTCATGTTCTTGGTGCGGATATCCCCATTTTCGTCCTGGATTGAGAAGGAGAAGGTGTAGCAGCCCTCCTGTTCAAGCCGGCGGCGCATTGTCTTTGGATCGAGTCCCAGGGCATACTGCTCCCTGTCCTTTGGCACCACTGCGGTATTTAAAAGGTAGGCGGTCCGTTCGGAATGGCAGCCCTGCTTTTGGGGCAGGCAGTCAACGTTCTGATTGCAGTTCAAAAGTGTATAGGAATCCTCTCTGAGGTTGAGGTCGATGACAAAGTCATAGCTGGTGACCGAAAGCTGATGCAGAATGCGGTCGGTAATCGTCTGCTCGGTGATATCAGTCACAGTGAGAATGCCGGTGACGCCACCGCTGCCGGGCGTGTCAACAAGGTTCATCTGAAACTGCACATACCGCCCGTGCGGTTCCTGCGGCAGCTTGACAAAGCACTCGAGAATCTGTTCAGTGTCGTTTCTTTCAAATGCTGCGAGAGCGGGTGCATTGAGATAAATTCCGCAAAAAGTTTTTCGCTCCTGCTCGTCCACGATCAAAGTGGAGATACCGGTAAAGAACTCCTCCCGCACCGTCCCAAAGGTGTTCAGAAGATCTGTGCCGGTGTAATCGATGATCTCCAAAATTTTGTTCTGTGTGATGTTACAGTGGCCGACAACCAAGGCATTGGGTCCAGGGGTGCGGTAGTGCTGCACAAGCAAATCTTTGTACTGCTGTTGCAACCACTCCTGCTCCTCCTTTTCCCGGGTGATATCGTGATAAACGGCGTACACCCTGCTTTCCCCACCCTCGTTTTGAATTAGAGAGAGGGTATTTTTGACCCAAATATAGCCTGTGTTTCCCTTTTTGAGACGGTAGACGATCTCACAGCTGCGCTCTGCGCTTTTGATGTAGGCGCTCATCTGCTGCAGCAGATGCGGCAAGTCGTCTGGATGGACGCCTGCTGTAGCGTCATGCTCATAGAGCTGCCAGGCCTGCTGCAACGTCATACCAGTCATCTCACAAAATCCATCCGACAAAAATTCGGGTTTCATACTGCCATCCTGTTCGCAGCAGACTACCGCGACGCCGCCGGGAAGATACTTGACAACCGTCTGGAAATACTCTTCCAAACGTTCTTTTTCCCTTCTGGTATTGACCTCCTGTGTGACATCCCGAACAAACTTGACATAGGCGGGGATTCCATTCCAGTCGCTTTCTCGGAACCGAGTGGTGTAAAAATGGTCGGTCCCGTCAATTTTAAGAGGATGTTCCTTTCCATCCGGAGGATGGGTCTTGAGCGTGCAAAAAGAACAGGGTGCATTCTTCCCATGCAGCGCCTCATAGCATTTGCAGCCAACGCAGTCGAAATTGCCGGTAAACAAGTTGGTGGATTCGTTGACGTAGAGCAAGTCGTAGCTCTCTTTGTCAATCACATAGATTCCATCCGCCGTTTCGTTGGAAATGTTCTGAAACAGCCGCGCTTCGGCAGACATGCCGGTGAATACGGCGTAGAGTTTTCTGGTTTTTGCCTGAGATTCCATACGGCGCCCGTTCATGTGAATCCAGATCAGCTGCCCGTCCTTGTGGCGGATGCGGTAAAACACATCCAGGGCCGCGCCGCTGTCTATGGTGGCCCGAATCGCTGCTTCCACCCGTTTCC
>CBCSOX010000210.1:0-4335 GCA_965141735.1 uncultured Oscillospiraceae bacterium | reverse complement strand
GGCGCGCAGGGAGGATTGGGCTGTTGTGACCGTGTCCAACCAGGGTGACCCCATTCCCTCGCACAAGCTGGATAAAATTTTCGAAAAGTTCTACCGGCTCGACGAGGCCCGTTCCTCCAAATCGGGCGGTTCCGGGCTCGGCCTCGCGATTGCAAAGCAGATTGTCGAGCTGCACGGCGGCAGGATTAGTGTGCAGAGCGATGCGGAATCCACCCGGTTCAGTATTTTGATTCCTTACGATACCGTAAGAAATTCGTAAGGATTTCCTCAGTGAAAAGTACAAAACACGACATCCTTATGTGGTAGAATAGTACTATCATCATCGAGGAGTGTAGAAAATGAAGCGAGCGGCAGTTCTGGTTTTGGCGGCGGCAATCATTGCCCTGACAATTTGGTCGAGTATCCCGGCAAAGGCGACGGATACGCAACCATCAGACATTTATTCCTTTCCCCAGATTCAGCTGATGTAGTTGTAACTGTATATCCGCAAAAAGCATCCATCTAAATGCAGTTCGACCGCGCAGCCCCGAGAAACGGTATCCCTATCGGCCCAGCGCTGCGCAAACGATGCCAGCCGTCCCGATAGCGATTGGCGCAAACCAAAAGGCATGGCCTCCAGACAGTGGGGCCATGCCTTTTTCTTGCGATGGAACTGGACCGCGCTCAGGGCAAGAGGCCCTGTTCTTTGCGGCAATTTCCGCGGCAGCCCTGTCCTGCCGGGATACACGATTCTCCTCTGCCGTGCAGCACTGCATTGTTTGCCGGAGTTCCGAATTGGAAGGTGTTCCCTGCCAGAGTTCGCAGCAGCAATCGATGAAGGCGGACAGGAAAACCCTCATGAAATTGTGAAAAATCTGAATTGGTTTCGCCAAACAGCAAGTCAGGATTTCCCCGATCCTGTCAATTCTCTTCCCCAGACACCGTTTGGGACTGTGGAACCCGAATTTGTTTTGATTTCAGATAGATCTGTTTGATCCGCTTGATTCTCTGCTGTGCTTCTTCTGAACCCCAATCACAACTACAACAATCCGCGATGCGGATTGTTGTATGTTCAATGCAGTAGGACTGAGCAACCGCCTCTTGTTTCATCTGCTCAAACCGTTTCATTCCATCACCCCCTACAGTCTATTGGATTGCAGGCTTGTCCTATACCACCCGTTCTTTTTACGCCGATCGGTATGACAGTAGCAGAGCTCCTGCGTTTTAGCAGAGTCATTCAACCAGCTCACATACTCCAGCCAGCGTGATGGTAAGAAAACATCCTCTTTTATCTGTACGAAAGCAGGAGGAATCCGGCGACAGATCCTCTGGATTCCCCTTTTCTCAGATGCGAACCATCAACTAGGAAGTTCTGCAAACTTTTTCCAAGTGCCGACGCGCACACAGAACAAGACGAATGCCTGGCGGGAGACGGAACATAAGATAGTAGTAACCGCCCCATGCGGCGGCAAGACTTCTGAGGGAGGGGTCGCAATGCCCTACTGTATGTATCTGAGAAAATCCCGCGTCGATGTCGAAGCGGAGCTGCACGGTGAAGGGGATACCCTTGCGCGGCACAAAAAATCCCTTGTGGAAACCGCGTCAAGGCTCAAGCTGCCGGTTGAAACAGTTTATGAGGAAATCGTTTCAGGTGAGACGATTTCTGCGCGCCCGGTGATGCAGCGCCTGCTCACAGAGGTGGAACAAAACCTGTGGGACGGGGTACTTGTCATGGAGGTGGAGCGTCTGGCGCGTGGGGACACAATTGACCAAGGAATTGTCGCCCAGGCATTTAAGTACAGCAGCACCAGAATTATTACCCCGAGTAAAATTTATGATCCAAACAACGAATTTGACGAGGAATACTTTGAATTCGGGCTCTTTATGTCCCGCAGGGAGTACAAGACGATCAACCGCCGCCTGCAACGAGGACGGATCGCCTCGGTTCAAGAGGGAAAATATGTGGGAAGCCAGGCTCCCTACGGGTATGTAAAAAAGAAACTGGAACACGAGAAAGGGTTTACCCTCGCCCCGCATCCGGAGCAGGCAGAGATCGTCCGAATGATTTTCCGTCTCTACGCTGAAGGCGAGGCGGGGGAAAATTCAACCTGTGAACCGTTCGGAATTTCCAGAATCACACGGCGGCTGAACCAGCTGTGCATCCGGCCTCAAAAAAACGACCACTGGTCGCTGTCGAGTGTCCGGGAGATCCTTTCCAATCCGGTCTACATTGGAAAAATACGCTGGAACTGCCGCAGGCAGGTGAAACGTCCCGCGGGTGGGGAAATTCTAAAATCACGTCCCAAGGCAAAGGAGGAGGAGTGGATTTTGGCGCACGGCCTGCACCCACCCATCGTTCCCGAGGGCCTGTGGAAAACGGTGCAGGCCAGGCTTGCGGAGGTGGGAAACCGTCCCCTTCCTGCAAACCGCCAGCTTAAAAATCCCCTGGCAGGCCTGGTGATCTGCGCTAAATGCGGTCACAGCATGGTGCGCCGCCCTCACCCCGGGGGGGATGTCCTCCTCTGTCCAGATTCCCAATGCGACAATGTCAGCGCACCGCTGCGCCTGGTGGAATCACGGGTGTTGTCCGCGCTCAAAATACTACTCGGCGACAATATCATCGCTTGGCAGCCGTCGGACAATCCCCCGGAACAGCCCTCCGAGCCTGAGCTACGAGACAGAGCTCTCAGACGGATTGACAGCGAACTCGCCGCGACCGAAAAACAGCTGGGGCAGCTGTGCGACCTGCTGGAGCAAGGAATATACAGCGTCGGGCTCTACCAATCCCGTTCACAGGTTTTGACGGATAAAATGCAGCAGCTCCGCCAGGACCGTTTGCTGCTTGAACAAAGGGTCAACAGAGAGCCTGGGAAAGAAAGTCTGGCGCTCCCTACAGTGACCCATCTACTGGATCTTTACAACGAATTACCCGATCCCGCAGCGCAAAACAGCATGCTTCGGGAACTCCTGGATGGAGTGAGTTACTTAAAAACCGTCAATGGGCGGTGGCACGATGCGCCTGACTGCTTCGAGCTCACCTTGTTTCCAAAGCTTGCGCCCAATCGGTGACAACTGCTGTGTGCAGAAGAACTGGCACACATGGAAATTGTGAGCACCATCGTGCATCAGCTCACAAAGGGCCTGACCATGGAACAGATTAAAGAATCTGGCTTCGATACCTATTATGTGGACCACACAACAGGTCTCTGGCCGCAGGCTGCTTCCGGCACCCCATTTTCAGCATTGACTTTCCAGTCCAAGGGTGACGCGATTACCGATCTTCACGAGGATATGGCGGCAGAGCAAAAAGCGCGCACGACCTATGACAATATCCTTCGACTGGTCGATGATCCCGATGTACGCGATCCGATCAAATTCCTCCGTGAACGCGAAATCGTCCATTTCCAAAGGTTCGGCGAGTCTCTGCGCATTACGCAGGATAACCTGAACTCCAAAAACTTCTATGCATTCAACCCTGAATTTGATACCAACCGCAAAAAAAGATGCAATCGCCCAAACAGCTAATCCATTGAAAAACGGCTCCCTTCACATCTGTGAAAGGAGCCGTTGTGTTTTGACGGCAAATCGTGTTTTCAGAAGCAAAAAAGGCCACTATTCACGAGTATCGCTTGATCTGGCTGCGCTCACTTACGAATTTCCCAATCCCCATACCAGGTTCCACATGCAGTGCCTGCTTGGCCTATTTTAAAATCGATCGAAATGACTCGCCTGAATCTGCCCATCCACCAAGCAGCACGCCAGTACCCCCATCCTGTCGCTGACCTGTTCACAGATTTTCTGTCATCTGATGTCATCTTAACCTCTTGAATTCCGTATTTTGTTGGGACAATGCAGCCCATCAAATTTCTGCCTTGCCTGTCATGCAGATTTGTCTGCCAACCGTTTCTTCTTTCCTAATTATTTGCAACACATTGAGACACAGTGGGTGGAATCTGCACACGTCTTTGCTTTGGATCGCATCACCTTGTTTTTTCTGTGGGGTTTCTTGAGAAGCTGCCAAAACCCTTCTTTCTCCCCTGACAAAACTAAAAAAATCAAACTAGAATGCTACATATTTTAGAATCGCCTGAAAGGCTCTGTTTCAGGCAGCGCCTTCAGGCGTTTTTGACAATCTGTCGCTTTTTCATATTCCTCCCTGCTGCTCTTTCATACCACCGATTGAACCGGCGGCTTGCACTCCCCTTATCAGAGGTGAATACTGGCTTAGGCATTGAAAGTTTAGCACCGCATTACAAGCACAGACAGCCGCTCACCTGATGCTGTTCTTTTTTGACTTTTTTTCTTGCATGCTTGGCCTAACTTCTCTCAATTACTTTTCTCTCTCCCCTCTTATCT
>CBCSOX010000209.1:0-4360 GCA_965141735.1 uncultured Oscillospiraceae bacterium | reverse complement strand
AAATTATTTCACGGCAGTTCCTCTCTTATCTAAACTATCCAGGATCAGATACACAGAAAAAGCATTCTGCGGATTCAATGCAGGCCAAATTATTATAGCCTACAACGCTGACCGAGACAAGAAAATCATTTGAAATTGGCTATGAAATATTTGGAATCCGATGCCATAGCGTTCCTCTAACCGTTTCATGTGACGACGCAATCCCGGAGCTTTTTATGGAAGAAATGAGATACTGTGTGAGGACCGGGTGACGGTGGAGTACTTTGAGAGTGAAACAGCGACGGAAAAAACGCTTCTGTGGGATTATGAAAAGGTTGTCAGGCTGAACATCGAGTACAAGTGGACGGTGTGGCGGTAGTGTTGTTTTGTCAGATTACTTGTAGCATGTTGGTTTCGAGAGTTTAGAGAAAACGATTTCTTTTTCTTCTGACTGCAAACAAACCATTTTGCTAAACTCTGTTTTCGTGCACAGACCTCAGTACAAAAAGACAGGGGGCACAAATGAATGTATCCCCTGTCTTTTTAGCATGTAAGAAAAATCCGAGAGCAATGGGTGTGCCAAAACGAGGTTCCTTTCAGAACATGAAAACCAGGGGAAGGAAAACAGCCGCTGGTCAAACGGCACAGGAAGAAAGGAATATTTGCATAGGTAGGGAATATGAACGGGCGGCTCAGCTGTCATTTTGATAGAGAGGACCGAATTTTGCCACAAGCTTAGCGATCGAAAAAAGCTGTAATTTTTATCTGCACAGCTTTGAGGTCTCAATGCATACTCGATTCTCCATCCGTTTTGTCTATCCCTTGTGGTGCTGCAGAAGCTGAGAAAGCACGGCAATGTTCGCCGCGGCCTCCACCACTGGAACGGCGCGGGGGACGATGCAGGAATCATGCCGCCCTTTGATCACCAGCTTTTGGTTGGTGTTGTTTTTGTAGTCAATGGTGTCCTGTTCAAGCGATATAGAGGCAGTGGGCTTGAACGCTACCTTGAAGTGGATTGGCATACCCGAGGTGATGCCGCCGAGGATGCCGCCGTGGTGGTTGGTCTTGGTTTTGACCTGCCCGTCCTCTGAATAGAATTCATCGTTGTGCTCCAGTCCGGTGAGCTTCGCTGCCGCAAAGCCGGTGCCGAACTCGAGTCCCCGCACTGCGGGAATGCCGAACACAATAGAAGCGATGTCGTTTTCCATCCCCTCGAACATCGGGGAGCCGACCCCAGCCGGGACGCCGGTGACCATGCACTCCACGACCCCTCCCACCGAATTCTGGCCAAGGCGCGCACGCTCGATTTCCACCTGCATCCGTTCACCCTGCCGGTCGTCGAGTACAGGGAACGGTTTGCGTTTGACTTCCGCCGCCGCTTGGAGGTCGGGGCGCACTGTGTCAAACGGCGTGTCCTGCACCCCGTGAATGGAAAGGATGTGCACGGCGGTGTAAATTTCCCGGCGTTCGAGAATTTGGCCGCACACAGCGCCCGCAAACACCAGCGGCGCGGTCAGTCGGCCGGAAAAATGACCGCCGCCCCGCACATCATTGAACCCCTCATACCGGATATGCCCGGTAAAATCCGCGTGGCCGGGACGAGCGAGGGTGCTGATGTTGCCATAATCCCCAGACCGGGTGTTGGTGTTGCGAATCACTGCACAGAGCGGTGCGCCTGTCGTTCTGCCGTCGAGCAGGCCGGAGAGAATCTCGGGGGTATCCGCTTCGGTGCGGGCAGTGGAGCCCGCTTTGCCGTTCTGCGGGGCGCGGCGCGCCAGAAAGGCGAGCAGCTGCTCCATGTCGATTTCTTCGCCGGGGGGGAGATTGTCGAGCACTGCCCCAATCCCATTTCCGTGCGACTCTCCAAAAATCGAGAGTTTGATCTCTCTATTCCACATCGATGACATCTGCCTTACCTCCCAGTATTTGATACTCCTGATAAAAGTCAGGGTAGCTTTTGCGCACACTCTGCGCGCAGGTCAGTTCCACCGGCCCATCCGCCAGCAGGGCGGCGACTGCGACCGACATCGCGATGCGATGGTCGTTGCAGCTGTCGGCAGTCCCTGCGCGGAATCCGCCTGTGCCCTCGATTTCGAGCCTGTCCTCAAACGGGGTGAGCTGTCCGCCCAGTGCGTTGAGGGCGGAAGAAATCGCCGCGAGCCGGTCGCTCTCCTTGATTTTGAGCCGTTTTGCCCCGGTGATCACCGAACGCCCCGCGCAGCAGCCCGCGAGCACCCCGAGAATCGGGACGAGGTCGGGGATGTCCGCCGCGTCTACAGTGAAGGGGCGCAGTGTTTTCGCCGCGCAGACCGAGACGCCGCCAGCCTCCCAGCGCACTCCGGCCCCGCACTCCTGCACAATGGAGAGAATCTCCCGGTCGCCCTGGGGAGAATCGGGGAGGAGACCGTCCAGAATCAAGTCCCCGCCCCCGCACGCGGCGGCGACGGCGTAAAATGCGGCTTGAGAATAGTCGCCCTCCACCCGGTAATCGAGCGGCTGATACTGCTGCCCGCCGGGGATTTCATACCCGTCGGCAAGAGAATTCACCCGAATGCCGCAGCGCGCGAGCATCGCGATTGTCATCTCAGCGTAGGGCTTGGACTCGAGCCGCCCGTTGATGCGGATGACACTGCTGCCTTCGAGCAGCGGAAGGGCGAAAAGCAGGCCAGTGACAAACTGCGAGCTGATGTCCCCGTCGATCGTATAGGTGCCGTTTTTGAGCTGCCCCTCCGTGGTGAAGGGCATGGTGTTTTGGTAGTCAAACGTCACCCCGTTGCGGGTCATCTCGATCAGGTAGGGGGTGATCGGGCGGGAGGGGAGCTTGCCCTCTCCGCGGTAGGTCGTCCTGACCCCGAGCGCGGAGGCGATCGGGATGAGAAAGCGCAGGGTGGAACCGGATTCACAGCAGTCGATCTCCGCCGCAGTGGGCGGCTCCTGGATTCCGGTGACCGCGACGCTGTTTCCCTGTATCCGATAGTCCGCGCCGAGCGCCTTGACTGCGTCAAGGGTGGCGAGAATGTCCTTGGAGAAAATCAAGTTGTCAATCCGGCTGGTTCCCTTTGCGAGGGCAGCGCAGAGGATGGCGCGGTGGGAAAGGCTCTTGGAGGGGGGAACGGAGATCCTGCCGTTCAGATGGGAGGGGGAAAACCTTACTCGCATGTATACACTCCTTGTATGAACTGTTTATACTGGTCCAGGGTGAGCTTTTGAATGTACCCCTGGCCAATTTCTTTGATGAGGATGATGTGGATGTCTCCTTTGGAGCGCTTTTTGTCGTTGAGGCTGTTGGTGATCAGCTCGGTGGCAGTGGAACCGCTGTCAGTCGGCAGATTGTATTTCTCAAGGGTGCGTTTGATTTGCGCCGCCTCGCCCGGCTTGGTCAGGCCGTAGTGCTCCGAGAGCTCGGTGATAATGTACATTCCGACCGCGACACCCTGTCCATGGGTGTAGGTGGTGTAGTTGAAAATCTTTTCGACTGCATGGCCGAGGGTGTGCCCAAAGTTGAGCAGCATCCGTTCGCCGTTGTCGAATTCGTCTTGTTCGACTACCTGCCGTTTGATGTCGACGCATTCATAGATGACCTCGTCGAGTATCTCCTCAAGCGGCCTCTGGGCGAGCTTGTCAAACAGGGAGCGCGATTTGATCGCGCCGTATTTGATGGCCTCGGCGACCCCGTCGTTCCGAATTTCGGGGGTCAGCGTCGCGAGGGTATCGGGGTCGCAGAGCACCAGGCGAGGCTGATGAAACGCGCCGACAAGATTTTTTCCGCTCTCGATGTCCACCCCCGTCTTGCCGCCGACGGATGAATCGATCTGGGCGAGCAATGTAGTGGGAATCTGAACAAAGTCAATGCCGCGCAGGTAGGTGGCGGCCGCAAAGCCGGCGAGATCGCCCACCACCCCGCCGCCGAGGGCGATGAGCATGTCCTTGCGGGTGATCTGTTTTTCGGAGAGAAAGCTGTACAGCGCGATGAGCGTGGGGTGACATTTGGACATCTCCCCATTTGGGAAGACAAAGACGTCGACTGTGAACCCGCTCTGCTCGAGCGACTCCCGCACTGCCGCGGTGTAGAGCTTGTTGACGCGGTCATCGGTCACAATCACCGTGTGGCGCGACGAGGTGATCTCGCCGATGAGTTCCCCGCACTGGGGGAGCAGGCCGCGCTCGATCAATATATCATAAGGAACGCCCGTTTTCACATGTATTTTTTTCATTGTCTAAGACCCCTCTCGTTTGTGCTGGTAGATATATTAAATATGTTACTAAAAAAAATGCCATTCGTCAACTGCCTGTCCCATCTTTTTGGTTCTATTTGGGAGGACGGGCTCATAAGATAGGGGTGTACAAGCAATCAAGAAACGAGGAGGATGACCAACATGCA
>CBCSOX010000208.1:0-4382 GCA_965141735.1 uncultured Oscillospiraceae bacterium | reverse complement strand
CAGAAGGTCACGGCAACGCCGAGCAGGATGGGAATGAACTTGGATTTTTTCTTGGGTTCCTCCTCGTCCTCTTCCCCGTCCTCGCCGAGCTTTGCGGTGTCAAAATACTTGGTGGAACCCTCGTCGTTAAAGTATTTGTATTCAAAGACTATGCTCGGATTTTTCTTGAACTCGTCGATATCCCGCAGCATTTCCGCAGCGCTCTGGTAGCGCTTGTTCGGATCTTTCTGCATGGCGCGCACAATGATTTCTTCGAGCCCTTCAGGAATTTCCTCGTTGATGGTGCGGGGGGCGGGTGCGATCGCCTGCATTTGCTTGACTGCAACCTGCTCGGGGGTTTCCCCGTCAAACGGCAGTTTCCCAGTGAGCATCTCGTACATCATCACACCGACCGAATACAGATCGGACTTTTCGTCGGTCGGTTCTCCGCTCGCCTGTTCCGGGCTGATGTAATGAACCGAGCCGATCGCCTTGTCGGTCGTCGCCTTGTGTTCGTCCCGGGCAAATCGGGCGATGCCGAAATCCATTACCTTGATGGTGCCGTCCTCGAGCAGCATGATGTTCTGCGGCTTGATGTCGCGATGTACAATTCCCTTATCATGCGCGTGCTGAAGCGCGCGGAGAATCTGGACGGTGAAATGCACCGTGTCCTTCCAGCTCAGAACGGTAGACTTTTCAATGAATTCCTTGAGGGTGATCCCGTCGATGTACTCCATGACAATGTACTGGATGCGGTCGCCGAAATTGACGTCAAAAATCCGCACAATGTTGGGGTGGGAAAGGGTTGCGACTGCTTTGGATTCGTTGCGGAACCGCTTGACGAACTCCTCGTTTCCCAAAAACTCCTCTTTGAGAATTTTTATCGCAACATCCTTTTGCTCCACGATGTCATACGCCTTATAGACATTCGCCATCCCGCCGATCCCAATGAGTTCCTTGAATTCATACCGGCCATCCAGGCGCTTGCCAATAAACTTGTCCATATGTCCTCCTCCTGCTTCTCTGTTTCATAGCGATTTTTGATACTTTCAAAGCCTTACCGGCTAATTCTCAATCACAATTGCAGTGATATTATCATGGCCGCCGCTTTTGTTGGCTTGACTGACCAGTTTATTGCACGCCTGTTTGGCGCTGTTTGCGTTGACAAGCTTTAAAATCTGCTCTTCTGTGCACGAGTTGGTGAGCCCATCGGTGCAGAGCAGCAGCTTGTCGCCTTTTTGAAGGTCAAATTCATTGTAGTCCACCTGTACTTCGGATTCCACACCAAGCGCACGGGTAATTTGATTTTTCTGGGGATGCATCTGGGCCTGCTCCGGCGTGATTTTTCCCTGTTCAATCAGCAGCTGTACCACCGAATGGTCCCGGGTGAGCCGTTCAAGCGAACCGCTGCGCACCAGATAGGCACGGCTGTCCCCGACATGGCAGAGGTGGAGCGTACTGTCCAGCAACACGGCGAGCACAACCGTCGTGCCCATCCCGTTAAGGGCGGGATCCGCCTGCCCCTTGTCAAAAATCACGCTGTTGGCGCCGCTCAGAGCTGTGAGCATCATATTGCGCACCGAGTTTGCATCCATGCCTTCCCGCATATTGCGGGTGATTTTGCCAATTAAGGTGTCCCGGGCGAGCTGGCTCGCAATGTTGCCGCCGTTTTCCCCGCCCATACCGTCGCACACCAGCGCAAAGCAGCCGCTGCCCACCGGCTCGCCAAAGGCAAATGTATCCTGATTGGTGGTGCGCACAGTTCCAATGTCTGTTTTGCCGTGAATTGTCACAAGACACATCCTCCTTTGTCTTTTTCGTCCCGCCGCAGCTGTCCGCAGGCGGCGTTGATGTCCTGTCCCAGCGTCCGTCGGACAGTGGCGTTGATTCCGTATGATTCCAAAACCTGCGCAAACCGCCTCACATTCTGTTGGCTGCTCGACGCATAGTTCCGCTCCTCAATCCGGTTGACAGGGATGAGATTGACATGGCAGAGCATTCCCCGGATGCGGGAGGCGAGCTCCTTTGCGTGCGCCGGGCTGTCATTCAAACCGTCGATGAGCGCATATTCAAATGAAACCCGCCGGCCCGTCCTGTCCGCGTAGGCGCGGCAGGCAGCGAGCAGCTCGTCAATCGGATACCGGCGGTTGACCGGCATCGTCTGAGAGCGAAGCCTGTCGTTGGGCGCGTGCAGCGAAATCGAAAGGGTGATCTGCAAATTCTTTTCTGCAAGGCGGTAAATCTGATCGACCAACCCGCAGGTGGAGAGCGTCACATGGCGCATCCCCAGATTGCGTCCCTCAGGATGGGAGAGCAGCTCGAGAAAGGTCAGGACGTTGTCAAAGTTATCGAGCGGCTCGCCGATCCCCATGAGCACAACGTTGGAGATTTTCTCCCCGAGGTCCCGTTCCGCCGTGTAGATTTGCCCCAGTATCTCAGAAGGCGCCAAATGGCGGACAAACCCCGCCTTGGTCGACGCGCAGAAACTGCACCCCATCCGGCAGCCCACTTGGGTGGACACACAGATGCTGTTGCCGTGGTGATAGCGCATGACAACCGTCTCGACAAATTCTCCGTCGCGCAGTTGATATAAATATTTTACCGTATCATCCAGCTGCGATACAAGCTTTTTTCGAATCTTTATCTCATTTATATAGAAGTTTTTTCCTAATTGCTCCCGAAACTGTATAGAAAGATTGGTCATCTGCGCAAAATCCAGCACCTGTTTGCTATGTAGCCACTCAAAGACCTGTTTGGTACGGAATTTCGGCTGACCGAGAGCGCCCAGTTTTTCAGCTAACTCTTCAAACGTTAACGATAGGATGTCGGTCTGCAATCGCTCACCTCATTTTTTGAAACACTGCCAGGAAAAATCCGTCGCTGTTGTGGACGCCCGGCAAAAAGGTCACCCGGCTGACAGCGTCCGGAACCCATTGGTGCAAAAAACCGGGCAGCTTTGCGGGCACAAATGCCGGATTGCGGCGCAGAAATTCATCGACAACCTGCTCATTCTCACGTTTGGCAATCGTGCAGGTTGAGTAGATGAGCATTCCACCCTCCTTGACATAACAAGCCGAAGTCTGAAGGATGTTGCCCTGAATGGCCGAGAGCCCCTGCAGGCTTTCCTCCGGCTTGTATTTGATTTCCGGCTTGCGGCGGATGACGCCGAACCCGGAGCAGGGAACGTCGCACAGCACAGCGTCAAACTGTCCAAACCGGTCGTTTGTCTTGGAGGCATCCGACTCAATGGCATCGACTGAGCGCAGTCCGAGACGCGCGGCGCCCTGCCTGATCAAACCGACCCGCTTTTTGTGCAGGTCGCAGGCGGTGACCCGGGCGGTATCGCCCAGCTCCTCAGCAATGGTAAACGTCTTGCCCCCAGGGGCGGCGCAGACGTCGAGCACAGTGCGGGGAGCATATGAGGCGACCGTCCGCGCGCAGAGCTGAGAGGAAATGTCCTGCACGTGGAACAATCCGTCCGCAAATGCCTTGGTGTCGGTGAGTGCACCGCCGCCAAGCACCTCGACGCAGGCTTTCTCCTGTGGATGCGGGGCCGCTTCAATCCCCTCTTGCTGAAAAAGCGCACAAAGCTCCGCGGCCGAAGTTTTGAGTGTATTGACCCGCAGAGTCAGCGGGGGACGGCCCAAATGGCTCTCGAGGATCCGCTCCGCCGTCTCCCGACCATACTCCTTAGCAAAGCTGCGGACGAGCCACACCGGGCAGGAAAAGCGCACAGAGAGACGTTCATCCGGGTCCTCTGGCAGCGGGATGTTCTTGCCATCCCGCAGAAAAGCGCGCAAAATCGCATTGACAAACCCGCAAGCGCTCTTTTTCCCCCGAAGCTTGGCCAGGTTGACGCTTTCATTCACCGCGGCATAATCCCCCAGGTCAAGGTATTTCATCTGGTATAGGCCAAGCCGCAGGATGTTGCGGACATCGGGGGCGATTTTTTCAGGTTTCATTGTGGAGTAATTCGCAATGATGTGATCGAGTGTTATTTTCGTTTCCAGAACGCCGTAAAACAGCTTTGCCGCAAAGTCGCGGTCGCGCGGGGAGAGAGGGGAAGAAGAAAGCATTCCGTCAAAAGTCAGGTTGGAGTACGCTCCCTGTTTGTCCATCTTGAGCAGCGCGGAGAGCGCGAGGTCGCGCGCCGTCCGGTTAGTCATTTCTCCTCCCTGCGATGGCGATCAGCCTCAGCAGCTGCATAATCGCCATTAAAAGCCCGGCAACATAGGTCATCGCCGCGGCGGAGAGCACCTTTTTTGCACCTGCAACCTCCCCGCCTTCCAGAAAATGATCCTGTTCGATCGTCTGGAGGGCCCGGCGGCTCGCGTTGAACTCGACCGGAAGGGTGACGAGCTGAAAGAGAACAGTTGCGGAAAATAGGATGATCCCAATTGTTG
>CBCSOX010000207.1:0-4396 GCA_965141735.1 uncultured Oscillospiraceae bacterium | reverse complement strand
AACACTTCGCCCCAAACTGCTTGACTTTTTCTGCGATTTTTGCTATACTATTTGAGTCGCTGATGTAGCTCAGTTGGTAGAGCAGCTCATTCGTAATGAGCAGGCCGCGGGTTCGAGTCCCATCATCAGCTCCATAGATGAACCTCCATAAATGCCGTATTCTTGGTGTTTATGGGGGTTTTTTATGTTTTTCAACATTTTCGAGGAGAACGTCCTTCGGTGTACGCAAAATATGCAAGTCAGATTGCAAGTCAAGAAAGGGGACTGGCACAGTATCACAATGGATACTGTGCATCGCTTTTTTGGGAAACGGACAAAATTGGCTGAAAAGAATTGCAGGTATTCAGGCGTTTTTTTGATCTGCCATTTGGACCGCAGGACGCGATTCATGTCGGTGGCTGTCTGCCGAATGCAAGTTCGCCTGCAAAGTGGCGCAGATTGGAATGCTTCGCACGGGATTAGAATCGGTACAGGTTCAAATGGGTAGAGCTTGATTTTCTCTGCTGGCCTAGATTGGACGCTGATCAATTCACAAAAATGAGGAACAAGTTGACGCACGGGGACAAGAAAACGTAAGTTTTGTATGATATACCTCATGGGGGTATTATGGGATCATCGTGTGGATATATTTTAGGTGACCTGTTGTTTTTACATCTGTGGAGGGATGCGAATGAAAAAATCCAAGGAACCGTCAAAAAAGCGCTTTTTTATGTATCCGCCGAAAAATTGGAGTGAAGTTTTTAAAGAGTTGGACAACGAGCAAAAACAGAAACATCCTGTGCTTTACTACATAGGTGCTAGTGTGGGTGTTCTGATTCTGCTGATTCCCCTGTTTATTTTTCTCTCTTTGAGTGAGGACCTCACACCTGCGAGGCAGCCAAATGCCATTGAAGCATGGATTGAACTCCCCTTTGCAATTCTCGGTGTATGCGGCGCTCTCTCGATTGGGTATGGAATTGCAAACGTGTACGCGGCAATTGTCCACTAATATTTAGGTCATATTGTCACGATCCTGACGATCGGGATCGGCCTTGTAGCCTGTATCCTCTCGTATTGCATGCACTGCATTTTATAGCCTGTATTGGATCGCAGGGATCCGTTAAGCGTCGTTTGCTTTCGCAAGAGACGCTGAATTTTGCCGTATAAATTTTAAATATTTTTTTATCCCTGCGGATGAAAAATATTCGAATCGTGCCGCGGATTCAAGTCTCATCACATGTTTTGCGGAATGGGCCTGGATGTGTTTGCATCCGGGCCCATTTTAAGTTCGCTTTTTTGCGTAAATGCTGCTGTCACGGTTGATCAAGAATTCTGCATAACACGAAAAAATGGCTTTCTGGTCAAGCGCTCAACTATCTGCGGTTCGGCCTTGCCCAATGTTCTATGTATTGTGTGGCGTAAAAAGAACCTTTCTTTGATTGATTCAAACTAAAATATGCAACAATAGGAATATTTATATAAAAAAATAAGAATGGATATTAACTTATTATTAAAACTCCTTAAGTTTTTTGCTATTTTACACCATGTTTTTACAAATTTCCATTGATTCAAGTTTTTGTATTTACTATAATTATCTAAAAGATTGATGCTTAATTAGACAAATTTATACTTATTTGTTTTTTTAAACAGGGGTTTCTCCCGTGTAAATGCATATTTTTCACTGCACAAAGGGGCACAGAAAAACCTCTCTGTGCCTGATTCTGGAGTGATACAGAAGAGAGGGTGATCACAGCCGCGATGAGAAAGAAGAATTAAATGATAGAGAAGAAGAGGAGGATTGAACAAATGATACTCAAGCAAGGAATGAAACGCATCTTGGCGCTGATTCTAAGCGTCGCCGTTGCGGGGGCTGTCCTGGTATCCCCCCTGTCTGCGTCCGCGCAGCAGGGAATGACAGAACCCGGGGCGCCTTATGGGCTGCTGACAAACGAGCTGGAACACCCGCTGAACGTGGAAGAGCCAACCTTCAGCTGGTGGCTTGAGGACGCTGATGTGAATGAGGTGCAGACAGCCTATCAGCTGATCGTCCGGGATGAACTGACAGGAGAAGTCGTGTGGGATTCCGGCAAAGTAATGTCTTCGGAACAATCGAATGTGCCGTATGGGGGGGATGCATTGTCTCCGGCCCATCCCTATACCTGGACAGTGACGACGTGGGATTCTAAGGGATTACAATCTCCGAAAAGCGAGCCCGCCGCCTTTGCCACCGGACTGACCGACGAAAACTGGGACGCGGACTGGATTCAAAAACCCAACCTGCCCATTACAGTGGAATCTTCCGGGGCGGCGGCGCGCGTCGAGGGGGGCGGCCTGACGATTTACAGCGAGGGTGCCGATTGGGCGGATTACAAGCTGAGCGTCGAGGTCTGCGCGAAGCAGGGTGCTGCGGGGATTGCCCTGCGCGCACAGGATGCAGACAACGCTTATATTTGGGCGCTCGAACCGGGCAAAGGGCTGACCAAAACCGCCCTGGTGAACGGGGAGGCAAAAGATCTCGGCACCCTGCCGCTCAACATCCTGGAGGATGCTTATTATTCGGTCGAGATCGTCGCGGATGGAGATACCATCACCACCAAGATTGACGGCCAGCTGGTCGACACCACAACGGATTCCACTTTTTCCGCAGGTACCGTCGGCTTCTATGAAGCGGACGGACAGGTCGGCGCCTTCCAAAAGCTGTCGGTGACCTCGCTGGGGAGAATTGTGGACAGCATTTATGTCGCGGGTGCAAGCAGTGAAAACGCCCAGATTGTCCTCAACGATCAAGGGTATGACTGGGGCGACTACATCCTCGACTTTGATATGCAGATCAACGACACGAGCAACGATGCCACAGCGCTTGTGCTGCGCGCCTCGAGCGACTACAAAACCGGCTATATGTGGCAGTTCACCAGAAAGAAGGCAGGGCTTGCTCGTCACACCAGAACCAACGGCAAGTTCAACAAGCTGGATGGGGACGGCTCGGTCCCCTATACCTTTCAGGCGAATACCTATTATCACATCACCATCTCACTGATTGGAAACACTATCACCACCTCGGTCAACGGGGAAGTGATCGACACCTATGTGGATACAGCCAACGTGGCCTCCAAAGGCACCTTCGGCTTCCGCAATGCGAACGGCGAGGGCGGCACCTACGCCAATTTGAAGGTGACGGCTCCGGACGGCACCCCTATTTACACAGAGGATTTCCTCGACTTGAGCCGCTTTAAGTTCCTGGATGGCAGTGTTGCCAACACCATCACTGCGAAGGACAACACGGTAACCTACCTTTCATCTGATTTCAGCAAAGGGTTCGACGGCTGGAGCAATTCCGACAGCATGAGTATTGCCAACGGCTCCAACTGGGCGACTGGCAGCAACAGCGGCATCACCCTTGCTAAAACCGGGAAGGATTGGGACGATTACACCCTGACCACCCGCATCATCGCCAAAACAGGCGCAGCCGGCGTGATGTTCCGTGCGACCGATGCCAAGAGCGGCTATATGTGGCAGATCGTCCCCGGCACTGGATTGAAGGTGCACAAGCAGGTGAATGGAAAGTTCACCGCGCTGAAAAACCCCATCCCCTGCGACATCAAAGCCGGACAAACCTACCGCATGACAATCGAGGCCAACGGCCCGGTGATCAAGACCTACATCAACGGCGAGCTGGTGGATACCACAGAGGACGCCACCTATGCAGCCGGCACCATCGGCTTCCGCCAGAGCGAAACCGGCACAGAAGTCGGTCAGTTCAGCGACCTGATGGTGACAAACGCTTCCGGGGAGACAATCTTCCAGGACAGCTTCACCAACGGCCTGGGTCAGTGGGATATCAGCACAACCACCGCTGCAAAGGGCTCTAACCTTTACTGGTACGCGAGAACCGAGCAGCCGCTTAAAGAGGGCAAAACTCCGGTCCGCGCCCTTGCCTACATGGCGGCGGCTCACGACTACGAGCTCTCGGTCAACGGCACCCGCATTGGCCGCGGCCAGTCGTTTGACTACTCCAGCGAAACCCATTACCAGGGCTGGGATATCACCGAAGCTTTGGACGGCAGCGGCACTATCGCGGTCGGCGTTCTCGCGCGCTGGTACGGCAACGGCCAGGGCCGCGCGGGCGGCACACAGGGCCTGCTGGGCCAGATCGTCGTGTATTATGACGACGGGTCCACCCAGGTGATCTCCACAGGAAAAGACTGGGTTGCGGAGGAAGCTCCTCTTTCCGGCTCCACCAAACGAAACGGCGAAGGCGACTTTATCGAAGAATACGATGCGAGAAAAGCGATTGCAGACTACTCCGCAGTGGGCCTGGATGATTCTGGCTGGATGCCGGTCCACGTCCTGGGCGCGCACCCGGCGAATCCGTTTACTAACGTTCAGCCTGAGCTCAGCCATGTGACCGAGGAGACCA
>CBCSOX010000206.1:0-4444 GCA_965141735.1 uncultured Oscillospiraceae bacterium | reverse complement strand
GCTTGACATCATCTACGGCACCAATTCCGGACTGTTTGAACTGTATAGCCAGGACAAGCTCTTTGCGCTGAACAGCCTGCTCAGCGAATACGGACAGGGGATTTTAAACGCGGTCAAGCCGGAGTATTTTAAAGTTGGCCGTACCCAAGGGGAACAGTACGCGCTGCCGATCAACCGCGACTTCGCTTCCTCCTATGGATTTGAGTACCGAGTAGACCTCGCGGAGCAGTACGGGCTGGATTTCGAATCTGTCAGAACTCTCGACGACTTGGAGACGGTGTTTGAGCAGCTGACAGCACAAACAGATGAGATTTTGCCTCTTGTGTACTACAACGGCAAGGACTGGGACAGCCTGGGGGACAATCTGGGAGTCCTGATGGACCGCGGCGCGGGCGGGAAAATCGTCAATTTGTACGCGACGCAGCAGTACCGGGATTATGTCGAGAGAATTTACAGATGGCGGCAGAATGGCTGGGTGATGGACACTGTCTCCATGTCGATGAACAACACCGATTATCTGCGCTCCGGCAGGGTGCTGGGGAGCCTTTCCACCACCAAGCCGGGCTTTGATATTCAAGAGACCCGCTCGGTGGGGGCACCGGTCCGCTCAGTCGAGCTGGTCGCCCCCTACGTCACAACCGATCAGGTGGGGCGTGCGATGTGGGCGGTCACCAAAAACAGCCCTTCCCCAGAGCTTGCCATGGACTTTCTCAACCGGATGTACACCGATCCCGCCCTCTACAACCTGCTGACATTCGGCATGGAAGGGGAACACTATGTGTTTGTCGATCGGGAACACAAGGTGATTGACTACCCGCCCGGGGTCGACGCGCAGAACAGCGGGTACGCGCAGTTTCTGGGCTGGATGTACGGCAACCAGTACCTGAGCTACATTTGGAATGGAAACGAAGTTGATATTTGGGACAAGACACGGGTGTACAACGACTCGGCGGACCGGTCCCGCGCAATGGGTTTTGTGTTTGACACCACGCCTGTCGGAGACATCTGGATGAACTGCCGCAACATCCAGAACCGGTATGCCGACGCCCTGGAGCAGGGGTATCTCAACCCCGCCGTCTACCTGGACCAGCTCAACCGGGAACTGCAAAGTGCCGGCCTGGAGACGGTCCTCACAGAAAAGCAGCGGCAATTTGATGCGTGGCTGGGAGAACAGGAATGAAAAAGAAACAAATCTCAATCAGTACCGTTTTCCGCTTCCTGCTGATTGGAAGCCTGCTCTTTCTCATCGTGTTTTCGCTCCTCACCCAATGGGTTGCAAACACCGCACTCATCCGTCAGGCACACAGTGCGAGCCAAAATGTGCTGAGTGTTTATGTGCGGGAGATGGACGCCCAGACAATGGACATTGAACGGTATCTCTATCAGACCCTCTCCTCCAACAGCGACCTGGAACGAATGCGCCTAGGAAGCGATGAGCTCAGTGTGATCACCGCAAAACAGAACCTCTCCAGCCTATTTCAGCAGTTTTTGACACTCTACCCGGTTGCCAGCGGTGTAACGCTGATCGAACCGGATGGGGACGACGCGCAGCAAATGAGCAGCAGCTATCAGACCAACTATTCCGATGTTTTGGCAATCAATGACTACGCGCAGGAAATCATCCGACAGAATTCCTACCTCAAAAACAGCTGGTTTTCCGCACAGCTTGCGGGACCCGGCAACCTGCTGATGCGCGTTATACCCTTTGGGCAATCCTTTTGCTGTGTCTGGATTACGATGGAGAGCATCAACCAGTCGCTGTCGGACTACGACCTCGGGGAGGGGAGCATCACTTTGCTTTGCAGCGGGGACGGTTGGGTGCTCAACCGCGCCGGTTTTGAGGCTCCGATTGATTTTGAGAAAACCAGCCAAGGACAGTTTGTCCAGATCAGCCAGCAGATGAGCATGGGGAATTTTCGCATTTCCGCCCTCCTGCCGCAGGAGAGCATTACCAAGGACCTGCACAGTATCCGCATCGTCTTGTTTATACTGATCTTGCTGCTGCTGCTCGTGTTTCCCATCTCGTTTCTCGTGATAAAGCGTTCGGTTTACAAGCCGATCACCCAGCTCATCGGCGCGATGGAACGGGCGGCTAAGGGGGATCTCAAATCCCGCGCCGAAGAAGAGGCCCGGTGGGCCGAGTTCCAGACAGTCAACCGTTATTTCAACCATATGATGGGGGAAATCCGCGGGGCAAAGATCGAGGCTTATGAAATCAAGCTGCGGGAACAGAAGGTCAAGCGGCATTTTCTGCAGTCCCAGATCAAATCACACTTTTATCTGAACTGCATCAACATCATCTACCTGCTCGCGCAAAACAACGACACCCGGTCTATTGAGCTGCTCTGCCTCAATCTCGCCAAGTATTTCCGGTATCTGTCGAGCAATTCGGACGGACTGGTGCCGCTGTGGAATGAGATTGCCCAGGTGGAAAACTACATGGAGATCCAGGCATTCCGCTATCCGGGAAAAATCGACTGCCGGATTCATGTGGATGGGGAAAGCGATGACTGCCGGGTCCCCGCCCTGATGCTGCTGACCTTTGTGGAAAACTCGGTCCGGTACGGGCAGCGGGACGGGGCGATCACCCGGATTGAGATTCAGGTGACAACCGAGGGGGAATTCTACTGCATCCGCATCCGAGACAACGGCAGTGGCTTTCCCAGCGAACTGCTGTGCGCCCTTTGCGAAGCGTCTGACGATATCGCATTGGAGGGCCTCGAAGGGGTTGGTATCAAGAATGTCAAAAGCCGTTTGTCTCTGCTGTACCAGGGCAGGGCAAACATTACCTTTACAAACGACCAGGGGGCGGTGGTGTGTATCCGACTCCCCAGAGAAAAGGAGGAGGGCCAGTGAGCCAGAGCATTCTCATTGTAGACGACGAGTGGATCGTCGTCCAGAACATCCGGGACAACATCCAGTGGGAGCGTCTCGGGCTCAACCGGGTGTACACCGCGCTCAACCTGGTACAAGCGCAGCAGGTGTTCCGCAGCTACCCCATTGACATCATGATCTGCGACATTGAAATGCCGGAGGGCAACGGCATCGAACTGATGGCCTGGGTCAAGGAACACTATCCAGGCACTGTCCGGATGTTCCTGACCTGCCACGAAGATTTCGCCTATGCAAAGCAGGCGGTGAAATTAGGCGCGTTTGATTACCTGCTCAAGCCGATCCCGTATGAAGAACTCGAATTTGTGATTTCCCAGGCGCTCGAGCACAGCAAAAAAAGTCAGTACCAGGCGCAGGTGCTCGGCTCGCTCTATGCGGGGGACTCCCAGGAGCCGGGGGTGGTTCAGAAAGTCAAGGAAATCGTCTCGCAGTTTATCAGCCATGACCTCACGCGGGAGCAGATTGCCGAGCTGGTCCATCTGGCGCCCGACTATCTCTCCCACCTGTTTAAAAAGGAAACCGGGGTGACGCTCAGCGAGTATATCGTCAGCCAGCGGCTGGCCATGGCCAAATACCTGCTCACACAGACCAGCCTTCCGGTGAGCAGCATTGCGGATAAGGTGGGGTACTCCTATGTGTCCTATTTCAACCGGGTGTTTAAAAAAGCCTATGGCATGACCCCCGTTGAGTACCGCCGCCGCGAAAAGAGCGCAGAATAGTATTACTTTCAAGCAGGATTGTCTTATTCTCCTTCTCGATAATTTTGTATAATATCCTTGTACAAACAGTCTAAAAACTGTCTGAATCATAAGGAGGAACGTTTCAATGAGGAAGAAGACAACCGCAATTCTGCTGGTTCTTTGCCTTTTGTGTACCTTTGCGGTGACGCCGTTCGCGTCTGCGCAGACAAAAGGGCCAAAGACCCAGCTCACCTCTCTGACCACCAATTACCAGCAGAATCCAATCGGCATCGAATCCGATCAGATCCGGTTCGGCTGGAACATGCAGTCCAATCTGATTGGGCAGGTGCAGAAGGAGTATCAAATCTCCCTGGAAAAGGGTACTGGACAGGGCGAAGAAATCTGGAACACCGGCACCGTGCAGTCCGCCCAGTCAACCGCCATTCCGTACACCGGCCCTGCGCTTGAGCCCGAAACCCGGTATACCTGGACCGTTACCGTCACCGATGCGCTCGGGCAGCAGGTTACCGAGACCGCGTTTTTTGAGACAGGATGCGATTGGGGCGATGCTTCCTGGATCACCATCCAGGATTACAACAACGAAATGAACTCGCTGCTGTTCCGCACCGAGCAGCCGTTAACCGGCGGAGAAATTGACTCCGCCCGGCTGTACATCACCGGACTGGGCGACTACGAGGCCTACCTCAACGGCCGCGAGGTACAGGGGGAGCGCAATTCCATCCTGACGCCCGGCTGGACCGACTACAGCAGCTATATCCACTATCAGACCTACGACGTCACCGATTACTTGACCCAGGAGGACCAGACTGTCACGCTGGGTGCAATTGTGGGCACTGGATGGTACGGCAGCA
>CBCSOX010000205.1:0-4483 GCA_965141735.1 uncultured Oscillospiraceae bacterium | reverse complement strand
CTGCAAAGCTGAGCCAATCGGTTTCAACTTCATCCACCGCGTATGTTCAAAGTTTTTTTGACACGATCAAACGGGAGGCGCTCAAACTGATCGAGGAGGAGCCGCTCAAAGGTTTTTTGGAGGGAAACGCTCAACCGGAAAGCACCGAGGATTTTCTGCGCTACCGAACCGATGTGTCGGCCTCTGAATTTATTGAGGTGTACTCCGCCAAGAGCGGGGTCGCAGTCGCCTATGACGAACAGGGGGACTATTTTTACACAGGGGGGAAAAATCCGGACCTCGACTTCGGAGATGAAAGCTGTGTCTTTCTCCCCTATGCAGTCCCGAAAAAACCGGGCGCCACGGTTTACGGCAACTACGTGCGGGATTATGCAGTCGTCTATCAAAAAATTGGGGAGGACGGCTCCTACATCGCAACCGGGCTGTGCGCCCATGTGACGAGGAGCGTTATTCTCTCCGGGCTGATCCTCCCCGAAAACGTGAGTTACAAGGATATACGCGAGGGGCTTGTCGACAACACTGACAGCAACATGTATCTGGTGAACTCGGACGGGGTGATCCTCTCCGACTATTTTCTGAAATATGCCGGACAATCCCTGACCGACTACGATTTTTACGACACCTTCCGCAACTCTGCGTTTGACTCGGACCACCGCCTTTTTTCCTATAATAAATCATCCTATTTAATGAGCTGCGCCTATCAGCCCAAGCCAGGGCTGTATGTGGTCGGTGTCATTCAAAAGCAGGACATCATCGCAGCCATCCTCCCCACTCTCCTGATCCTCTCCCTTTTGATCCTCATCGCGCTCTCAGTCTTCTGCGCGCTCTGCCTGCTGCTGCTTTACCGCGCGTTTTCTCCCTATGAAAAGCTGGTACAAAAGGTATCTGAGACCTCCAAATCAGAGCTCTACGGTGCAGAGCTGCTCGGTGAGGCGATTGAAAAGGGAGCTGCTGCCGAGCAAAAGGCGTATGAGATGGTGCTCAGCGACTATCTGCTGGATCGGGAAATCGATCTGGATACCCTCTCGGAGATCGAGGAGCAGTATCCTGGGGAATACCTCCCGATCACCTGCCAAATCGACGATTACGAGAGCCTTTCCCCCAGTACCCGATGGCTCCACACCTGCCGCGAGGTCGCCGAAAGCATTTTCTGCTTTATGGATAAAGTGCTCTGCGTCTCGCTTGACAAAAACAAGCTTTTGCTCATCCTGTGCGGCGACAGAGCGCAGGTCGACATTGAGGACGTTTTAGCCGAGTGCCGTTCTAACCTTGCCGAGGCGGGCATCAGCACCTCGTATATTCTCGGAAAGGCGCAGGGCAGGTTGAGAGATGTCAAGGAATCCTATTACGACATGCAAAAAATCATGTTCATGTCGGTCTGCTACGGCGCCGGGAGCATTATTTCACAATTCGGCGGGGAAGACCATGTGGAGTTTCCCTCCACCGCTGTCACGACGCTGATCGGATGCCTCAACACCTGCGACAGAGAAAAGATCAGCAAGCTGCTCGACCAGATTTTTGCCGACTTTGAGGGCAAAAAAAGCTCGCTCATCTCCATTTATCTGCACCAGATCACCCTGAGCCTCATCAGCCACATCGCTTCGTTTGACAGCGAACAAACCCTCATTGACTATCAGGACATCCTCAACCGGGTCACTGCGGCGTCGAGCCTGTCCGCCGCAAAAACGCTGATTTCCCAGCTCTGCTTTGACTCCTGCGACTACCTGGCTTCCTTCCAGAACAAGACGCGGGGAAAGCAGGAGGTTGAGGCAAAGATCATCGAGTATTTGAATGAGCACTACAGTGACCCCAACCTCTCCCTCACCCTGCTCTCCAACATCTTTGGCTACTCCCCAAAATACCTGGGGCGTATCTTTAAAAACTACACCAACCTCTTTTTCACCCAGTACCTGACCAAGCTGCGAATGGACAAGGCGCGGGATCTAATACTCAACACCGAGCTGCCGATTGCGGAAATTTTTGAGTCGGTGGGCATCACCACCCTGCAGCATTTTTACCGGCTGTTTAAAAAGGAATTTGGTTATTCCCCCGCTGCGATGCGCAAACATCGGGGAGAGCTGCAGGAATAACGGCGTTGCCGTCTCACCGCAAGCTGCGCAGAACTCTAATTTCAAGTGGCTGTTGTTTATAGTTGCGCTGTGTGATACACCCCAGTTTACTCTTGCAAACCGCCCACTTTGTCCATTTCGCATTTTCCCACAGATCAATCGAAAAACGTTGTGTGGTCTCCAGAGCAAAAACATGACTTGTGCATTTGGGTTTCACCACGCAGCAAACCGGACCGCGCCCCGGGGATGCGGTCCGGTTTTGTTCGTCTGAAATCAAAAAACACAGGGATGCCAGCTCTCCACCGTGAGAGTCCATCTGTCAATCTTTCCCGAGGTAGGCATCTGCTCCGCCTGAACCATCCCGTCGCTGAGTACCAGGGTGTGGGAATCCCCGTCCGCAACCAATGCGACTAGGTTGCCGTCTACGTCGTAAGCGACTGGGCAGTCGCTCTGCACCGCATGGACACCGGCTGTTTTTCTCCCGCTCAGGTTTTGCTGGGAAAAGGGGTAGAGGGCGGTTCCGTAGGCGGGAATTGTCACCTTGATCGTGACCTTGCTCTCCTCTTCGAGGTAACAGGTGACCGGATCAACTCCGCCGTCCCATGCCTTTGTTCCGGCGCATCTTGCAGCATGTCGTTTATTGATCTGTCCGGAAACCCAGCTATTCGCTTTTATAGTCAAATATCTTATAACTTTTTAAATATGCCCCAACACAAAAGGAGGATTGGCGTGACGCCAATCCTCCTTTTGTACTTCGTGCAATTTCTGCAATAAACTCCTATGTTATTTTAAAACTGACACTGCAATCCGTATCCAGTTTCCATCCCATGAAAGAGAGTCTGTCAGCTCAAAAGCACACCCGTTTTTAAGATTTCCTCTTGCTGCTTTTCAGGCAAACCGCAACAGCAAGCGCGCAGAGCAGGGTGACAAGCGCAAGTGCGGTCGGATCGCTATTTTCACCCGTCCGCGGAGATCCCGCTGAAGAATGAGCCGTTTGATCTCCCTCTAAGTGCAATTTATTCTCCTGCACTTCGGTTTTAACATCCGCTTCAGCCAGTTTCTTTAGGCCGTGAATTGCTGACAGCAGATTCTGCACCGCCTGATTGACGGCTGCCTGATCTTCGCGTGCAGTCAAATTCCGATTTTCCAGCAGGCCAATGGCGGTCTGATACGCGGTTTCAAAAGTGCCGATACTCTCTGGGGTATATCCGTCAAGATTGATTTGCGCTGCGAGGGCTACTGTCTCTGAAAGCAGCGATTTGTCTGCTCTGAGGCGCAGAGCGGTGAGGGCATCAATCAGCTCCTCTGCCATCGTGTCCACCTCTCCTTGCAACGCGTTCTCATCTTTAAGCATCATATCCGCCTTGGCGAACACTGCAGCGAATTTGTCTTTCGCCGCCCCATCGACGTAATTTTCGAGGACGAGATCCTGTGCGAAGCTGATGAGAGATTCGAGTCCGCCTTTTTTCCCCATTTGCAGACCGAGCTTGTGGATTTCAGTCATAAGGGTGATCCAGGCCCCGTCAATCTCCTCTTGGAAGGCGTAGGCGTCGCTGAAAATTTCCTGCGCACAAGCCAGCGCGGTCTCAAAGCTTTGCCGCACATCGGCAATTGCGCCGACAAACTCGTCCGTTCCCTTGTGTTCGACCGCCTTGTCAATGACCATGCCAAGAATTGCCTTGTCGGTACTGGGCCGCTCAGGAAGGTCAAGGCGGCGGTACACCTCAATTTCATTGATGCGGTAACCGGTGTCCTCGGTGCTCTTGGAGGTGAATTTGATGTTGTCCGCCATCACTTCGGAAGGCAGGATGACCTCATAAACGTTGAGCGCCCGGTCGCCGTTTTCGTCGGCATACATAATATTGAGGCCGCCGTCTATAATGACCAATTTCACCGACTTCGGCTGTTTCACCGTATAGTTCACGCCGGGCGCAGGGCGGTCGCTGTCAAACAGCTCGACATCCTCTCCGGTGACGTGGTCTTTGTACTGCAGTGTGAAGCTCCCGAGCTTGGTGCCGCCCGGCGCGTTAAATACCTTGGTATCGACGTATTCCTTCACAACGATGCGTTGATAGCCTGGGGATGCGAAATTTGCAGTGATCCAGTGCGGGCCGTTTCCGCGGGGCATCCAGAAGGTTTCGTCGTTGTTATCAAACGCCCTCGAAGACGTCGAGCTGCCCGTGGAACTGCTTGCGTCGCTCGCAGTAACCTGCGGCTTGATCGCCGTCATCAGGGAGACCGTGTTGCTCGAGAGGAGGCCTCCCCCATGCTCGATTTGAGCGGTCACGGTGATCGTCTTCCCGGCATACTCCTGATCCACCCGCAGAACGCCGTTGCGCACCCGGCCTGCTTCAGGCGGACTGACGACGTAATCAACTTGATTTGCATCTACTTTTTGGTCGTTCACTTCTCCC
>CBCSOX010000204.1:0-4561 GCA_965141735.1 uncultured Oscillospiraceae bacterium | reverse complement strand
AAGCCGAGCGACATCATGGTGGTGAAGAAGGCGCAGCGCAAGGACACTGCGGAAGAAAAGCGGGTCGAGCTGCATCTACATACCAACATGTCCGCCATGGACGCGCTCACTCCGGCCGGCAAGCTCGTGAAGACCGCTTACAGTTGGGGACACAAGGCGATGGCGATCACCGACCACGGGGTGGTACAGGCGTTCCCCGACGCGATGAATGCGGTTGACGACATCCGACGGTCGGGCGGGGAGTTCAAAATTATCTACGGCTTGGAGTCCTACTTCTGCGACGACTGCGTGGCCGCGGTGTATGGCGGGGAAAAACAGCCGCTGGAGGGCGAGTTCGTCGTGTTCGACACCGAGACGACCGGTCTCAACGCCCAGACCGAACGGCTCACCGAAATCGGCGCAGTGGTGCTCAAAAACGGGGAAATCACCGAGGAGTACGACGAGTTTGTCAACCCGGAGAAGCCGATCCCGCCCAAAATCACCGAGCTCACCGGCATCACCGACTCGATGGTTGCGGACGCGCGGACCGAGAAGGAAGCGCTCGAGCACTTTTTCGCTTTTGCCAAGGGGCGCATCCTGATTGCCCACAACGCAAACTTTGACATGGGCTTTTTGGGGGCTGCTGCGGCCCGGCATGGACTCTCCTGCGATTTCACCTACATCGACACCCTGCCGATCGTGCGCACCCTCTTCCCGACGCTGCGCAACCACAAGCTCGACACTGTGGTCAAGCACCTCAAACTCGGCGACTTCAACCACCACCGCGCCTGCGATGACGCGAAAATTCTCGGTCTGGTGTTCGCTGAGGTGGCCAAACGGCTGATGGAGGAAAAGGGCGCGGCGGACATCGCCGACATCAACAACTGCCTCGGCGGCGCGAAGGACTATAAAAAACTGCGCACCTACCACCAGATCATTCTGGTCAAAAACAACACTGGGCTTAAAAACCTTTATAAACTGGTGTCCTACGGGCACCTCAACTACTTTTATAAAAAGCCCCGAGTGCTCAAGAGCGACTTGGTCAAGCACCGGGAGGGGCTGCTCATCGGCAGCGCCTGTGAGGCGGGCGAACTCTACCAGGCGGTGGCGGATGGCAAGAGCTGGGAAGATCTGTGCAAAATCGCCGACTTTTACGATTACCTGGAAATCCAGCCGCTCGGAAACAATTCCTTTATGATCCGCAGCGGCCTGGTACCGGATGAGGAGCGGCTCAAGGAGTACAACCGCACCATTGTCAAGCTCGGCGAGCACCTTGGCAAGCCGGTTGTCGCGACCTGCGACGTGCATTTCCAGGACGCGGCGGACGCGAACTACCGCGCCATCATCATGGCGGCGCTCAAGTTTAAGGACGCGGACAACCAGGCGCCCCTCTATCTGCGCACCACCGACGAGATGCTAAAGGAATTCGCCTATCTCGGGGAGGAAAAAGCCTACGAGGTGGTGGTGACCAACACCAACAAGATCGCCGACATGGTGGAGGGAGACCTGCGCCCCATCCCCAAGGGGACCTACACCCCGAAAATTGAGGGAGCGGAGGAGGACTTGCAGCGAATTACCTGGCAGCGGGCCAAAGACATGTACGGCGATCCGGTGCCCGAGCTCGTCAAGAACCGGCTCGACCGGGAGCTCTCCTCGATCATCAAGCACGGTTTCTCGGTGCTCTACATGATTGCGCAAAAGCTTGTGTATGAGTCGGAGAGCAACGGCTACCTCGTCGGCTCGCGTGGTTCAGTAGGCTCTTCGTTTGTCGCGACAATGGCGGGCATCTCGGAGGTCAACCCCCTCCCGCCGCACTACGCCTGCCCGAGCTGTAAGCACAGCGAGTTCATCACCGACGGCTCGGTCGGTTCCGGCTTTGACCTCCCGCCCAAGGACTGCCCCCACTGCGGCACCTTTATGAACCGCGACGGGCACGATATCCCGTTTGAGACCTTTCTCGGGTTTGACGGCGACAAGGCGCCGGATATCGACCTCAATTTCAGCGGGGAATACCAGTCCTCCGCCCACCGCTACACCGAGGAGCTGTTCGGCAAGGACCACGTGTTCAAGGCGGGCACCATCTCGACAGTCGCGGAAAAAACCGCTTACGGCTACGCCCTCAAATACCTCGAAGAGCGGGAAAAAACAGTGCACAAGGCAGAGGAACTGCGCCTTGCGCGCGGCTGTGAGGGCATCAAGCGCACCACCGGGCAGCACCCCGGCGGTATGGTCGTCGTGCCCTCTGACTACGAGGTGTACGACTTTACCCCGGTGCAGCACCCGGCAGACGATGCCAACAGCGACATCATCACCACCCACTTTGACTTCCACTCGCTGCACGACACCATTCTCAAGCTCGACGAGCTCGGACACGATGTTCCGACTCTGTATAAGCACCTCGAGGATTTGACCGGCACCAAGGTGCTCGACATTCCGACGAGCGATGAAAAGGTCATCAGCCTCTTCACCTCGACCGAGGCGCTCGGGGTCACTCCGGAACAGATTTACAGCAAAACCGGCACCCTTTCGCTGCCCGAAATGGGCACCCCATTCGTGCGGCAGATGCTGCTTGACTCCCAGCCCAAATGCTTCTCCGACCTGCTCCAGATCTCTGGCCTCTCCCACGGCACCGACGTGTGGCTCAACAACGCGCAGGACCTGATCAAAAACGGCACCTGCACCATCAGTGAGGTCATCGGTACCCGTGACAACATCATGACCTACCTGCTGCACAAGGGGCTCGAGCCTAAGATGGCGTTTAAAATCATGGAGATCACCCGTAAGGGCAAGGCGCCCAAGCTGCTCACCGAGGAGCACATCCAGGCGATGAAGGAGCACGGGGTGCCCCAGTGGTATGTGGACAGCTGTATGAAGATCAAATACATGTTTCCCAAGGCTCATGCGGCGGCCTATGTCATCGCGGCGATCCGGCTCGGGTGGTACAAGGTCTACCGGCCGCTCGAGTACTATGCGGCGTTTTTCACGGTGCGCGGCGGCGACTTTGACGTGGAGACGACGATGCGGGGACAGGGGAGCGTTGCGATGAAGCTCGAGGAGCTCAAGGCCAAGGGCAACGACCGCTCCCAAAAGGAGAGCGACACCTTTGACACTTTGCTCATTATCAACGAGATGCTCTGCCGTGGACTGGAGTTTCTCCCGGTGGATCTTTACAAATCCCATGCAGTAAAATATACAATAGAAGACGGAAAAATCCGGCTGCCCTTCAACTCCCTCAAAGGCCTCGGCGAGGCCGCTGCAAGGAATTTGCAGGAGGCGGGGGAACAGGGGGAATACATCTCGGTCGACGAGGTGTCCTCCCGTTCCGGCGTCTCCAAATCAGTGATCGAAACCTTGGAGGAAGCCGGTGTGTTCGGAGATATGCCCAAGACCAGTCAGATGACACTGTTTGGGTTCTGAGGAGGCGGTTTAGATGTGGCGCTGTCCGGAGTTTGTGAAAAAGATTCAGTTGAAATGCTGGGCGCAGACAATGGGAGCTTTTTTCGTTGAGATTGCACTGGTGATTTTTATCGATGGGTTTTATCAAAAACTGACTGCCGGGCTTCCCCTCCTGCTGTTCACCGGTGTGCTGAGTGTGTATCTGCTTGGCCTCTATCGACACCGCAAGACTCTCTTTGCGGAGGAAAATCTCGGAACAGACTGGTGCGCTTTTTTGCAGCTGCAGATCACCTGGATCGTCATCAGTATAGTGATTCTTCTATTGGTTTCAAGTATTATTTTGGCAACCCAGGGAATCGGCTATTGACTGTAACTGTCCTCCCTTTCCGTTTAAGGAAAAATAGAAGCAAATGGCCGCAAGCTCCGAAAAAAAGCAAAAGCAAGGCGTTTAAGGCTATTTCACCCCTCTATTGATACAGAACGTTCGCCAAGTTCATCCGTGATATTACCGTTGCGTCCACATTCTTGTATATTCTCTCCTTAAGTGGCTTTTCTGCTGACATTCGTTTTGCATGGCCGCGGCAGATCCATACAAATACGGCTGGGTCACACGCCCGCATCCTTCACAATGTTCGCAGAGAGGCGGCGTGAAAGCTCTTGTTGAGAAATTCGCTTTCCCCGGCATTCAAGAGCCGGTTTGGTCGTTGGTCCCAGTTCCGGCATCTTGTACGCCCTTTTTATAACAGTGTCAATGGACACTGTATAACGAAAATGCTTAAAATTGTCAAACAGAAGAAATAGAATTTTTCACTTTAAGGGGGGAAGGGCAGTATTGAAAGCGCTCCACAGACCAGTTGTTTGTTTCAGCTGCGCCCGTTGCATTGGCCCTGATACTGTCTCTTTCTCCTCTGTCAGCCCGACCCTATTTTGAACTTCTCATATTGTTCTGATCTGATTTTCTCGTCACCGGCTTAGTTCTCCTTTTCCCTTGACAAGGCAAAACCTCCTGTTGCAGTTGAACTACAACAGGAGGTTTTACTTGTTGACCCTATTTTACCAGAGGGCCGCCTGAGTACAGATCTCACTCGTTGGAGATCTTCCAGGAAAGGCCTCGTCAGCCAATTGTATTGATGTGGCGTGCGCACTCAGTTGCCGCAACCGCTCCATCCGATGCCGCTGTGATGAG
>CBCSOX010000203.1:0-4581 GCA_965141735.1 uncultured Oscillospiraceae bacterium | reverse complement strand
CGGCATTGTGCCGGCTTTTGTTTTGTATATAATGTAGGATCTGAGCGCGGACTACACCTTTAAAATCCAGGGATAAGTGCGGGCGAACGCCTTAAACGACAGTAAAAGCCTGTCAGAGCTGCACCGATCAGCTCAAGAATCCGTTTGTGACAAATTTGTCATGCACACCAGCTGAAAATGTGGTAAAATAGGAGCAGCGCGGCAGGCCATGAAAACAGATGGACGGCTGTATCCGCTTAACCATCGGCGAAATGCTTGTGGGCGTATGCCGGTCATAACCCGCCGCCATATTCAACACAAAGGAGAAACGACGATGCAACAGAAGCAATATGTCTGCCCCAAGTGTGGATGCAACCAGTATGACAGTGATCAGTTCCAGGCCACTGGAGGGAACTTTGCAAAAATTTTTGATGTGCAGAATAAAAAGTTTATCACCGTGACCTGCCGCCAATGTGGTTACACCGAGCTCTATCGCGCCCAGACCTCTGATGGGTGGAACATCCTCGATTTCCTCATTGGAGGATAAAGGAGTTTAACCCCTGCGCCAAGACGTTTGGCGTACAAAAAAGCAAAAGCTGTGACCGGATGGAGTTCTGGTTTTTTTACATCCTGCCGTGTGCGTTTCAGTCATTTTAGCCGGTGCGGAGAAGGCGGTTCTCATCCGTTCCTTGGCGCAGTCGCTGCAGAAGGCCGCATCTTTGCGGGCTGGGAGCAGCACAGAGCTGTTTGATGCAAGTTATTTCACGATTGGCGTGTTAAAACAACAGGAGGAAGCGATGGCAAAGATTTTGCTTGTGGAGGACGATAAAACGATCGTAATGGGTCTTGCGTATTCTCTCGAGCAGGAGGGATTTGAAGTGTGCACGGCGGGAGATGTGAGCACGGCCCTCGCGGCCCTCGGGCAGAGCTATGACCTCATTCTGCTCGATCTCACCCTCCCCGACGGGACCGGCTACGATGTCTGCCGCGCCGTCAAGGGCAGAGGGGACACCCCGGTCATCTTCCTCACCGCCTGCGACGATGAGGGAAATGTGGTGATGGGCCTTGACATGGGGGCGGACGACTACATCACCAAGCCATTCCGCATCCGGGAGCTGATTTCCCGCATCAAGTCGGTGCTGCGCCGGTGCTCCAAAGAGGTATCCAAAACCGTTTTTTTCAGCGGCGCGATCCGGGTCAATACCGCACAGGCGAGAGTAACCCGGGGAGAGCAGGAAATTCCGCTGACCTCGGTCGAATACCGCCTGCTGCTCACCCTCATTCACAATGCGGGGCAGGTTCTTTCCCGCGCCCAGCTGCTCGACGGCATTTGGGACGTGGGCGGGGACTTTGTCAACGACAACACCCTCACCGTCTATATCAAGCGTCTACGAGACAAACTTGAGGACGACCCCGCGCACCCTTCAATCATCCGGACGGTGCGGGGAATCGGTTATCTGGTGGAGGGGCAGTATGAGAAATAGGGATTTTAACCTGATGCTCCTCTGTATGGGGTTTTTCTCCATCGCTGCAACCACAGCTGGGTTCTTACTCGGCGGCGCTGTTGCGGGGTGCCTTGTGCTGGGCGTCTGCCTGATCTTTCTGCTCGTCCTTGTGCTCAGCCATCTCTACCGGTACCGCCAGATGCGTGAGCTCTCGGGGTATCTACGCCGGATTCGGGACGGGGAGTACACCCTTGACATCCGCGACAATGCAGAAGGGGAGATGAGCATCCTCAAAAACGAGGTGCACAATCTCACCGTCGTCCTCTCCCGACAGGCGGAACAGCTTGGAAAAGACCGGTTGTACCTCGCAGACGCACTCAGCGATATCTCCCACCAGCTGAAAACCCCGTTGACCTCCATGCTGGTGATGACCGACCTGCTCAACGGGGAGCTGCCCGCAGAAAAGCGTGCGGAGTTTACCCAGACCATCCGCAGCCAGCTCGAACGGATTGAATGGCTGGTTACCGCTCTGCTCAAGCTCTCCAAGCTCGACGCAGGGACAATCCCATTTAAGCAGGAAAAGGTATCTTTGAAAGAGGTGGTGCGCAGAGCGGCCGAGCCGTTGCTCATTCCGATTGAGCTGCGGGGGCAGACGCTGCAGATTTCCGGAGAGGAAACCGCCGCGTTTGTGGGTGACCTGCAATGGACCGCGGAGGCTGTTGTCAACGTTTTGAAGAATTGCAGTGAACACACCCCCCAGGGCGGCAGCATCTCGGTCACCTATGAGGACAATCCCCTTTATGCAGCGATTGTCATTTCGGACAGCGGGGAGGGCATCCATCGGGAAGACCTCCCTTACATTTTCAATCGCTTTTACAAAGGAAAAAACGCGGGCAGTGACAGTGTGGGCATTGGGCTTGCCATGTCGCGCAGCATCCTGCTGCGGCAAAATGGGGACATCACGGTCCGCAGCACACCTGGGCAGGGAAGTGAATTTACCATTAAAATCATGAAGTGTGTTGTTTGAGTGCAGATTCAGCGAAAAAACCGCGTGGTTGACAGCGGGCGTGCCCGTCTGATGAACCCGCGGCTTTTCTCGTGTGTGGAGTAAAATTTTAGCGGCACTTGAGATCCCACCGAGACGAATCGGGAAACCTATGACTGCGGCAGAGGGGCTAAGAGGCGCTGAGCTGTGCATTTGGAAGCAAAACACAGGAGAAAGGGCCTGCGGCGGCGAGAAAATGTCGGCAGCATTCCGGCGGGCAGGCCTTTCTGCGCAGTCAAATTCAGGCAATGCCGCGAGTGACAAAACTGTCACCGAACCTGTCACCCCGCTGTCATCCTGGCCGTTTATACTGAGAGACAGAACAAAGCAGAGACGCTCACAAGTTATGTGGAGGAGTTATTATGGAAATTTTAAGAGTTGAAAACCTGTCCAAGGTATACGGCACAGGGGAAACCGCTGTCCGCGCGCTCAACGACATCTCGTTTTCAGTACAGCGCGGCGAGTTCGTCGCAATCATCGGTCCGTCCGGCTCGGGTAAATCCACCCTGCTGCACATTCTCGGAGGGGTTGACCGCCCCACAGCCGGCCGGGTGTTTATTGACAACACCGATGTGTACGCGCTCGATGAGACCAAGCTTGCGATCTTCCGCCGCCGTCAGATCGGCCTGATCTATCAGTTTTACAATCTCATCCCCGTGCTCAATGTCGAGGAAAACATCACCCTCCCGCTGCTGCTCGACGGGCGCAAAGTGGATCACAAGCAGCTGAGGGAGATTCTCACGACCCTCGGCCTCTCCGAACGGCTGCGGCATCTGCCCAACCAACTCTCAGGAGGCCAGCAGCAGCGCGTCTCGATCGGGCGGGCGCTCATCAACATGCCCGCACTCGTCCTCGCAGACGAGCCGACTGGAAACCTCGACCGCAAAAATGGGGCGGAGATCATGGAGCTGCTCAAGCTCTCCAACAAAAAGTATAACCAGACACTGATCGTCATCACCCACGATGAGAGCATCGCCCTCCAGGCCGACCGCATCATCGCAATTGAGGACGGCATGATCGCACGGGATGAGGTGATCCGCCGATGAACATCGTCAACAAACTCACCCTGCGCCACCTCAAACTCAACAAAAAGCGCACTCTGGTTACCATCATCGGTGTTATCATCTCGGTGACAATGATCACCGCGGTCGCAACCTTTGCCGAGTCATTCCTAGGGACCATGCGCAATTACCAGATTGAAAGCGGCGGGAACTGGCATGTGCTCTACCAAGAAGTACCCGCCGACAAGCTCGACATCATCAACAACGACAAAGACACCAAACACGCCATACTCAGCCGGGACGAAGGGTATGCCAAGCTCGAAGCCCCGCAGAGCAAGAGCAAGCCCTATCTCTTTATCAAGGACTACAGCGAGCAGGGGTTCACCAACTTTCCGGTAGAGCTTCTCGAGGGCCGTTTCCCACAGAACAGCAGTGAAATTGTCCTTCAAAAAAGCCTTATTGAGAACGGGAGTCTGTCTTGCCAGATTGGGGACACTCTGACACTTGAAGTCGGCAGCCGTACTGCTACGGTGGAAGACTACCACACCGGAGAGATGCAGACCCTCGAGGATCTCGACCAGCGGACGGTTGTGCAGGCAGGGGAAACGCTTCAGCACACTTCCGGCAAAACCTACACAGTGGTTGGCTTCATTGAAAAACCGGGCTTTGAGAACGACTGGGCGCCCGGCATCACCGCACTCGCTGGGCTTGATCCGAATTCCTTGAATCCGGGAGAGACGGTCGACGTCTCGGTGGAACTCAAGACGTTGAGCCGCGATCTGTACAAACACGGCCAGCAAATCGCGGGCGAGCTCGGTATGCAGGAAATTCGCGACGCCGAAACCGGGGAGCTGTGGGGATATCGAAACCTTGACTTTAACAGTTCGTTGCTGCAGTACAGCGGCATCACGAGCAGCGACTCCTTCCAGACGGTGTTTTACCGCATCTGCGCCATCGTCATCGTCGTCATCATGATCGGTTCGGTTTCGCTGATTTACAATGCCTTTTCCATCTCGATTTCAGAGCGCAGCCGTCACCTCGGGATGCTGGCCTCGGTAGGGGCGACCAAGGCGCAGAAGCGCAAGTCCGTCTTTTTCGAGGGCGCGGCCAT
>CBCSOX010000202.1:0-4592 GCA_965141735.1 uncultured Oscillospiraceae bacterium | reverse complement strand
ACTCGAAAGACATCATCCCGCGTGGGAATGTAGGTCGTGTCCAGCGTGCGTTCGAGCACCTGTCCGGTCGCTTTGTTAATCAGCACATACTCCGCCGTGCTGTCAATCATCCCTGACGATGCGGCAGAGGATATGACCGGCAGCAGCCCAAGGATCATCGACACGGCGAGCAGCGCCGCGAGTAACTTTGTTTGCATCTTCTTCATTTCAAATTCCCCCTTGAAATTTTATTTGACGAGTAAAAATCGGTCCTCCTTTCTCTTTCTTTATTCGGTTCACTGCCAGTAAAAGAATTGGCTACAGCACCTATTTTATCATACTAAACCATCATATATTTGTCAATAATTCCTGTGCAGTATGGCCTATAATTTAGAATATTTTGTCATATTTTTCTTTTAAAAACAAATCCACGCCACAGCGCAAGCTCCTTGGCAAAGCCAGTGGGTTGCTGAAACAGCAAAAAGGACCACCGTGTGCGCGGCGGTCCTTGCCTGATCGATACGGATAGTGCCAATGATTTGGGCTCTCTTGCAGGAAGTGATCAATGTACCGTGTTTTTTGTAGAGTAGAGGACAGTCGGCGAGGAGACTCCTCTCGGGAAATCCAGCTGACTCGAAAAAAAGCGCCTGCCGGAATCGTTTGATTCAAGCAGGCGCTTACTGGGTTCTGCGTTTCACTCAGACCCGCTGCTCTCTTCTTGTTCCGGATTGTTTTCCCGCTCAGAAGAGGAAGATTCGGATTGGCTGCTCTGTGATGACTGCACAGAGGAGCTCTCGGGCAAAGAGGAAGGGGGCTGTTCGGAGGAGGAATCCTCGGGTTGAATCGAGGTGACCTGATAACCAAAATGGTTCAGAATATTTTGCAGGCCGTAGTGATGTACAATAAGCGCCCCCGCAATAGCTGCGGCGACAATTGCGAGCAGCAAAAATGTGAGGAATCCTGCGAGAAATCCACCCCGTTTTTTCACCACCTGCACTTCGCGGCGGCCTCTGCGGTCTTTTTTTTGCCTTTTGGGCCTGCTTTTGTAAACGGTTTTCGTTTTCTTCGGCCGCTTGGATTTCACCTTGGTTTTTTGCTGTCTGCTTTTTTGCGGCTTGCTTTTCTGTTCAACGTTGCCGGAATGGTCCGCAGTTTCCGCGCGGTTCTGTTTCCCAGCCTGTGCAGAAGCAACCGGGCGGACACTTGTGGAGGAGGGACGCTCCTGTGCGCCCCGCACAAAAGTCTCCCGCGCCGCAAGCGGCTCGTGACAGAAGCGGCAAAACACATTGCCTCCTGGATTGTCACGACCGCATTTTGGACAGAGCACACCTGCCACCTCCTCTACTTAGTACTGCTTTTATTATATGCAATGAATGTGAAGGAAGTAAAACCGGTTTTTTATCAAATTACGTCGAAAACGAAAACAAACAGTCTGTGAGGAAAGTCCTTCCAGAATAGTTTTTCTAAACGACGCATAACCACAAAATTCCGTCTCCTGCTCAATCCATTGGGAAGATCTACCTAGAAGCAAAGTGAATCGAATAAAAGGCAATTTTTTTGAAAACACAAGGGGAATGCCCAGCTGTAGAACCAGGACCACAGCGAAAGAACGGTTTTATCCTTCCCTGGAAGATCGAAAAACAGCCTGCACTCTTCCTGGGATATTACAAACGATTTACCTTGCTACTGGTCATTCTTTCCGGTTTCCTCGCTTGTAACTCGTTTTCCTTCTACACCGAAAAGTCTGGTGCAAAAGCTTTTTCTCTGCACTGGTAAAACCGGTGACGCTATCAGGCAAAAAAGACGACAAAAAGGGCTTTCTCAACAAGAAAGCCCGCCTGATTTATTGTACGCATATAGCTGCCCGCCCAATAGCGGCGAACCTATGACGATCTCGCGACTGGCGCCGTTCCGCCAACTGAGCCGTCACAAAAATTTTTCATCAAATATGAGAGCGCCGGCATGGGATGCTGTCAAAGTCAAGTCAGCTCTGCTGGCCAATCGGTGCCTACCCCAGCTGCTGCAATTTGACCGAAAATAAGGCCGCCAGATAAAAACTGCCAGGCTAGTTACTGGTAATTCAGATAATAGTAAAAAATCGGCTTATTTAAACGCATAGCTGTTCATTAAAAAGTCCATAAAAAATAGGCATTGTCCCATGGCTGTCATAAATCCCCTTGTCAGTCCTTGCAACACAGTTTTGTAAGGTTAGGCGGAAAATGGGCGGGATTTTGCTTTTCCAGTCGGTAAATTCGGTCCGCAGTCACGCATTGAACGCGCGTTTCTTGGGTCATAGGGAGAACCATCGTCCGCCCCCAACCCCAGCAGCAGGATATATAGCCTATCTCTGATAACTGGACAGGTGACATGCAAAGTGTTCCTAGCAGCTGTTTTATAGTCTCTGTTAGAGGCATAGCCGCCCCGCGTGGAACAATAAGCAAAAGCACAACGTCTGTACCGTTGTGCCCTGTTTGCCACGATTGAAATCAACTTAATGAGTAATACGCCTTTTCCCAATACGGTGTACTGCTTAAAAGGCTCATAATTTTCCTCAAAACAGGAATCATCTATCACGCAAACTCAACGATCACTATCTCATTTCCGTCAATATCGCTTAAACGGACCTCATACGTTCCCCAATCATATCGAATGGCTTCAGACAGTGGAACCCCTTTTTCCTTCAAACATTCCATTGTGAAATCAAGAGATTTTGTTTGAAATACAAAAGATTGACGTCCAGTCGGCTGTACGTTACATTTTTTGCAATCCCATATACAAAGAGTGGGGGCGTTTTCGATAAAGCCAAGATAAACCCCATTTGAATTGTCATCATCGGTTTTAAGAAAGGGGACTTCTAATATTTTCCTATAAAACTCGATGAGTTCTTTCGCTCGCTCAGAAAAAATATTTGTGCAGTAGTATCCTGTTATCATCATCTTGTGTTCGCCTGATACACCAAAGGCGAATCTCCTTTTTCTATCACTCTAACTTCAAAGATAAGTCTTTATAAAATCCGCGGGAATTGGGTAGGATTTAGGGTTGTCCACGACCTGTAGGCATTCTGAGTAACAAGCTGGACAAAATCGAAAATTTCCCGATTCATCAGCGTTTCCAGTGTCATTGCACGCAACTGTGAATGTAAATATGCTACTATTTTTTAGTCCAGATAGGGAACTCCGGGGGATTCCGGCGCCGGGCCCATGGTGCAGAGCAGCTCCATCGCCGCCTTGCGCGCTGCGAGCACCGCCTGCTTGACCGCCTCCGCCTCCCCGCTGATTGTCGTGACAACCTCGTTGGAGTGGCTGGTGCCCTTTGTGGGGGTGGCGTAGCTGACAATCTCCACGCCCGCCGATTTCACCGCGATATCCGCAACGACCAGCCCGATCGCCGCTGGGCAGACGCAGAGAAAGCCAAACGCCTTGTCCACAGGCGCGCCAAACGCCATGTGAAACGCTTCGCCGGCGCGGGCGGTGAACTGAAACTCCATATGCCCCGCCTCGCTGATGTAGAGCTCTCCGGCGTTGACGTCGGTGAGACGCAGGGCAGTCTCCACTGCCTGGCGCGCGTCGGTGACATCCTGCGCACCGATTAAAATCAGATTGCCGTGCCCTCCCCCGCTTTTGGTGTCGCGGGGCAACTCAATCGAAAGGACTTTGGTGTTGGTGCCCTTTACCGCCTCATCCACTGCCATAATCTGCGCGCCTGCACCTGTGCGCGCTCCAATGATGCCGAGAGAGCGGAATCGACGGTCAATCCCCATCCGCTCGTGCAGTCCGGGATCAATGTTTGCGATCACCAGGCCGATCGTATCGCCCGCCGCTGTTCCAATAAACTGCGTGAGGCCGCAGCCGTTTGCATTTGTGTATTCCATACCATCGTCCTTTTTAGATCATTTTCTTTCTTGTTATTATAACTGGAAAACCGAAAAAATGCAACTCCCAGTGGCTGGGGCAAAAAAATCTTTTCATTTTTTCTTCTTTATGGTATACTAATTGCAAAAGGAGGGATGTCAGATGGTGACACAGGTTCAGCTGGAGCTCGCCTCCCAGCAGCCGTTTTCTTTTTCGCACGCCTTTGCGCTATTTTGTTCGCTGGCAAACCGGACAGGGGCGAAATACAGGGAAAGCCTGCGCAAGCCGGGACTGAAGCCGGTCAGCCAGTACCTTTACCCCAACGCGGAGGATGCGTGCAGCGCGGTGCAGGTGGTGAACTTGCTCAGTGAAGAAGCGCACAACCACCTGCTCCCCACCCTGCTCAAACTGTCGGAATACCAGCTGCCCGGCTTGGAAGCTCCAGCACAGGTCGTCTCAGTCAGCGTTCAACGCATCGATGAAACGGCGCTGGTCAACCGTTTTTTTGCAGGCCCTGTCCCCGAAACGGGAACTGGGCTCACCCTGCTGACCCCGACCGCTTTTCGGATGGGCGGCGGCTATGCGGTATTCCCTTCGGCAGAGTTGATTCTGCGGGATGCCGCTGCGCGTTTCAACAACCTCGGACTGCGGCTGCAGATTGAACCCGAAGCACTTGACCGAATTGTGTCGGGTGCCCGGATCGACGGCTACAAGCTGCAGAGCAGCCTCTACCCGCTGGGTGAAAAAGAGGTGCCCGGCTTT
>CBCSOX010000201.1:0-4673 GCA_965141735.1 uncultured Oscillospiraceae bacterium | reverse complement strand
CTCTGGAAAAATCATTCTGTTCAAGCTCTTCATCCGTCATCTTGTTGAGCCTGTCATAAAAATCGAGTGCGAGCGCAAGGCCGCTTTTGTTGTGAGGGTCCAAGCTGTCAAACAGCAGGTTTTCCGCCTCGCAGATGCGCTTTTTGGCGAGCAGTTCCAGCAGACGCCGGTGCAGCAAATCCGTTGTAGTTGGAATCTCCTCATTTTCGGTTTCGTACTCCAAGCTGCCCTTGCCAAAGACAATCCGCGCAATTGCCAGCGCGAGAAGCTGGATTTGAAACAAAAACCAATCGTGTTGAATCAGCAGGATCAGCGCCCCCTTTCCAAAGCCTTCTAGCTTCCTTTGCGGCCCGACTGCTCAGGGCTCAGGCCCTCAAAAAATCGTCAAAAGAAACATCCAGAATCATTCGGAACAGGATCAAATCGCTCACATAGACGTTGCGGATCCCCTGCTCAATGTGCGCATAGCTCGCCCTTGACATCGATCGGCCCATCTTTTCCAGCAGTTTAACCATATCGTATTGGGATATCTTGCGCTTTCGCCGTAACCGTTGTAAGTTCTGACCAATATTAGCATCCTGTACTAGCTTTTGCATCGGCACCTCTCTGATTTAGAACCTTTTTCGTATCTAACTACAGTTGATTTTTCAAAAGAGTTCACATAGACACCAATCGGATGAAATAGGGATTTCTCCTTTTACATCACATAATGTCTATTTTGCTCATTTTTAAAAACATCCTCCGGCTCATTCTCTGGCTGTCCGAACCCCTAACTACAAAACGCGCTGTGCGGCAGTGAAACAGAGCTGAATCCAGAGGAGTTACTCGACATCATGCATTACTGAGCTCATCTGTATCCTGCTGCTCAAACACCGTTATAGTTGTGTATTCGACCGCATGCTGTCCTCTCTGGCCGCCGAGCTCATCGCGCAGGAATGGGAAAGGGCCGGCCCCGGCGCTCTGTGTGCATCGCTGCAGCAGCGAATCAGACGAGAAGCCGCCCGCCACAGGGAGCGGATTGGCCAGAAATAGAAAACTTATTTGCTGCAAAACCTATTTGTCAAACTTCATCCAGAGCGGCCCGACGTCCACGCGGTCCACTTCGACCCTCATGGAGTTGTCCTCACCCTCTGTCCATTTGACGTACCGGATCACCCTATAGCCAGCCCCGACGTATTCCGCCGAGCCGCCATCCAAATAGAGCCTGGTACAAACCGCAAACACCGGACGCTGTTTGGAATGCGCTCGGATGCAGTCGGTGGCGAAAAGGATTCCCCAGACAGCCAATAAGGCCGCAAAGACCCACGCGCCAATCCGAAGAACACGTTTTGCTTTCACAGCAGCCGCCTCTTATTTGAGCTCTGCAATCGTCACCCCCGACTCCCCCTCGCCGTAGGTTCCGAGCCGGTAGGTTTTAATGCTTCTATGCCGTTTGAGATGGGATTGCACCGCAGTGCGCAGCACGCCGGTCCCCTTGCCGTGAATAATGGAAATCTGGTTGATGTTCGAGAGCACGCAGTTGTCGATAAACTGGTCGAGATCGAGCAGCGCCTCCTCCACTGTGTAACCCCGCAAATCAATCTCGCTTTTGGCGGAACGCTCCGCATTGCTCTTGATGGTGCGGGTGGTGCTCGATTTCGGTTTTTCCTTGTAGGGGTTTTTCTGCTCGATCAGCCGCAGATTTTTGAGCTTGACGCGGGTTTTCATAATCCCCATCTGCACCATGACATTGCCGCTCTTGTCCGGCTCTTCGAGCACGACTGCCTGTTTGTCGAGGTCGTAGACGAGCACCTCGTCCCCTTTGCGCAGCGGGCGGGGCAGTTTGTACGCTTCGTTGCTCCCCATCCGCTCCCGGACGGGATTCGCCTCGTCGTACAGCCGGCCGATCTTTCCGTTCATCTGGGCGCGCGCCCTGCGTGCGAGCTCGACCACGTCGGTCTTTTCCTTCTGCTTGCGCAGCTCCTCGAGTTCGTTCAGCAGCGCGTCCGACTCGGCGCGCACCTTGTCCACGATGTATTTCGCTTTTTCACGGGCTTTCTCAATTTCGTGCTCACCCGCGTTTTCCAGCCCCTTGCGCTTCGCGTTGAGCTGGGCGTTGAGGCGCTCGTACTCCCGGTTTTTCTCCTCGAGCTCGGCGCGCTCCTTTTCATAGTCCTGCCGCGCCTGCTCGAGGCTGTCCACCACGTCCTCAAACCGGCGGTTATCGTTTGAGATATAGCCCTCGGCGCGGTCCAAAATGTGTTCTTCCAGACCCAGCCGGCGGGAAATCGCGAAGGCGTTCGACCGCCCCGGCACTCCGATGAGCAGCCGGTAGGTCGGTTGAAGGGTCGCGACGTCAAATTCACAGCAGGCGTTTTCCACCCCTTTGGTCTCGAGCGCATACGCCTTGAGCTCGGCGTAGTGAGTCGTCGCCGCGAGCCGGGAGCCCCGGGAGCTGATCTCCTCAATAATCGAGATCGCGAGCGCAGCGCCCTCGACTGGATCAGTGCCCGAGCCGAGCTCGTCGACGAGAACAAGGGAGCGGTCGTCCGCCTCCTCGAGAATCGAAATGATGTTGGTCATGTGCGCCGAAAAGGTCGATAGGCTCTGCTCAATGCTCTGTTCGTCCCCAATGTCGACGAGCACCTTGTCAAAAATGCTGATGCGACTCTGGTCCGCCACCGGGATCAGCAGTCCGCACATCGTCATGAGTGTGAGCAGGCCGAGGGTTTTAAGAGAAACCGTCTTGCCGCCGGTATTCGGACCGGTGATGATCAGGCTAGTAAAGCCGCGCCCGAGCTCGATGTCAATCGGCACGACCTTGTCCTTGTCAATGAGAGGGTGCCGCGCCTTTTTGAGGTTCATATAGCCGTCGTCGGTGACAAACGGCTTGACCGCCCGCATCGACGCGCCGAGGTTTGCCTTGGCAAAATAGAGGTTGAGCAGGAGGATGAGGCGGAAGTTGTTGCGGATGCTCTCGGCAAAGTCTGCGCATTCGGCGGAGAGCTCGGCGAGAATCCGCTCGATCTCGTCCTGTTCTTTGCTCATGAGCACCCGGATTTCGTTGTTGGCCTCCACCACCGACATCGGCTCGACAAAGAGGGTCGCCCCACTCGCCGAGGTGTCGTGTACAAGCCCGGGCACTTCGCCGCGGTGTTCCGCCTTGACTGGGACGACATAGCGCCCGTCACGCATTGTAACGATGCTGTCCTGAAGGTATTTGGCGTTGTTTTTGATGATGCGGTCAAGGCTGTCCCGCGCTTTGGTGCTGTTCTGTCTGATTTTGCGCCGGATGTTGGAAAGCTCTGCGCTCGCGTTGTCGTCGATCTCCTCTTCCGAAATGATCGCCGCGTTGATTTTGTTTTCGAGATACCTGTTTTCAGCCAGGTTGTCAAAGTATTCGTCGAGCATCGTCGAGACGTTTTCACACCGTTCCCGCCATTCGAGCAGCAGCCGGCACTGGCGGTAAATCGCCGCAATGTTGAGCAGCTCGCGGTTGTTGAGCGAAGCGCCCGACTCACATCTCTTGAGGTCGATCTCGGGATTGTGCAGCTTTGCAAAGCTGGGGGTTCCGTAGCGCGATGAAAGAATGAACGCCCCGTCGGTCTTTTCAAGCTCGGTGCGGACCCGGCCGAGGCTGGTCTCAGGTTCGAGCCCGCGGGCCATCACTGCAGCCTCTTCGCAGCAGGTCATCTCTGCAAGCCTGGTTAGAATCTTGTCGAGCTCAAGGGTTTTGTGATATTTATGTAGCTGGTTCATGGTTTTCTCCTGTAGATAAATTGACAAACTGATGATAGAGTTGCAGGGAGGGGAACTTGCTGTTTTCCATGTGGCAAAGGGTATAGTACTCGGTGATTTTTCCCAACTGCTCAAGCGGCTTTTCCGCAAGGGAAAACTGAAAGAGTTTATCCGCCTCTTTGTAGAGGATGTAACGCATTGCAGCGAGCACCGGCGGCGCGAGGGGAATGTGGAGCTGATCGTTTTCCGGGCTGCCCGGCAGACAGTCGGAACAGACAATCGTCCCTGCAAACGGGAGGAAATAGAGTTTTTTCCCCTCAAACTGACAGCAGTGCTTGCAGCAGACAAGGTCGGGCATAAAACCGCCGATCGAAAGGGCGCGCAGCTCGAAGACCGCCTTTAAAAAAGCAGGGGAACGCCTGTCTTTTTCCAGCAGAGCCAGTGTGTTGAGCAGTAAACGCAAATAGACCCACGCGTCCTCCCTGGGCGGCGCCAGCGACTGCGTGAGTTCACAAAAATAGCCCGCGAGCGCCAGCTTTTCCACATCGTAGCGCAGCGGAAAAAAATCCTCGATTTTTTCCGCCGCATCCACAGTGTAGCGCTGCTTGAGCACAAACAGGTCAAACCGGAAATAGCCGAGCGGGCCGATGAGATTAAACTGGCTGCGTTTGATCTGCCCGTATTGGCGCAGCTTCGCCTCAAGTACCCCCTGGTCCCGGGTGAGGATGGTGAGAAATTTCTCCGAGTCCCTGTAGCTCCGCTGGCTGAGTATCATTCCCTCGGTTTTGATGATCATGCGCTGACTGTCCCTCCAAAACCGACACTGCGTTCGCTTTTCGGTAGTTTAAATAATCCTGTACGCTTCCTGTATTTATAAAACGGCTCCATGCGTCGTCCACTGCCATAACAGCTACCCCCATTCAAAATAACTTTGTTCCTTATCATTTTGCGCGGAT
>CBCSOX010000200.1:0-4683 GCA_965141735.1 uncultured Oscillospiraceae bacterium | reverse complement strand
GCCCCTCGAACCGATGAGCGCCATTTTAAGTTCTTGGGGGTTCTTAGGGGGCCTTTTTCACAAGGCCCCCTAAGCAGGGTCTGGGACAGCGTCCCAGTACACCACCTTAGTGCTCCCCGCAGTGGCAGGTGTGGGATTCACCTTCGTGGTGATGGTCGCAAACAAAGGCGTTGTTGGCTTGAAGGGTGTTGTTCAGGTAAGCGGCGAGCACGTCGGACACGCTGCCTGACACGCCGCAGATCAGCTGCACGCCCTGGGCGGCGAGGGCATCCTTGGCCCCCTGGCCGATGCCGCCGCAGATCAACAAATCCACACCCTGCTGCTTGAGCAGAACGGCGAGGGCGGAGTGCCCACTGCCGTTGGCATCGAGGAAGGAAGTGGAGAGGAGCTTTCCAGTCTCTACCTCAGCGATGGTGAACAGCTGACATTTGCCAAAATGCTGAAACACCTGGTTGTTTTCGGTGGTGACTGCTATTCTCATATTAGTTCATCCTCTCTTCAATCAGATCGCAGGTTTTGTCGAGGAAATCGCCCTCAAACAGCTCGATGAGGCCGCTGTCGCTGAGCTTTGCGAACTCGGGGTTGATCGGGAGCTTGGCGAGCACGTCGAGGCCGAATTCCTTCGCGGTCTCTTCAATGTGACTCTCCCCGAAGATCGAAGTGCGCTCCTTACAGCCGGGGCACTCAAAATAGCTGTAGTTTTCAATCAGGCCGAGCACCGGGACGTTCATCATCTTTGCCATGTTGACCGCTTTGGAGACGATCATGGACACGAGCTCCTGCGGGGAGGTCACGACGACGATGCCGTCGAGCGGGATGGACTGGAAAACGGTGAGCGGCACGTCCCCTGTCCCAGGGGGCATGTCGACGAACATATAGTCCACATCCGACCACACCACATCGGTCCAAAACTGCTTGACCATGTTGGCGATGATCGGGCCGCGCCACACGACGGGGGATTTTTCATCCTCCAGCATGAGGTTGATGGACACCACGTCAATCCCCTTTTTGCTGCGCACCGGGTACATACCGGCTTCGTTGCCGGTGACCCGGTCTTTGAGGCCGAACGCCTTGGGGATGGAAGGCCCGGTAATGTCTGCGTCGATGATGGCTGTGTTGTAGCCGCGGCGGTTGAAGAGCACAGCGAGCATGGAGGTGACCAGCGATTTGCCCACCCCGCCCTTGCCGCTGACCACGCCGATGACCTTTTTGATGCAGCTGAGCTGATTGGGGGATTCGATGAAGCTCTCAGGCTGCTGGCGGGAGGAACAGCTTTCGGAGCAGCTCCCGCAATCGTGGTTGCAATTGGTTTCACTCATGTTGATCGGTCCTTTCACATTGAAATTGACAGTTGACACAGGATTGCTCGCACTGGCAGTGGTCCTGCGCGAGTACATAGCTGCCCCCTTTGAGTTCGAGCGCCTTGCCGTTGACCAGCCCGTCGGCGACAGTGCGGCGGGCGGAATACAGGATCCGCTGAAAGGTGGCGCGGGAGATCCCCATCCGGGCGGCGGCAGTGTCCTGGTCCAGCCCCTCAAGGTCTGCCAGGCGGAGCGCCTCCACCTCGTCGAGGTTGAGCACCAGCCGGGGGCAATTCTGCCCGTCGGGCTGAAACAGGGTGGATTTGGGCAGGCAGCAGATCCGCCTGCATTTGGTTTGGCGTGCCATGCGGCCGCCCCCTTTCCCGATTCATTGGTGGTTTTTCAGTTTCATTCGAGCATATGCCCATAACAAGTATTATAATGTGCATATGCTCACTTGTCAACTCTCTTTTTGTATCGGTTTTGTAAAAACTCGTCGTAACCGGGGTGCACTCTGCCGCCAAGTGTGCTATAATGGTGTGTGCGAACCACACAACAGAGGAGATTAAGAAGCACATGCTTGTTACAATAGAAGATGTGAGCAAGATTTATCTCGGCAACGAGGTGCTGCAGGGAATTGTGGGGACGATTGAGGACAGCGACCGCATCGGTCTCATCGGTGCGAACGGCGCGGGCAAATCCACCCTCCTGCGGCTCATCTGTGGCCTCGAAGACCCGGACGGCGGCACAATCGGCCGGGCCAACAACAAGACAATTGGATTTTTGCAGCAAAACAGCGGCCTGGACAAGGGCAGCACCATCCTCGACGAGATGAAGCTCGTGTTCGACGACCTGTTCGCCCTGCAGCGGGAGCTCAAACAGCTGGAACAGAGGATGGCAGAGCTGCACAGCGACGCTGAGGCATTTGACACCCTCTCAAAAGAGTATGCCCAAAAACAGACCTATTTTGAACAAAAAGACGGATATCTGATCGATGTCAAGATCAAGACGATCCTCAACGGCATGGGATTCGGCGATAAGCCGCTCGAGACTGTTATCCACACCCTCAGCGGCGGAGAAAAAACGCGGCTCGCCATGGCAAAGCTGCTGCTTGAGCAGCCCGACCTGCTCGTCCTCGACGAGCCGACCAACCATCTGGATTTTAAAACGCTCATGTGGCTTGAGGAATATCTCAGCGGCTATAAGGGCGCGCTGCTCATCGTCTCACACGACCGGTATTTCCTGGACAAATGCGTGACAAAGATCTGGGAGATTGAGCACCACAAGCTCATGTCGTTCAGTGGAAACTACTCCAAATACACCCAGCTCAAGCAGGAGTATGTGGAGCGCAGGACAAAGGAATATGAAATCCAGCAAAAGCAGATCGCGTCCATGCAGGACTACGTTGACCGCAATATGGCCCGGGCCTCCACCGCCAAAAGTGCCCACAGCCGACTCAACGCGCTCGAAAAAATGGAGGTCATTGAAAAGCCGGCGGCGTTTCACAAGCCGCCCCACATCCGGTTTTCCTATGACCGGGAGCCGGTCAAGGATGTGCTCGACATCGCCCACCTCGAGCTGTCGGTTGGGCGGGGAGCAAATGCAAAGCTGCTCGCAAAGGATATTTGCCTGCATGTGAACCGCGGGGAAAAGGTCGCTGTCATCGGTGCAAACGGCATCGGAAAATCCTCCCTGCTCAAGGCGGTGCAGTCCCTCATTCCCTGCCCCACCGGAACTGTCACCTGGGGCCGCAACACCCGCATCAGTTACTATGATCAGGAGATGACCTCCCTCAACCCTGAAAACACCGTGCTCGAGGAGCTGTGGGGCCGGTTTCCTCAGCTGTCGGAACACCAGGTGCGCTCCGCCCTTGGCGGGGTGCTGCTCACCGGGGAAAACGTGTTCAAAAAAGTGGGTGTCATCAGCGGCGGTGAGCGCGCAAAGCTCAGCCTGGCGATCCTCATGCAGGAAAAACCCAATGTGCTCATCCTCGACGAGCCGACCAACCACATCGATTTGTACACCAAGGAGGTTCTGGAGCAAGCGCTCGCCGACTACTCCGGCACCATTCTCGTCGTCTCACACGACCGTTACCTGCTCAACAAGGTGCCGACAAAAATAGTTGAAATGTTCGCCGATGAGATCAAATGCTACGACGGAAAATTCGACGATTACCTCGCCGCTGTCCAGCGGGAACAGGCGGCGGAGGCGGAAGAAAAGCCCGTCGTGATCAAACCAAAAAACAGCGGGTACAAGTCCAAACAGCAAAAAAGCCTTGAAGCGAAAATGCGAGCCCGCCTGCGCGAACTCGAGGGACTTCTCGAACAGACTGAACAGCAAGTCGCCCAGCTCGAATCCGAAATCGCCACCCCTGAAGTGTATCAGGATTACCTGGTGATGAATGAGAAATGTGCCGAACTTGAGCAGAAAAAAGAGCTTTATGGCCGCTATTTTGACGAATGGGCTGAACTTTCTGAAAACTTTTAAACAATCTGTTTTAAGGTTGTTCATTAAATATCCCATAATCCATGGTAAGATTATTTTGATTATGGGATTCATTCGAATGACTTTGTCACAACGTGTGATACTATAAAAAGGAGGCAACAGAGGGACGGCTATTTCTCTGTAAACACTATGTATTTTGGAAGCGTGCGTTTTTTCAAGCACCTGATCATCACGGTCATTGTGCTCAGTATAACAATTCCCTTGCTCCTAGCCATCACCTTCGGCGTACAGAACGGAAAGCTCAAACGGCAGGTTGCCGCGCTCGAGTCCTCAAGCAGCAATTCCGTCAACATGCAGGCGCCAATTGGCGGGGGAAATGATGCCCAGGGCGATAGCTCTGTGAATGAAAATTCCAGCAGTTCGAGCCAAGGTAACTCCCCATCCTCCAACTCTGATGTAGAAGACCTGGGGTATCAAAGCCTATATCCGGATCTCTTTGTCGAACCGACGAAAAAGGTTGCAAATCCCGAGGGGAATAAAGTCGTCTACCTCACCTTTGACGACGGCCCCTCCCAAAATACCGAAAAAATTCTCAATATTCTAGACCAATACAACGTCAAGGCCACCTTTTTTGTCTGCCGTCACGACGAAGAATCGGTCAAACCACTTTATAAAGAAATTGTCGATCGGGGTCACACCATTGCGCTCCATGCCGCCAATCATGATTACGACGTCATCTATCAGTCCGTAGAAAGCTATTTAGAGGACTTTAATAATATTTTCAACTATGTGTATGAACTCACAGGGGTAAAATGCGAGCTGTTCCGCTTTCCAGGTGGAAGTTCCAATGTAAAAAATGCAGATGTCAACATGGAAATCGCCGCGGAAATGCTTCGCAGAGGATTTACTTATCATGACTGGAACGTAGACTCGGGAG
>CBCSOX010000199.1:0-4695 GCA_965141735.1 uncultured Oscillospiraceae bacterium | reverse complement strand
AGTACTGCCTGGAAGCTATCCTGTACACTCTGAATTGCGTTGTTGAATTCGTCGGTGCCGAGGAGGGCTTCGGCTTTTTCGATGACCTTGTTCAGGATGGTCTTGTTGGATGCCGGAGGCTCCGGAGGAGTGAGGGAACCATATGCTTCGATTTCCCAGAAGGTGATTTCGCCTCTGTCCGAAACGAGTTTGATGTTGTTCGATGGGATGGTCTTGTCGAATGCAAATTCGTGAACTGTTGACGCAATGTCGCCATTTGCATCTACATAGGTCCATTTAAGCGACGGATCATCGCTCAGGAAAATCTCATCCGGTGAGGTGCGGGTGTAAACAGCGTCGTAGTTTGCAGGATTTGCAGAGTCAAAGATAATGACATCTTCGCCGGAATTGGGATCTTTGTACTGGAGTCTGAAGTCGGTCAGACGGGTGTGGTTTGGAAGAGCCATGATTCCGGTGTCAAGGTATTCTCTGATGACAAAACGGTTGTAGCCGGTTTCCACATAGTTGATATCAATCCAATGTGCGCCGGTTCCTCTGGTTGCCCATCTGGTCAGCATGTCACCGTCGAACGCTTTCTCCGGCACATAGTCGGCACTATAGTAGTTGTCCGCTGTAACGGAATCCATGGTGAGATTTGCGCCGGTGGTGAGTTTGACCGTGTTGCTGCGGACGGTTCTGTCGCCGTTTTCAACCGTCGCGGTGACCGAGATTACCGCGCCCTCAAAATCTTTGGAGATGCGCAGGGTATTGCCTTTCATCACGCCCGCTTCCGCCGGCTCGACGACGTAGACTACATCGCTCGGATTGACCGGTGCATCGTTGATTTCGCCGTTGACGGTAAAGTCAACCGGAACACCGGGGATGAATTTGCTTGCACTGGAGGTCAGGTTGAGGTAACTCATGTCGGGTTTCTGAACGTTGTAAAGCTCAATTTCCTGGAGAATCGGTCCCTGGCAGGCTGGCATGCTGACACGGACATACTGTGCTTTGACAGTGTCAAATGAGATGCTGCCTACGCCCTGGATCCATTTTGTCCCCAACGGAGTGAAGTTTACGCCGTCTTCGGAGGATTCAATGGTGACGTTTCTGACTTCGTTGAAGCCGATGTAGTAGTTTTCATACAGCATTAAGGTATTGAAGGATTTGGCCGCGCCGAGATCAAACGTCAGGGTAAGGCTGTTGGTTTCCGCCCCAAAGTTTGTTTCGGTATTGTGGTTTCCGTCAATCACTTTTGCGAGCTGGGAAGCAGAGATAGTTTCGTCCGAACAAGTGATGCCTGCGCCGCTGAGGAGGTTTGCAGGTTCCTCGCTGTTATTGACGAAGAAGTACTGCTGATAGGTGACGCCAACCTGTGTCTCGCCCGAGAATACAGCCGCTTTGATCTGGAATGCGCCCTGCTTCGGTGCAGTGATTGCGCCGGTGTACAGTTTGGACTGTGCAGTGGGCTCAGTTCCGTCGAGGGTGTAGTAAATTGCGAGATCCGGGTTATCGGTGTGGAGTTTGATTGCAGATTCGGGCTGGATATAGCTGGAATCCGGATTAAAGGTGACAACCGTCATGTTTGCAAGGCTGCGGAGATACTCAGCGTCGGTGTTGAGGCCTGCGAGGATGCGGGTCAGGTCTTCCGAATTGACGTTCGCGCTTGTCAGCGCGGCAATCGCTGCTTCAACCTTGCCTTCCATGGCGGCCTTCATCTCAGGTGCGAGTTCCCAGCTGTTGTTGCCGACAATCTGTTTGCCGATGAGCTCTGTGTTGGTTACAGTCGCTTCGTAAATCGCAGTAGCAGTATCAAATGCAGAGAAAATCGCTTTGATGTCTGACAGAGCGGCTTTCTTCGCATCGTCGCCCTCGGCGCTGCCCAGAGCGTCGCGTTTTGCTTCGATTACAGAACGGTAGGAGGCGAGTGCTGCGGGGTAGCCTTCCCCGTTCATTGCCTCGAGAAGGGTGTTTGCCTTTTTCACTGCGTTTTCGATTGCAGCGTCAAGGTTTTCTTCGAGCTTGATGATGGTGTCGATGGTCTCCATTGTACGGCCGTCCGCAAAGCTCATGCCTTCCGGCAGGGTGATGGTGTAGCCTGTTTCGGTCTTATCAAAGCCGATTTCAACGTCGGGATGGCCGAGCAGGGATGCGGTGGTGTATTCCTTGCCATCCGGGGGATTGCTGATGTTGAGGACGTTGCCAGTGATCACTTTAGAGCCTCTGGTCTTCGGGGAGATGTGCAGATAGAGGGTGGTGGTGCCGTCCGGGTTGTTGCGGAAGGTGCTTCCGCCCCAGCCGGGTTCTACATACGGGCCGCCGCGGGTGTTGTACACCGCTTCAGCGTTGTCCTGTGCCCACTTACCGACGGTAGCAAATGCCTCTGCGTGTCTGCTGGAGAACTGACCGTTCCACATCAGGCCCATATTCAGAAGGACGTTGCCGTCGTTGACAGTGTTGTTGATGAGGTCGCCTGTGACTCTGACAGGGTCTTTCGCTGAGGTATTGCCGTTGTAAGACCAGGCGTTTCCGCCGTCAATTGTGAGACAGCTCTCCCAAGCGTGCTTGTTGTCAAAGCCAGCGGTGGTCTGTTCCGGGGTGATGTAGTCGCCCTGGATGTCTTCGGGCAGTCCGCCCTGATCCCAAGGTTTCGGGTCTTCCCAACGGTAGACGTAACGGTCGTTGGTGATGATACCGGGCTGGAGCTGTTTGACGCGGCGCAGGATGGTTCTCGGATCCCAAGCGCCCCATGCCTCTTTCCAGCCGGTCGGTGCGAGGTTGTTGTACATCGTCAGCGCGGAGCCGATTGCGTCGCACCAGAATACGTCGATTTCGCCGTAGTTGCCCATCAGCTCGGTCAGATGGCCGAGATAGGTCTCCATCCAGCGGTAGTGCTCTTCGCTCCAGCAGTAGTTGTTGTACCAATCCTGCGGGGAGTAGTAAAGACCAAATTTGAGGCCCTGTTCATGGGCAGCGTCTGCGAGCTGTTTGACGATATCCACTTCCTGCTCCTGCGCCTTTTTGCCGTAAGGGGTGCCCATGATGGAGTGCTCAGGGAAGTAGTTGGTGTTCCAGCTCGCCCAGCCGCCGTGGTGCTTACTGGTGAAGATTAAGTATTTGCAGCCCATCTCTTTGGCCTTTGCCACGATGTCCTGCGCGTCGAATTCCGATGGGTTAAAATCGAGATAAGCCAAGTCGTATCCAACGTTTTTACTTGTGACCTTGCGCGGTCCGGGTCCTCTGCCCCAGCCGATTTCCGAACCGGTCATGGTGCCGGGATCCCAGTGGATGAACATGCCGAGTTTGGCGTCGTGGAACCACTGCATCTCCTCTTCGGTGGCACGCAGGTTGTACACCTGGTTTGCCATCTCGTTGAGGACGTCACGGTCCGCAACCACATCGACGTCGAGCGGGTTGTCCGAAATGACAATCAGGCCCTCTGCCTGTGCAGTGGAGCGGTAGTTGCCATTTGCGCCTTCCTTGAGAGCTTTGGTCGCATAAAAGACCTGTTTGTTGAGTGCTGCCGCAACTTCATCCAGAGCGACGGTGTCTTTGCCCGCAAAGTCATAATCGGGCGCGTCGAGAACGTTGGTCACAAATGCTTTGTTGACCATGACAACTCCGTCCACAACTTCCGGTTTTGCCTCGTTAAAGCTCACGCTTGTCCCGTTTTTGTAGTAGTAAATAGAACCGTTGAGAAGCGCTTCGCCGACGTTGTCAGTTCCGCCGATTTTTTCATCCACCGTAAAGTAGGTGACGTTGGAGAAACGGCGGGTGATTTCAGCGGTCAGGTTGTTGCGGCTCTCCATGTAGGTTTCGGTTTTTTTCAGCCTCGGGGAAATCTTCGCAAATTCCTCCTGGCTCATAATTGGGCCGACCGGGTCGCTCTTGATGGCCCTGCCTGTCATTCCGTTTGCCTTCGGAGTCACTTCAAACCGGATATACTTGTTGAGGTCGGAATCCTGAATGGCATATGTACGGGCTGTTGCACCGTCAATTGGAGTGTACTCGCCGTTTCTCGTGTCGCCGATGTACCATTGATAGGTGCTGACATCGCCACCCTGTCCGGGATGTGTTGAAGTGCTGTTGATCGACAGAGTGTACTGTCCTGTCAGGGTGGACCCGAGTACGTCGTCGCCGTTGATGTATGGCAGGAGCACAGAGCACTTGAGTGCCTCATTCCTGTTTGTGAAGTCCACGGAGGAACGCTCCAGCGGAGTCCCGATGGCGGCTGCGTAGGTAGTCAGCGGCGAGACAATCGGCATTGCAATGGCACATGCTAAGATTGCTGCTAAGACTTTTGTCCTGAGTTTTGTTTTTCTGCGGTTCCCAGCCGCAGAAGTGGATGTGATTGATTTGTTCATTATAAAAATAAACCTCCTTTTAAAGCCCAATTCCCATGCCCTTTCGGACATATTGTCTTTTAAGATCCTCCTTTCTCGTGACATTCACATTAAGAGCGGAACCTACAATATGAATCAGCTCTTTGAGTGTGTATCTATTTTCTCACAGCATGTGACCTGTGATTTCACGCAGGATAGAAACGGAAATTTGCATACAATTTTTTATAAAAATTGATTTTATATATATTATTATACAACTGCCTTCAACGAAATCACGCTATTTTTTGTGATAACCTGGACGTTTTTTGTGTTAGAAATTGGATTTGCATATTTATAAAATTTTAAACTGAACAAAAACTATAATAAGAATTGTTCT
>CBCSOX010000198.1:0-4726 GCA_965141735.1 uncultured Oscillospiraceae bacterium | reverse complement strand
GAGCGGAGAAATCCCCCGCAAAAGCGACCGCCACGTCAGTTGGTGAGGGAAGCATAAACTTGGGCACCAGGCCAGCCGAGGATACTAGCTGCCAAACCAGCAGAATTGCCGCAATCAAGGCAGCTGGCGCGAGCTTATTGGTGATGCTTTGTAACTTTTTTGTCAATGGTGAGCACCTCACCCTCCGGCTTATAGGTGATTTTCACATAAGAAGAGACCGAAGCGCACCCCGCCTGAACCGCGATGAGCTGGCAGTTTTTCACCACCTCCATCAGTTCTTCATACTCCCCTTCGATTGCCGTTTCACAGGGGCCGACATAATAGGTGAGCCCGGTGCCCTTGATGTAATCGATGACCTCGTCGACGATGCGGATGAGCTCCTCCTCGTCCTTTGCGACGGGTAATACCTGGATTGCAACGCTTGCATTCATCATAATTCTCCTTTCAAAGCAACAAAAAATCCCCCCCGGACCATCCGGAGAGGACAACAAAACGCGGCTGTGCGCATCGGTGTATACTCCCTACGCTGGCATGATCCAGATCAGGTAAAGGGTTGGAGACCTCTGCTGGCCCCCTCTCAGCCGGACGAATCCGACACCCCTGGTTTTGAGTTAAGTCTACACCATTTTACCGGCCTTGTCAAGTTCATACAATCGAAACCACCCGTAAACAGATGATTTGCACAGCTTCAAGAAGGACCGATTACCAGTTTTGCCCCTCAAGGGCATTGAATTGAATCCTGACAGCGCACACGCCAACCCATATATCGGTCGCATTCGCTTGCCAGGAGAACTGATTTTGATTCGGTTCAGGTTCCTATTTATGTTGCATTTTCTTTGCAAAAGCCCCCTTTTCTTCGGAAAGCCCTTTCCCTCAGCTTTTTCGCTCTCCCCCAGGAGAACCTGGGGGAGAGCGAAATCCTACAAAAAAACCGCCGAGACACTGTCCCGGCGGCTGAAAGAAACACTTGTTATATTTGATAGGCAGGGGCGCGATTGACTCGGCGGTTGAGCTGACTTTTGCTCGCGACGATGTAGAGCAGGCGGGCCGAGATCTCGACGCACGCTTGAACGGCGCACACCATGTCAAACCCGAGCGAGGAGTCCAGCCCGATGTAATCCTCATACCGCTGGTCGAGGCTGCTCAGCAGGTCCTCTACACTGGTATTGAGGTCGACGTCAATGAGAAAATCGACGTCACTGCACACCATACGGCGCTTTTTGATGTAGCGATTGAGCTGGCTTTCATATTTGAGATGCTCCATGAGGGTGCCCTCAAATTTTTCGGTGTGTGCATAGCAGAAAAAATCACAGATGAAATGACAGATGACACCAAGCTTGTCGGCCAGCACGACCGAGTTGAGCTTAGATTTGTCACACGATGCAAGATCCCGAAGTTCCTGTTTGATGATGTCGTACATATAGGGCTTGTAATGCGGAATTTTTTTATATTTTACTGAAAAGTCCGGCCGGCAGTTGGCATAGGTGAACACTGCGGCGGGCAGATAAATTCCAAATTCGCTCTTGAGCTGACGGCGGATGATGGCGCTGACATGCATGTGCGACGAGGCGTTCATTAAGGTTCATTCCCCCTGATTCTCGTTTTTGGCTTGTATTGCTTATTATAATACAGCAGGCAGGGAAAATCCAGAGTAAACAAAGAAAAATCACTTGATATTCACAAAGACTGTCAGTTGTGTGAAATTCAATACGGGATTCACCGGGAGATTGTCAGAAATCAATAGTTTTTTCAAGTGACATGACAAAACTCTCCTTCAATACTGCGAAAGCAGGGGAAAAATGTAGGTCGAACTGTGCAGCCTGCCGGACACTTCGATTCTCTCAATCAGGTGACAGCTCGATTAAATGCATGCTCTTTCGGGAGGCGGTAAGCCTCTCTCCAGTTGAGAGCTGGAAAGGATATCACCGTTGAACCCTTGATTAAAACACCTATCTCCTAATCGTCAATCTCCACGCTGAGGTTGCCCGCCGTGACCGAGGCGGAGAGCTGGTTTTCCGCTGAACTACCCACCTGGCCGGTGACCGAGGTGCCGTTATACTGACAGGGGAAGTTGACCTCCAGGTCGCCGACCGACCTGCTCCCGGTAAAGCTAAATTCCACACCTGGCTGGACTTCGAGGCTGATGTCGCCCAGCGTCCCGTCGAACGATGCCTTACCGGTGATCCCATAGATGCCGACATCGATCTCCCCCATCGTAATTCCCATCTTGCCGCCGCCGTAGAGCCGCTCCACTTCAATGTCACCCGTTGTCGCGGTAATGTTGTAATCAGCTGCGGTGAGTTGGTAAAAATCGATCGAACCCGCGGAAAGATTTGCCTGAATCGTTTCGCACTCAATTGGATAGCTGCTGGTAAACTCGCCGGCCGAGCTATTGAGAGAGATGTGCTTGAGCTTTATCGGCTTTTCAAAATAAGTCTCCCCTGCCGAGGTATCAATACTCAGATCCCCTGTGTAGGAGTCGGGCAGCGCGATCTCAATCGCCTGCTTGGCGTAAGAAGAGCCGAAAAAGTCAAGCACCCTGTTGCCGGAGGACGGCTCCCCCTTGATTGTGAGCACTCCATTCTCAGTATATGTGGTAAAGGAGGATTTTGCGCTTTTGCCATACTGCTTGATGTGTATCTGTCCGTCGGTGGAATCGACAATGGTGATGTGCTGGGTCGGCATTTCAATGCTGATTTCAGTCAGCTGGGCGAGTTGATCCGCAGAAATGTCCTGCGAGCCGGTCATCTGGTCGGAGACAGAGAGGGAAGAACGGTGTTCAAATGGGTTGAGGCTAATGTCATTGCCAAACCATTTGAGCCCGAACGAACGGAACCGATGCCCGCTTAAAAGTCCTCCGAGCAGGCTGATTAAAACCAGCGCTAAAATCGAATACAGGACAATCTGAACGATAATGTTGTTTTTTTTCATCTCGTTGCCCTCCCTATTCCGCCAGCTCAAAGCAGAGCCGGATGATTTTGTTGATCACAGCGGCGATGATGAAGAGCAGCCAGGAAACCGCCCAGGCGCCCAAAAGGAAATTGATCGCGATGTAGAGCACAACGGTGAGAATCCAGATAATCGTCTGGATGGTGTGGCAGGTGGTGTGCACATTTTTCTGCTCATACTGCCACTGCTTGAACTCCTCGACAATTGTATCGTCGGTTTTGATGTATTTGGGCTTGCTCATTGCGCTGTAGATGAGAATGACGGTCGCGATGCCCGCGATGAGAAACATCAGAATGGCGCCGATATTGTCAAGACCTCTGAACCTGCTGGAAATGAGAACCGGTGGTATAATTGCAAATACATACATAGAAACGGCAAGCGACATCGTGCGTGCACGCTTTTTCTGCGCCTCGTCCGCGAGTACCCCCCGTTTGGGGCGCACCGAGTTGGCGTAGATGATCAGCCCCGTCGCTACGCCCGCAATGAGGAACATCAGCGCAGCCCCGATATCCTCAAAAAAGCCGAAGCTGTCGAGGATAAGCACTGGGATCAGCGAAAAGATATACAGACCGATCGCCAGCGCGGTCTGAAAGGCGGAGCGCTTGTTCTGCCGTTCCACCTCGGCGTAATCGACGGGGATGCCCTGGCTGTTGATGAGCTCGTCGATGTCCACGATGCCCGCAATCACCCGGTTGTACGCCTGTTCCTCCCCCATGCCGTTGGAGATGAGGTCGGTGTATTTATCATTCAGATTGGTGATGATCTCCTCTTTGAGATCTGTCATTTTCGCGCTGGGCGGCGCGTTTGCAAACAAAGACTCAACATATTCCCGAATTTGCCGGTACATGGCAACTCCTCCTTCACTGTACAAACCTGTCAATCAACTGCTTTGCCTTGCGCCACTCGTTGACGCTCTGCTCATAATACCCTCTTCCAGCCGGCGTAATGGTGTAGTATCGCCTGCGTGCGCCGGTGGTCTGGTCCCCCCAATAGGACGTGATCATACCCGCCGCCTCCAGCCGCCGAAACGCGCTGTACAGCGTCGCCTCCTTGAGCTCGAGCTCATAGTTGGTATTCTCTGAAATCGACTTGTTGATCTCATAGCCGTAGCTGTCCCGTTTGACGAGATGGGAGAGGATAATCATGTCGGTGTTGCCCCGAATCAGATCGGACGCGATGGACATGGTGTCAGCTCCTTCCTCTCAATTCAGTATTTAAATTCTCTATATATTTTATAACACAATATACCTCGCCTGTCAAGGTATTATTTAAAATTAAGTATATAAAAAAGCAGGCCAGTTTTATTTTCTGGCCTGCGCGCGCGCAAATATTCGGTATTTGGTGTGAGTTCTCTGTTTGCAGCAACAATTTCGTCATTTCAATTCAGGCGGAGACACTAGGCCCGAGCAATCAAGGATATCTCCCTGATCTAAATGCGCCCACAGGTCTCAGATAACGCGGGGATTCTCCTTTTTTCAGGAGAGAATGCTGTCTTGATTTCGGTGGAGTGGCCTGAGTTCAGGAGAGATTGTGCGAAGGCTGCTGCACCCTCTCCAAGAGAGCTGCGCCGATAAGGCCGGCGTCATTTCCGAGCTGCGCTGCAACCACTTTGGTGCGCCGCTTGCTGTACCGCGCGTAATCTTCCCGGCTGATCATCTCCGAGACCGGCTGAATCAGGGTATCCCCCTCCCTACTGACGCCGCCCCCTATGCAGAGAATTTCAGGCTGAAAACTGTTGACGACGTTGGTCAGGCCGCAGGCCAGGAATCGGATATAC
>CBCSOX010000197.1:0-4764 GCA_965141735.1 uncultured Oscillospiraceae bacterium | reverse complement strand
CTGATGTTCGCATTGTGCGGGCTGTAAACCGAGCAGTTGAGCCTTGCTCAAAGCAAACCCACACCGCAAGTTCACTGGTCTGTTCAGACAGATGGCTTCAGATGCAAAAGCCGATTCAAAGCGAATTAATACGGTCAGGCAGGCGGCGGTTATCCAAATAAACGTTTCTCTCTGCTGATTTTTCACTCACAGCAACCAGAGGCGGAAAAACGGAATCCTGCACTCACATCTCCTGCAACGCAGCCGCCAATCCGCTGATTCATTGGATTCAACGATTGCGTTGTGGTCGGCTGAGACAAAAGCAAGCCCTTTCGCCGCTCTCCTCCCCTTTTCCATAGGAGCGGGGGTGTTTGCGCCAATCCCCTACTCTCAGCGCAGGCTGTCCGCGAGTTCCCCAATCCGTTTGAGCCGGTGGTTGAGTCCCGATTTACTGATGGAAAAATGAAGCTCTTTCACCAGCTCGTTGAGCGACATCTCGGGGTTGTCCAGCCGGGCGAGCGCGACCTCCTTGAGGTTGTCCGGCAGGTAGTCGAGTCCTCGTTTTTGAATGATCAGGTTGATATCGTCCACCTGCTTGGTCGAGGCGGCCACTGTTTTGCCGATATTCGCAGTCTCGCAGTTGGTCACCCGGTTGACCTTGTTGCGCACGTCCTTCATCACCTTGATTTCCATGATTTCCAGGCTCGCTTTGGTCGCGCCCATCAGGGTGAGTAGGTCCTCGATGTTTTCACTCTCTTTTATGTAGAGGACATAGCTGTTTTTGCGCCGGGTGAGCTTAATCGGAATGTCGAGTTCCGAGATGAGCGACGCGAGGTCCGCCGCAAGGTCGTGGTGCGCCACGACGAATTCAAGGTGATACTCCTTGTGCGGGTCGTTCATACTGCCGCAGGTGACAAACGCCCCGCGGATGAACGCCGAGCGGTTGCTTTCGTTCTCGAGGGGCGCAAAGTCGATGCGCGGTTCCCCCTCCTGAAAGAAACGCCTGCGGATTTGTTCCCGCTGGGCGGAGTTGTCGATCGCGAGAGTATAACGGGTCGTCCCTCTGCGCTTTGGGTTGGGGGCGCTGATGAGGGTGAGAATTGTGTCAAATTCGTCGACGAGAAAGTCGATAAACCGGTCGGCAACACCGCGGTTCTCGGTCTGGAGCACGCAGTTTCCCCGCTCAAACGCCCTGGAAAAGAGCACCATCGCCGAGAGCTCGGCGAGCATGCTCTCCCGGTCTGGGGCAACCACCTCGCAAAGTTCATCCTTTACCTGGACTGAAAACGACACAATAACACCTCAAATTTCTCTTACTTTTCGTTTGATCCGGACAGCCGACCTGCCGGAAGGCTGCTGAACGGGGGAATCGCTGCGCAGAAATCCAGCCGCCTGCTCTACGCTGCAGGAGCAATCAGAATCAGCTCAAAAAGGGCTTCTCTCTGAAAAGAGATGCGGAACAATCTCTCAGCCGTATCACACACGCTGCTCAGGCAGCTCTGCATGATTTGCTTTCAGCCGCAGCAATCCAGAACCCTTGTCCTCGATGTTTAATGGGATGCCCTCACCGGCATGGCGAGCGGGCTCTATCACGATGCAGCATCTTTTCACTATCTGAGACAATGGGCGGAGTTTTGATCCTCCGAAGCTGATTGACACCAGCCCGGCAGCACCCGGACTGTTTACAGCTTGTTGATGTCCCGATGGTTGACGCTCGTCTTGTTCCCCTTGTCAGTCAGATACTGGTAGAGCAATTCGGCGAACGTCACCGACCGGTGCTTGCCCCCGGTGCAGCCAAATGCGACCGTCAGCTGGCTTTTTCCCTCATTGAGGTAGAGGGGGAGCAGAAAATCAATGAGGTCCTTAATCTTGTCAAAGAGAACTGTCGAGTCCTGCGACTGCATGACGTAGTCCTTTACCTCTGCGTTGAGCCCAGTCTTGTGCTTGAGCTCGTCCACGTAAAACGGGTTGGGCAGGCAGCGGACGTCAAACACGAGATCCGCGTAGGTCGGGTCCCCGTATTTAAAACCAAACGACCTGCAGTTGATCATCATGCCGGTGGCGATGTTGTCGAGGAACAGCTTGCAGATGCGCTCCTTGAGCTGGGCGTTGGACATCAGAGAAGTGTCGAGAATGTAGTCCGCCCGCTCCCGGGCGTTGGACATGATTTTCCTCTCCTGCTTCACCGCTTCCTCAAGGGAGCTGCAAAGTGTGCCGACAAGGGGGTGCTTGCGGCGGGTCTCTTTGTAGCGGCGGATGAGCACCTCGTCGGAGGCGGTCAGAAACAGCAGCTTGTATTCAAACTCCTTGCTGCGCAGCAGGTCGAGCTCTTCAAACAACCCGTCAAAGAGTTCCCCTCCCCGGATGTCAGTGACGACCGCCATCCGCTCAATCTCCCCCTTGGACTGCATCCCGATTTCTACAAACTTGGAGATCAGTTTCGGGGGCATGTTGTCAACGCAGAAAAAGCCGATGTCCTCGAGCGCGTTGACGGTTCTCGACTTTCCTGCGCCGGATAGACCTGTGACAATGATGAGTTCCATAAAGACCTCCTTTTAAAATCCAATTCGCTTTACTTCGCACTCCAGACTGAAGCCGGTGCGTTCATATACTTCCTGCTGCACCTGTTCGATGAGCTCAAGCACCTGATTGCAGGTCGCCCCGCCCCGGTTGTTGAGAAACCCGCTGTGCTTCTCGCTTACCTGGGCATCCCCGACCGAGCGCCCTTTGAGCCCGCACTGCTCGATGAGGGCGGAGGCATACGCTCCCTCGGGGCGCTTGAAGGTGCTGCCCGCACTCGGGTACTCAAGCGGCTGCTTGGTGACGCGGCGGTGCATCAGTTCTTCCATCCGCGCCTTGATTGCCTCCGGGTCCCCCTTTTGCAGCCGGAAATAAATCGTGGTGATGCAGTAGTTTTGATCCGAATAAGCGCTGTGGCGGTAGGAGAAATCCAGCTGTTTGCGCAGGAATGTCCCCGGGTTTCCCTCTCCGTCAATGTGGTCACAGCGGGTGATGACATCCTTCATCTCCCCGCCATAGGCGCCCGCGTTCATATAGGCCGCACCGCCGACCGTGCCGGGGATACCGTAGGCGAATTCCAACCCAGTCAGCCCCTGTTCCAGCGCAAAAGTACACAGCTTGGAAAGGTGCACACCCGCCTGGCAGGCGATGGTAGTCTCCCCCACCATGGTGATCTCGTGCAGGCTGTTGGAGGTGCAGATCACCGCTCCCTCAAACCCGTCGTCCGAGACGAGGAGATTGGAGCCCTTGCCGAGAATAAAGAAATTGATATTGTTTTTGCGGCAGCAGCGGATGGCGTTCTGCACCTGTTCGATGCTGTCCGGCGAAAGGAGGATGGTGCAGTTCCCCCCGATTTTAAAGCTGGTGTACTCCTTCAACGGAACACCCCACTCGTAACGGATCCCGTTTTCCTTCAGGCAGTGTTCGAGCGCATTGTATGAATCAGTCATTTTCTGCCTCCTGACATCTTTATAAAGATTTTTGAACAGTGCTCACAATGCTATGTATGATTTTTTTATCCTTAATATACCCCATCAGCCTGTCCAGATCAGCGTTGAGGACTAATTTTTCGGGAAATCCGATCTCTTCGAGCATCCTGCTGCTGTTTGGATACCGCCCGACGCTCAGGGCAAAATGGGCATCCGAATTGACGGCGATTTTCACTTCATACTTTTTGCACAGCCGGGCGATCTCTGCACAGTTGTGCTCCGAACCGACCCGCACAATTGTGGAGGACTCGTTGATTTCCATCACCTTGTCGTACTCTTTGCACACCTTGACAACCGCTTCATAGTCATAGGGAAAACTGAGCTGCCCGCTGTGGCCGATCAAGTCCACATATGGATTCCTGGCTGCGCCAAGATACGCCCGGGTGTTCTGCTCCACCGTCCCAGGCGGGCAGGCGGCGGCGTGAAACGAGGCGATGACCCAATCGAGCTGAGAGAGCACCTCTCCCTCGATGTCGAGGTTCCCCTCCATGTCCATGATGTTTGCCTCGACACCCCGCAGGATGCGCACTCCCTCAATCTCCCGCGGCAGGCTTTTCATGTTGAGAAGATGCCACAAGTGAGGGGCATCCTCGACGCCCGGCCCGTGGTCGGTGATAGCGAGCGCCTGCATACCCGCCCGCTTTGCGTACTCGACATTTTCGAGCAGCGTGCTGTAGGCGTGATCCGACGCGATGGTGTGGGTGTGTAAATCGGCGATGTAATTCATGGTTTCCTCCTGTGTCTTAGGTTTGGGAAGGGGAATCCCACCGCGTTGGAACGGTGGGATTCAGATTCACGTATTAATACAAATCCCAGTTGCGAACGTTGTCTGCCACCTGATCGGGAACCTGATCGGTGAGTCCGAGGCTGTGCAGCAGTTCGGCGGCCGCGTTGTATCCCATCTTTTTCTGACGGTTGTTCATCGCGGCGACCTCCATGATAACCGCGAGGTTACGGCCGGGCTTGACCGGGATGGTGTACTGCGGGATGTCGATGTCGAGGATGTTGGCGTGCTCGACCTCCATTCCGGTGCGGTCGTAAATCTTGTCGGGGTCCCAAGGCTCCATTTTGATGACCATATCGATGCGCTCGGTCAGCTTGACCGCGCCCATGCCAAAGAGCCGGCGGGCGTTGATGATGCCGATGCCGCGCAGCTCCATAAAGTGGCGGATATTCTGCGGAGAGGAACCGACCAGGGTTCGGTTGGATACCCGGCGGATTTCCACCGCGTCGTCCGCGATGAGCCGGTGGCCGCGTTTGATGAGCTCCATGGCCG
>CBCSOX010000196.1:0-4764 GCA_965141735.1 uncultured Oscillospiraceae bacterium | reverse complement strand
CAACGGTGCGGGCAATTGAGTCGAGCTGTGCAAACCGCTCAAAATAACGCTCCTGCGCAAAGCCACTCTCCCGACGGTCGCCGTGAAAGACCAAATAGCGTGCGCCGAGTGCGGCGCACGCCTGATAATAACGCTTATAGAGTTCAATCCCATCCTGGTATCGTCTGTCGTAACCGGTAAAAAACAAAAATGGTTCGAGTCCGGAGGTAAAGGGATGGACCGAAACAACCTCGGTTTCCCCAAGGATTTTCTTTAGCTGGGCAATGTAGGCGGGATCGAGCTCGGAAAAGGTGTTGAGGAAGATTTCAACCGTCCCGATCCCAGCTGCCGCAAGCCTGCTGACAGCACTCTCGGTTTCATCCGGATAGTAACAAGCTGTGGAAATTCCTAGTTTCATAGATCTGTTGGTTTGCCTCGCTATTCTGCGCCGGGGCGCCTTATTTTTTTTGGGTGTATTTATAGTACATCAGCTTGCTGGAAGGGTCAAAGATGATATCTGAGACATCCTTGCTGACGGCAAAGTACTCTTTTTGGTAATAGAGCGGGAGGAAAATCGCGTCGGAAAGAAGCTGCTGCTCCGCTTCTTTGTAACGCGCAACACACTCCTCCAGGCTGGTGACAAGGGTTGCGCTGTCAAGAATTGATTCGTAGCTGTCCGATTGGTAACCGAAAGTGTTGTAGGCTGAACCGCTGCGGAATTTGGCAAGTATCGAATCGGGGAGGTTCGCCTCGCTCGAAAACTTCATCATCGCGGCGTCGTATTTTTCCTTTCTAAGAGCTTCTTCATACTTGTCGTCCTCAATCTCGGTTGCGGTCAGATAGATGTTGAGCTCCTTTTGCCAAATTTGCGCCATCCGCTCAAACAGCTGCCGCTGGCTGGCCGGCACGAGCACAACCGCCTTGTTGAGGTCGCGTCCCTCTGTCTGGGCCATGCCGTTTTGAATGTGCTGGCGCGCCTCTTCGGGGTTGTAGGCGTAGCCGACTTCCTCGCCGACCAAATCGCGGTAGGACTGGTCAAGTACCGAAACAGAAGGGGGGATGACGGCGGAGGCAGTTGCCAAATCGTCGGGCAGGGAGGAGGAATAGCTTTCCCGCTGCACCGCTTGTGCGAGACCGATGCGGATCTCACGGTTGGCAAAGAGAGGTTCCTCCACCGTATTTGCGCTTGCCGCGCTGCTCGAAATATTAAACACCAGCCCCCAGACCGAGTTTTCAAACTCAGTGATATCGAATTTTGAACGGTTGATTTTGTCAAATTGACTGTGGGTGAGCACCCCGCTGTCAATGTCACCCTCGGTTAGGGCGGAGTATGCGTCCTGGCTGGCGCGCACCGTGAGATTCACACCGCCCGCAACAGTGGGGAGGGCGGAAACGTAATAGGGATTGGAACGGATGCGGACATAGCTGTCCTTCGCCCAGCTGAGCAGGTAGAACGGACCGTTGGCGAGAATATTTTCCCCCGAAAGGCCGTACTGGCCAAGGGTGCTCTCAAAAAAGTCCCGGTTGCAGGGCATGGCCGGTGAGGTGGTGAGCAGCTCGGGAAACATGCTGTTTGCGTATTCGAGCTGGATGGTCAGGGAATAATCCCCTTGCGCCGTCACGCCGAGCTGATCCACGCCCAGCTGTCCTGTATTGACCGCCTGAGCATTTTTAATGCAGTAAAATTTTGATGCATGAGGGGAGCTGGTCGAGGGGCTGAGCAGCCGCTGAAATGCGAAGACAAAATCATTCGCCGTGACCGGGGTGTCGTTGAATTCACTGTCCTTGTACGCATGTTTCCAGCCGCTGTCCTGCCGGAGGGTAAACTGGTAGGTGAGACCATCCTCTGAAACGGTGTAATCGGTTGCAACGCCTTCTGTGAGCTTGCCGTCCGACGCTTTGGAGAGCAGCCCCTCGTAAATATTTTCTATAATGAGAATGGCGTTGTAATCGGTCGCCACCTGTGGGTCGAGATTCGCCGGATCGGTGGAGAGACTGTAACTGATGATCTTACCCTGTGCGCTGTCGTGGGAACAGCCGGCAAGCTGAAAAACAAACAAAACTGCCAGCAGAAGACTACATACCTTTTTGATTTTACTCGCTCCCTTTATCCTAATTCACAGATTTTCAATTAGTTTCCCCTTTCGCGGGGCACATATGAATTATAGCAAGCAAAGCCCAGAAACTCAAGAGCCTTTTCCGGATTGTAAGCGGTTTTTCATAAAAATGTAAGAGTTCGGTCACGAAACCAGCTGCATCATCTCTGAGCAGAGCTGCCGCTGCCCCGTACAATCTCCTTCTTTATGAATTACCAATGCAGCAAAATGCGACACCTGTCCCGTACCCAGATGCAGCTATGCACTGCTGAAACACAAAACGGTCACCGGAAGCAATCAGTCTGTATCCAAACAGTGGCCCGCTGTGTTGCGCCAATCTGTATGCACAACGGTACACTCTACATTTGTTGGGCCGCTGCAACGGATCAGAAAATCACTCAGTCAAAACAAAGTGTCCGAATCCATCCGATCGCGCCGTATTTTAAAACCGTGAACAAGAACTCATGTTTTTTAATAAGTATCCTGCAGCATTTCCAACAGTATATTTTGCCTGACCAGGCAGCCTACCTGCACAAAAAGGGCCGCGCATCTGCGTGGCCCGATTGGTTTCATAGAATTTAAAGAGACTGCTAGAGGGATTTGTGCACCGCCCTGCCCTGCTGCAGGCTGCGGGGACAGTCCAGAATCCGCTGGTTTGCACTCCCGCGGAATTTGAGTGTCAAGTCGCGCTGCTCAAGCTCAAACTGCCCGTCAATGAGCAGGTCGGTCTGGGCGAGCAGCTCCTGCGCATGGGGAGCCGCCCCGTTGAGCAGCTGTTCAAAGGTGTACCCGGTGTAGACGACGACATCCTTTCCCTTTGCCCGCACTCGCTCCGCGAGGGAGGCGAGCACCTGCGCCTGAACAAACGGCTCCCCGCCGCTGAGCGTAATCCCCTTGAGCATCGGGTTTTTAAAAAAATCCTCCGCCACTTCGTCCACAGTGATCAGCCGCCCGCCCGCAAAGTCGTGGGTTTCGGGATTGTGGCAGCCGGGACAGCGATGGGGACAGCCCTGGGTGAACAGGGTGTAGCGAAAGCCGGGACCGTCCACAATCGACTCCTTGACAAGTCCCGCAATGCGGATTATCTGCTCCATTAGCTCCGCCCCACGCTGTGCTTGACGCGGTCGCGCTCCTCGGCGCGCTTGGCGTTGTTAAAGCGGTCCACCGTACCGACGAGATACCCGGTGATGCGGCGGATGCGCTCAAACCCGATGTCCCCCTCGTCCTCACGCCGTCCGCACTTGGGGCACTCGTTGTTGATGATGCCGTTAAAACCGCAGACTGGGTCGCGGTCAACCGGGTGGTTGATCGAGCCGTAGCCAATCCCGCTCTCCTTCATACAGCGCACCACCTGCTCAAACGCCTCGAGGTTGTCCGAGGGGTCGCCGTCGAGCTCGACATAGCTGATGTGTCCGCCGTTGGTCAGAGCGTGGTAAGGCGCTTCGATGCGGATTTTCTCAAACGCGCTGATCGGGTAGTACACCGGTACGTGGAACGAGTTGGTGTAATACTCCCGGTCCGTCACCCCTTTGATGCTTCCGAATTTTTCCCGGTCAATCCGCACAAAACGGCCGGAGAGCCCCTCCGCCGGGGTGGCGATGAGGGAAAAGTTGAGCCCTGTCTTTTTGGTCTGCTCGTCGGTGCGCGCCTTCATGTGGCTCACGATTTTCAGGCCGAGCTCGCGCGCTTTCTCGTCCTCCCCGTGGTGCTTGCCGATCAAGGCAACAAGAGTTTCTGCAAGGCCGATAAAGCCGACGGTGAGGGTGCCGTGTTTGAGCACCTCCCCAATCGTGTCGTCCGGGCCGAGTTTCTCGCTGTCGATCCACACCCCCTGACCCATGAGGAAGGGGAAGTTGCGCACCTTTTTCTCCGCCTGAATTTTGAAGCGGTGCAGAAGTTGCTCAAAGACAAGGTCAATCGTCTTGTCAAGCCCCTTGAAAAACGCGTCCTGATCCCCTTTTGCCTGAATGGCGAGCCGGGGCAGGTTGACCGAGGTAAAACTGAGGTTGCCCCTGCCGGTGACGATTTCCCGGCTGGGGTCATAGGCGTTGCCCGCGACGCGGGTGCGGCAGCCCATGTAGGCAATTTCGGTGCGGTAGTCGCCCTCTTTGTAGTATTTGAGGTTAAACGGCGCGTCGATGAACGAGAAGTTGGGGAACAGCCGTTTGGCAGAAACCCGGCAGGCGAGCTTGAACAAGTCGTAGTTTTTGTCCCCCTCGTTGTAATTGATCCCTTCTTTGACCTTAAAGATGTGAATTGGGAAAATTGCGGTCTCCCCATCCCCAAGACCGGCCTCAGTGGCGAGCAGGATGTTGTGGATCACCATCCGCCCTTCAGGGGAGGTATCAGTCCCGTAGTTGATCGAGCTGAACGGGATCTGCGCACCGGCGCGGCTGTGCATGGTGTTGAGGTTGTGCACCAGCGCCTCCATCGCCTGGTAGGTCGCGCGGTCGGTCTCTCTCCAGGTGTTTTTCAGGGCAAACCGCTGCACCTTGGCCGCGGTTTGATCCCCGACCAGAGCGGCGAGCCGTTCGATCTCAACCGAGAGATACTCCTCATTGTTTTCGAGAGTGGGCTCGAGCCCGCTCTGCTCTTTGATTTCAGCGCAGATTTTTTTGGCAGCAGCGATGCCGTCCGGCTCTTCGGCGAGCAGCTCAAGCGCCTTGCCGACGTTGCGGGCATAGTTTTT
>CBCSOX010000195.1:0-4784 GCA_965141735.1 uncultured Oscillospiraceae bacterium | reverse complement strand
AAAAGGAACACAACCCCTACCTGAGGATGGTGCGATGACCCTCGCCTTTGTTGGACAGGATTACAAATACCAGGTGGAGAGCCTGGTCAAGATGTTTTTTCCAGTTGAGCGGTTCACCATCCTGTACGAAGAAATCCCGCGGGATGTAAACGCAGTAATTACAGTGGAACGCAGGAGAAAGAACGGGTACCGGCTGTTCGCAGTGGTACGGGTGGACGGGAAGGTGGCGGCGAAGCGCAGAGTCCTCCCGCTCACAGCCGGGGTGTCCGAGCGCCGGCTGGCGCTGTGCGCGGCGCTTTATGGGGCGCTGTGTGAGGCGCTCGGGACCGAGCTCCCCTGGGGGATGCTCACCGGGGTCCGTCCAGTCAAGCAGGTGCATGCCCTGCGTGGGGAAGGGAAGAGCGATGGGGAAATCAGCCGTTTCTTTTCGGAACAGTTTTTTGTCTCCCAAAGCAAGAGCGATCTCTGCCTCATGACTGCGGATGTGCAGGAGGGACTTGAGATGGGCATTCGCCCGCAGGTGGCGAGCCTGTATGTATCCATCCCGTTTTGTCCCACCCGGTGCGCCTACTGCTCGTTTGTTTCGCAGGCGATTGAGAAAAAGGGAACAGCCGCATTGGTGGGTGAGTATGTCGACAAGTTGTGCGGCGAACTTCAGGCAACGGCGGAGGTTGTGAAACAGTGTGGGTTACAGCTGGAAACCGTCTATTTCGGCGGCGGGACGCCAACCTCTCTTTCAGCGGGACAACTCGGCATTCTTCTGGACTGCATCGAACGGTCGTTTGACCTGAGCCATCTCAAAGAGTACACGGTTGAGGCGGGCAGAGCTGACACGATTACAGCGGACAAGCTGCAGGTGCTGCACGACAGCCGTGTCGGGCGCATCAGCATCAATCCGCAGACCTTTAACGACAGTGTGCTCAAACAGGTGGGGCGACGCCACACCGCCCGACAGGTGATAGAGGCCTACCAGCTCGCCCGCAGCATCGGGTTTGAGACCATCAACATGGATTTGATCGCCGGACTTCCGGGCGACACGCTGGAGAGCTTTCAGAGGACCTTGGAACAGGCGGTGGCGCTGGATCCCGAAAACATCACGGTGCACGCCCTCACAATCAAGCGCTCCTCTGCACTGCACGAGCAGGGAGGAACCAGACGCGGAGATGCGGCCGCTATGGTCGCCTACGCGGGGCAGCGGCTGCTCCAGGAAGGCTACCGGCCCTATTACCTCTACCGCCAGAAAAACATGGTGGACAACCTCGAAAACGTCGGCTACGCAAAGCCGGGGCATGAGAGCCCCTACAACATCTATATCATGGAGGAGAACCAGACCATCCTCGCCTGCGGGGCGGGCGGTTCGACCAAACTTGTCGCGCCCGGCCGGGTCGAACGTATATTTAACTACAAATATCCATATGAATATTGTAACGGCTTTGAGGAGATTCTCAGGCGAAAACAGGAGGTAGTGCGGTTTTATGAGCAACAGGAGGCAAGTGAACATCGACCTGCTCAACTTTGAGGCACAGCGGGACAGTGCGGCCCTCATCGACCGCGCCGAGCGGCGATACCACGCGCAGATTCAGGACGTCGCCCGGACGGTCGATAAGCACAAAAAAGAGCAGAAGTTTATCCTCATTGCGGGGCCGTCCGCCTCGGGCAAGACGACCACCTCGGTCCTCCTCCAGCGGCAGCTCGTCAAAATGGGAGTGAATTCCGAGCGCATCTCCCTCGACAATTTCTTTAAGGCAAAGACCGAGACGCCTCTCCTGCCCAATGGGGAGCGGGATTTCGAATCAATTGAAGCGCTCAATCTCGATGAACTGCACACCTGTTTCACCGAACTTGTGCGGGACAAACGGACCTCCATCCCCCTGTTTGACTTTAAGCTCGGCAGGGAAAACGGGCGCCTGCCCCTTGAGATCACCAACGATGTGCTGCTCATCGAGGGGATTCACGCCCTCAACCCCCGCATCATCCCGTCCGGATTGTCCGGCCGGTTTCACAAAATCTATATCAGCGTCCAGACTGAATTTGAGGAGGCGGGAGAGGTACTGCTCTCCTCCAAGGACCTGCGGTTGCTCCGGCGAATGCTGCGCGACCACGAGGAGCGCAACTCCCCCATCCCCTGCACGATGGACATGTGGAACAACGTGCTGCGGGGGGAACGCAGCTACATCCGGCCGTTCCGCAGCGAGGCGGACGATGTGATTGATTCGATTCACTCCTATGAGCCGCTCATCTACCGCGACCTGCTGCTCCCGCTGCTGCCGATCCACCCCGACTGCCCTCACGTGCGTAAGCTCAGCCAGCTGCGCAGTGCGCTCCAGGCGTTTGACAGCCTTCCAGCCGGCGCTGTGCCGGAGGATTCCCTCATACAAGAGTTTATTTAGCTCTTTGCTTTTCGGCGATTGGTCAGAACTTTTCATAGGCTCACAATTCAAATACAGTTGATTGAACGCTTTCTCCATTGGAGAGGGCGTTTTTTTGTGGGAAGCCACTGGGTTTGCCGTGGTGGCATCCGATCTGTTTTCACTGTAAGCAAAGGCACTTTATATTGCTCTCCTTTGAGGGGAAAGCATCTGGATTTAGCGGAAGAAGGGCAAACTATCTGGTTGTATTTTGACTTGGTCGAGACAGAAGACTTGGAGGATGCTTGCTTTTTTGCAGCGGCTGGAGCTTGTTTTGCAGCTGGAGGGCAGCAGAGGGCGCCGGGTAGATAAACAGACAAATGCTTTGCGCTATAGAGGTTTGTCAGGAAGTACGAAGATTTTAGCCCTGATCAGGTGGGGACAATTTGGGGCGCTGGTCTGTATTTGCGAGGACTCGTATGGCGGAATTCTCTTTTTGGATGACTTTTTGGTGACGTTTCAAAATTTCAAACTAGCCCCCGGCTCCTTCGTCCAGGCGAATGTTCAGGGGATCGGAGGCATTTATCAGGTAACTTCTGGAAAATAATTTGCAAGACCGGTGTCTTTCCAGGCTGCCTGTGGGGTGTACTCGCCCGCTGTGTATCAGCCTGGGTCTGGCTGTTTCCGGGGAACGGCAGCAAACGTTTTCATGCAAGCAAAGCGGGTCAGGCTGCTGCATCTCTCAAAGTTCTGCATGCAAGCAGGAGACCTCTCATAAAATGTTAAGAATTAGAGGATTGAAAAAAGGCGAGAAGGTGCGTATAATAGAGAGAAACAAGTTTGACAACCAGATAGGAGGTACGATTATGGGCATGTTTGATGATCTTTGCGGCAAGGCAAAAGACGTCGCAGACGCGGCGGGTAAAAAGACCGGAGAAATTGTAGAGCTTACCAAGTATAAAATGAAAGCGAGCCAGCTGCATTCCGACATCCGCGCAGCACATGAGAAACTCGGCAGCGCGGTGTACAGCATGGTCAAGGCGGATTATGAAAATCCAGAACTGATCAATTCGATGGCCGAGGAAATCGACGAGCTGATGGCAAAGCTCAAAGAGGCCGAGGACAAGATTTCTGAGCTCAAACGGGTTGTGAAATGCCCTTGCTGCGGAGCCAACAACGCACAGGATTCGAGCTACTGTTCCCAGTGCGGCTGCAAGCTAGGCGCTGATTTTTCCAAGCAGGAGGAAAAAATCGTAGTGGAAACCCCCGACGAAGATCCCGCAGAACCCGAGATGTCCGCCGATGAAACACCCGAGGAACCGGAAATTCCGCTTGAAGATGTGGAAGAAAACAAGGGTGAATAGGACTTAGGCAAAAGGCGGGGTGGATTCCCCGCCTTTTTTCTGGAGGAAATCAAAAAAAATCCAACGAAACGAAGAAAAATCCACAAAAGGGCTTGAAAAATCAGGGCGTTTCAGTTAGTATATTAGATATGGCTTTTTTGGAAGCCGTGTGGTCAAAAAGCGGCGCAGTGTGGAAAGGCGGAACAGATACCATGGATTTTCCAAAGAAACAACGCTATAACATCGATGACCTGCTTGCCATTATGCGGATTCTGCGCAGCGATCAGGGCTGTCCATGGGACCGGGAGCAGACCCACCAGTCGATCCGAAAGAACATGATTGAGGAAACCTACGAAGTGGTGGAGGCAATCGACACGCAGGACAGTGTACTACTCCAAGAGGAGCTCGGTGACGTGCTGATGCAGGTGGTGTTCCACGCCCAGATCGAAGAGGAGGAGCACCGCTTCAATTTCGAGGATGTGTGCGACGGAGTGTGTAAAAAGCTCATTGTCCGTCATCCTCACGTGTTCAGTGACGTCCAGGTGAGCGGTTCGGATCAAGTCCTCACCAATTGGGAGAGTATTAAACGCAGCCAAAAGGGGCAAACTTCCTATACAGAGAGCTTGCGTTCGGTGCCTTCGGTGCTGCCAAGTCTGATGCGCAGTGAAAAGGTGCAGAGCCGCGCGGCAAAGTCCGGGTTTGACTACCCCGACCTGAACTGGGCGATGGGCGACCTCAAGAGCGAAGTCGGAGAACTCGAAGAGGCAATCGCACACAACAACCCTGCGGAAATTGAGGAGGAACTCGGCGACCTGCTGTTCAGCTGTGTCAACGTCGCGCGCAAGGCGGACGTGGAGCCGGAGTACTCGCTGACAAAATCCTGCGAAAAGTTCATTGAGCGCTACGCCAAGGTAGAGCAGATGAGCAGAGAACGGGGAATTGACATGAAAACAGCTGGGATTGACCAGCTCAACGAACTCTGGAAAGAAGCAAAAGGGAAATAAGCTGTTCGTAGGGGCCCCAGGGGGAAACCTATTGAATATAAACAAAAGCGGCGTGTACCATGCCGGGAATTATTTTATGGAGGTAAACT
>CBCSOX010000194.1:0-4866 GCA_965141735.1 uncultured Oscillospiraceae bacterium | reverse complement strand
ATTGACCTGCGTACTTTTTTCCGGTTTATGAAGCTGCACCGCGGACTCACTCCAGCTGACTGTGTATTTGAAGAGATTGTCATCAATGACATTGATGACAATTTTATTCGCGATGTCAGCTTATCCGATGTTTATGAGTTTCTCAACTACACCATGCGCAGCCGTTCCAACGGTGCAAAAACACGGGCGCGTAAAGTGAGCTCACTGCGCGGATTCTTTAAATACCTGACCGTCAACACCCAGCTGCTCACCGACAACCCAGTTAAGAATCTCGAAATCCCGGCTGCGAAAAAAAGTCTGCCAATCCATTTAAGTGTTGAGCAAAGTGAAAGACTCCTCGACGAAGTTGGAGCGCGCAATTCGGATACCCAGTATCGAGATTACTGCATACTAACCCTGTTTTTAAACTGCGGGATGCGGCTTTCCGAGCTGGTCGGCATCAATCTGAGCTCGTTCGACCGGGATTCCGGCGCGCTCAAACTGCTTGGCAAAGGCAATAAAGAACGCCTTGTCTACCTCAATGAGGCTTGTCAGGACGCAATTGATAATTATTTAACAAAAGAGCGCGGGCAGCTCAAAACAATTGTGGACAAAGACGCGCTTTTTCTTTCCTGCCGATCTGGAAAGCGGCTGGGGGCACGGCAGGTGCAGCTTGTCGTATCGGGCGCACTCAAAGCGGCAGGGCTTGATCACATGGGATTTTCGACCCATAAACTCCGCCACACAGCGGCTACCCTGCTCTATCAGGAAGGAAATGTCGACCTGCTGGTACTCAAAGAAATGCTCGGTCACGCCAATGTGGGAACCACTGAGATCTACACTCACGTATCCAATAAAAAGGTTCAGGAAGCTGCGGCAAAAAATCCTTTAGCCCACAAAAAGAAGCGCTGACGCAATGAATCCCCGGCTTTGCCGGGGATTTTTATATACAGGTATGGTTAGGTATTTAGAGAACCCGCGCAGTAAACTCACTTTACGCGCCTGTGTCTTTGCGCCGTTGGAACGGCTGTGCATGGTGTGGTTAAACGCGCATAAGTGTGGGCTTGTCGCATAGAGATTGTTTCTTGCCATCCATTTATTTTCTGCAATCCGCCCCCACCCTGCTTTCTTCCCTTTAGCTGCAACTCCCTGCTCGGGTACTGAGAGGGTTTTTTATTATGCCAGAAGGTCTCCGAAACTTCCAGAAGGGCACAATATCCCCGCAGCCTTTCAAGAGGCGCAAAACGTTTTTCACTTGCACCGAGCTGTGCGACCTTTGACGGATGTAATCAAGGGCCTTTTCAATTGGTTGCCTAACTCGTAAAATCAAAGCTTCCAGTCTCGGTGCAAATGAGCCGAATCTGGTCGCCCGCTTTTACTTTCCCCTCCAGTATTCGTTCCGAGAGCAAATCCTCAATATTTGAGGTGATCGCCCTGCGCAGCGGACGCGCACCGTAAAGCGGATCAAAGCCAATTTTTGCAATCTCTTTGACTGGCAGCCGGTCGTAAGTGATATCTACCCCAAGCTTTTGCACCCGCTCCGCAAAAGCGGCGAGCATGTGAAATGCGATTTGTTCGATGTTTTCACTGTTTAATTTGTGAAAGACAATGATGTCATCCACCCGGTTGAGAAATTCCGGCCGGAAGTTGTGCCTGAGCTCAGCGATTACATCCGCTTTGACATCCCGCTCGGCGTCGTCAACCGCACCCACGAAACCGAGGTTTTTCCGCTCGGTGATCAGTCGGGCACCGATGTTGGAGGTCATGATGAGAACAGTGTTTCGGAAGTCCACCCTTCTCCCCTGCGCATCGGTGAGAATTCCATCCTCAAGAATTTGAAGCAGCATGTTAAACACATCTGGATGTGCCTTCTCAATTTCATCGAACAGCACGACTGCATACGGCTTTCTCCGTATTTTTTCGGTGAGCTGTCCTCCCTCTTCATATCCCACATAGCCAGGAGGCGATCCGACCATGCGGGATACTGAATGCTTCTCCATATACTCTGACATGTCCAGACGGATCATCGAGGATTCGTCCCCAAACAAGGCCTCTGCAAGTGTCTTGCACAGTTCGGTTTTTCCAACTCCAGTCGGTCCCAGAAAGATAAACGAACCAATGGGGCGTTTGGGATCCTTAAGCCCCACCCTTCCCCGCCGAATTGCTTTGGAAATCGCGGTCACCGCCTCATCCTGCCCAATCACCCGTTTGTGCAGGATGGATTCCAGATTTAAGAGGCGTTCACTTTCGGTTTGGGTGAGCTGTTTGACTGGGATGCCCGTCCAGCTCGCGACAATTTCCGCGATTTCATCCGGCGTCACCTGACCGGTGTTGCGGGCTGTCTTTTCCTGCCAGCGGGATTTCTCCGTTTCCAGCTGTTCGCGCAGGGACTTTTCCCGGTCGCGCAGCAGTGCCGCTGATTCAAAATCTTGGGCATTAATGGCGGAACAGAGCTCGTCTTTGAGTTTTTTGATTTTATCCTCCAGTTCCCGGACGCCGTTCGGGGCGGTAAAGGCTTTCAGCCGGACGCGGGACGCCGCTTCATCCACCAAATCAATCGCCTTGTCCGGGAGGAACCGGTCAGTAATATAACGGGTGGAGAGTTGGATTGCCGTCCGGATCGCCTCGTCAGTGATCCGGATTTTGTGATGCGCTTCGTATTTGTCCCGCAGGCCGAGCAGGATCTGCTCTGCGTCCCGGGGGGTTGGCTCCTCGATGAGTACCGGCTGGAACCTACGCTCAAGCGCCGCGTCCTTTTCAATGTGCTTGTGGTACTCATCCACTGTGGTTGCGCCGATCATCTGAATTTCTCCACGTGCGAGCTGGGGCTTGAGAATGCTCGCGGCGTCTACCGCGCCCTCCGCGGCGCCCGCGCCTACAATCGTGTGAAGTTCATCGATAAAGAGGATCACCTGTTTGGATTTCGCCACCTCATCGAGTGTTCCTTTGATGCGCTCCTCAAAATCGCCGCGGTATTTCGCCCCTGCGAGCATTGAGGTGAGGTCGAGCGATACAATGCGTTTGTCTTTGAGAATCTCCGGCACCTCACCTGACACGATTTTTTGTGCAAGGCCCTCCGCAATTGCTGTTTTGCCGACGCCCGGTTCTCCGATCAGGCAGGGGTTGTTTTTGGTGCGGCGGGAGAGAATTTGAATCACCCGCTCTATTTCCTTCTGCCTGCCGATGACGGGATCGATTTCCCCCAAGCGTGCGAGCTGGGTGAGATCGTGGCCGTATTTTTCCAGCGGCCCGTTCTCCCCCTTCTTTCTCTTTTCCCTGCCCCCGCCATAGGAGTCTTGCATCCCTTCGGTGAGGGAACTGCCGATTTCCTCTACACACTCGCTGTAGAGTTCCTTTGGACTCGCGCCCATCTCCTGCAAAAAGAGCATTCCATAACTGTCCTCTTCGGTCAAAAAGGCGAGCAGTACGTGCTCTGTGCCCACATAGCTGTGGCCGATGTTGCGCGCCTCGATCATAGATTGCTCTAATATGTGCTTGGTGCGGGGGGTAAAGTTGTCCGGAGTCATCCGGCAGGGCATCCCCCTTCCTACCGCTTCAATCAGCTTGTGTTCCACCAGCTCTGCGGTAATCCCCTTCTGGCCCAACAACGCTGCGGCTACGCCCCCCGTTTCGCTCGCGAGACCATACAATAGATGTTCGGTCCCCACACAGGTGTGCCCCAGTTCCCCTGCGACTGTAATCGCTGTATTCAAAGCCTCGTTTGCTTTTTCAGTAAACCCATTAAATACGTACATGGATGAACCCTCCTGGTGATTGATTTTCCTTTTCTCTGCGGTCTCCCTGAGTATAGCACAAATACAGAAAAGAATCGTGAGAAATATGGGGAAGGAAGTCCATTGATTTTTTTGAAAACAGGGTGTAACACATTTTCCAGAGGCGACATAGTATAGGGTGTAAATCAGAAAAGGAGGCCTTTTATTATGGCATGTTGTAACAATGGTGGATTCTTTGGTGGTAGCAGTTGTTCTTGGGTTATTATCCTGATCCTCATCCTCGTTTGCTGCGGTGGCTGCGGCAATGGTCTGAGCGGCAACAATGGTTGCGGCTGTGGATGTGGCTGTGGAAATAACAATGGCTGCGGCTGTGGCAACGATTGCTGCTGCGACTAATCCCGCGTCATCCATATTTTCCATGATCAGCAGGGACCCTGTCAATTGACAGGGTCCCTGTTTTTATGGGTTTAGCTTGAACCGGCAGCCATAAAAAAACACAATCTAAAAAATAGACTTGATTTTTATAGACAGGTATTGTATAATGAAGAAAACTGTAAATCAGGCGATTAGAGCCTTTCAGCTGCTTTTCAAAGCGCTGAAGCAAAGAATCATTTTGACCATTTCCCGGATGCGTCAATATCTGCCGGGAAACCAATAGCCATGCGGACAGCTAGGTCAAATGCCGAGTTGGCAACTTTCGTTGCCTTATTGATTGAGCGACTGCTCAAATTTTATAAGTTGGTTACTTAAAACCGTGTGCATCTGCTGCACATCACACTTGTGAAACAATCAATAAGAGTAGTAAAAGTAAAATTCTTGCTATATAGACTCTAATCTTCTACGAATTTGCATATGAGAGACGAAGTTTTTTTCGGACCGAAATAACAGAACTGTAGAAAGTAACTCAAGTGTAACTGCGGCGTTTGTGTACCCGTTCATTCACTTGGGTTTTTTTGCGCCCTGTTTCAGCGGTGCGGCCCAGGCCACTTTTGACAATGGGAGCGATGATTCAATGGAAAACAAATTAAAACTCTATGGCTTCAACAATTTAACCAAATCCCTCAGCTTTAATATTTACGATGTCTGCTATGCAAAGAGCTGGGTGGGAGCAAGGTACAGATTGGAGGACCGACCGGTGCGTTCATCGTCATTA
>CBCSOX010000193.1:0-4886 GCA_965141735.1 uncultured Oscillospiraceae bacterium | reverse complement strand
ACCTGGGTTCCGCACAGGTGGAGCGGCAGCAGCTTGGACCACTCCGTTTCTCCGGTGGAAATCAGCCAGACTACCCGGGCAAGCTCGATGAATGGAAGCAGGACAGCAGTAATTTTGAGGATCCGGCCGATGACAGGCTGCGGAAGCCGTATCACCCCGCGAATGCAAACAAATAACAACAGACCGACAATCAAAAGTGCGGTTAGGTGGATTCGATCAAACTGCCCAAAGGCGGAGGCGGGAGAAACATCCGGCCAAAATGCAAAAAACTCTCGGATCATGACCCCTCTTTTCAGGTGAATTTGCGGTTGCTTTCCCTCTATTGATCACTTGGTGGTTGACCAAATAGAAACAAACAGAAAACTTCTTTCTGTCCGCAGTGTGGAGCAAATGCTGCCGGGTTTGGAAAATCCGCTGCAACTGACTCCATATAGTAATAGAATATGCAAAAATGCGGCCAAAAGCGAGTGCATTGGCCGCATTTTTTATTCCAAATTGTGGATGATATGCAAATCACCACTTTGATTGTAAAGATTTTATTCGAGAGGGGTTCCTCAATGACAGAATCTTTTTATTTGGCTGGCTGGCCCTCCGCCTTGAGCATCCGCACGTCCTGTCCGACAAAATGCAGCGGGACGAGCTGGGCGTAAAGCCGGGAGACGATGCGCTCGGAGTACCGTTTTTCGAGCTCCCCCGGGGTGAGGTTGGTGTTGATGATCGTCGGCCTGCCCGCCGCGATGCGGGAGTTGATCACGTCGTACACAGCAGAGGTGGAAAAACTCGACTCAAACTCCGCGCCGAGGTCGTCGAGAATCAGAAGATCAGTTTTTGTAACCAATTCGAGTACATCATCCCCCTCTTGTTTGCGGCCGAAATACTGCCCCGAGACGCGCCGCACGATGTCCGACACCGAGGAGTAAATGACATTGTAGCCGCGGTCAATGGCCTTTGCCGCGATTGCAAGGGAGAGATGGGTCTTGCCAAGACCGGTTTTGCCCGTCATAAAAATCCCTTGGGAGGAGGGGGAAAATGAGTTGGCGTAGGAGACGCAGTAGTGAAACAGCCGGCTCATGTGCTCGTAGGGAACGACATGCCCCTCCTCCGAATACTGACGGGAGTAGTAGCCCAGGTCAAAGGTGTCAAAGCTGCTGAGGGTGAGCTGGGAGCTCTCCTGCAAATCGGCGATGGCGATTTTGTGCAGCAGCTTTTTGAGGCAGCTGCACTGCTGCTGACCGATGTAACCGTAGTCGTTGCATTTTGGGCAGACCGGCTTGTGGGAGAGGTAGTCGTGCGGCAGGCCGAGGCGGTCGAGGAGCAGGTGAATCCGCTCCTGTGTGCGCAGGTTTTCCCCCTTGATCTGCTCAAACAGCTCCTGCGGGTTGCCTTCCCCCGCGAGGAGCGCCTTGCTCAACTTGATGCTCGTCTTGCCGAGCTCCCGGCGCAGCCGACCGATTTCAGGGGAGAGAGAAACCGCCTCGAGAGTGTGGCTGTGCTGCGTCTGAGAGGACTGCTGCCGCCGGCGCTCCAGTTCGCGCATTGCCTGCGCGTAAATTTCTTTTTTGCTCAGCATCTGCTACACCTCCGGAATGAACATGCCCCGTTTGGAGAGTTTGTCCAGGTCGTAGGACGGGGCCTCGTCCGACTGTTTGGGCGCGGGCTTGGCGTCCCGGCTGTTGGCCTGCTCGGGGGTGGCGATGCTGTGCTTGTGCCACTCGGAGAGGATCTTGTTGATGTAAGGGAAGGACAGTTCGCCGATCGAGTCGATCGTCCGCTCATAGGCGAGCCGGATCATGTTGATCTGGAAGCCGTACTGGTGCAGCCATTTGCCGATGTAGTCGCTTTCCTTTTTGGTGAGCCGGCGGCCGTGGATGCCAAAGCTGCTCATCACAAGGTGCTCCTCGTCATTTTTGTCGAGTTCCCGGCGTATTTTTTCCTCTGCAAGCTCATGGGTGTTGATTTCCTGCTCCGCCCAGTCCTCGCACACCCGCAAGATGTAGTTGACTGACGATTTACCGATGCGCAGGCAGAAGTCGATGATCATGAGGATGACGTCGACCGGGAGCAGGGTGGACTGGAAGGTGTAGAGCAGAGTGCGCCGCTCGGTGGCGTTGAGGGGGCGGGCATAAAGGTGCTCGGCGCTCTCAAACAGGCAGCGCACCTGGGCGTTGTGCTCCATCTGGTCGGCGAGCTCCTTGGAGGTGATGGTGTTGGAACCGGGTTTGACCAGCTTGACCGCCTCCCGCTTCTCCTTTTCCTCGGTGGTGAGAATGCCCTTGGAGACCCAGAATTTGAGTCCGTCGAGCGCGTCCTCAGCCGCAATGCCGAGCGTGGAGGCGATTTCCTCCGGCCCTGGCCTGCCGCCCGGCGCGCTCAGCACGGTGATGAGCACCTTGACCGCAAGGCCGCTCGCCTCCCGCAGGTGCTCGGTCACCGTGGCGGGCAGGGCGATCAGGCCGCTGAAGGCCTGCAGATTCAATTGATAGTTCATACTTGCGCCTCCCTTACAGCGAAAAATCCTTTTTGGAAAACTCCCCGAGCGGCGGTGCGGGTCGGGGTACCCGTTTGAGCGGGTCATAGGTGAATTTTCTGCATTTATAAAAGGGGGAGACAACGCCGTTGCGGCTGCACAGGATCATCTGTTTATCCGCCGTCGGCTTGCCGAGCGCGCAGTATTCGCACGCCGGGTCAACCTTGTTCCCGAAAAGCTTATTTGCCAACGTACTTCCTCCTCATTTTGGGTTTACACTCTATTGTAACAGATTTGCGCGCCGTGCACAACAGCAGGATGCACAAAATGAGCAGAAACAGGGAGGAAAGGGGGGAAAAGGAGAACAGGTGTGCCGGAATCCCGCCCGGTGTCGCCATGGTGGAAACCGGCACTTCAAACAGCTGCAGCAGCCCCCAAGCGGTCAGGGTGCTCACCGCGGTGTAGAGCAGGCGAAATTTGTAAAACGGCTTCATCGACAGCTTGGCGCGGGAGACGATCGCAGTCACCTGCATCTGAACGCACAGCCCGCCGAACGCGGTGAGGGCGGTTGCTGCGAGAAGCGCCCCGGTTCCGCTGATGCCGGCGCAGGCATTGGTGCCGTTGGTGACCTCAAGGACTCCGATGAGCAGCGCGTCGACAACAGGGCGGGGCAAAAAAGACCCGAGAAACGAACCGAGGGCGCCGAGCACCCCGGTCAGCCGCAGCAGCCCGATCAAGGCGGAGAAAACGAGCACAAACGAGCAGATGTTGACCATCGCACGAGTGGCGGAGGCGACTGAATTGACAAGGGCAGTCGAGTAGGGCGGTGCCTCCCGTTCCAACGGAAGAGAAAAGGAGGGCTTTCCAAGGCCGGAGAGGATGCCCACTGCAAAAAACGCCGTCAAATGGGAGGCGAAGATGAGAAACCCGAGCTTTGTGTCCCCGAACAGCGGCACCGCCACGCTCCCGATGACAAAGGCGGGACCCGAGTTGACGCAGAAGCAGAGCATCCGCTCGGCGTCTCGCTTTGCCATCCTGCCCTCGAGCACAAAGTCGGTGAGCAGCTTCGCGCCGACTGGATACCCCCCGATCAGGCTCATGAGCACCACCGGGCCGAGCGAGCGGTCAATCCGGAACAGCTTGCCGCACAGCCAGCCGGACGGCCTCAGCAGCAGGTCGAGCATCCCCGTTTTCACCGAAAAGTCGGCGAGCACCATAAACGCGAACAGCGAGGGAACCAGCACCTTTAAACAGATGTCAATCCCGCCCCGCACCGATTCGGCGATCGGCTTGGCGAGCAGGAGCAGGGCGGCCACAGCCGCCGTAAAGAGCAGGGTCAGTCCAAGTTTTGCAAATCGTTTCATTCCGCCACCTCCAAACACATGTATATGCTGTCAGATTTCAGAATATAGATGGAGTACAAACAAACTGCACACTGGATCGGGAGGCATTATGGGGAAACAGAAAAAACACAAGCACGCCGTGGTGGATAAGATCAACCGCGCGCTCGATCTCTCGCCCGACCTGCTGCTCGGCGGCATCACCGTTGAGGTGATCAGCGGGCGGCAGGCGGTTGTCGAGGGGATCAAAAACATTCTCGAATACGACGACAACGTGGTGCGGGTCAACGACAACAAGACCGAAGTGCGCCTGGTGGGAACCGGGCTTTCCCTGCGCTGCATGACCCCGGAAAACATCGTGATCGACGGCGTGATCCACTCGGTGGAATATCAGGAAATGCAGCCGGACAGGGGGTGAGCGAATGGTGACAGCAATCAGGCAGCTGCGGGGATGGGTCTCCTTCTCACTCGAAGGGGCGGAGATCGGCCGGGTGCTCAGCGACGCGGCCCATTCCGAGCTCACGGTCTGGCGGGTCGTCAAGCGCGGCGGGGTGGTGCAGGGGCGGTGCTACGCCCGGGAATACCGCAGACTCGCCCGTCTCGCCCGCAAGCGCCACTGCCGGACGAGGGTGGTCAAGCGCCATGGCGCGCCGTTTGTGCTCAACCGTTATCGCTGGAGATGGGGCGTTGTTGCCGGGGCGGTGATCGTCGTTGCGGCCTCCCTCATCCTCTCCAATTTTGTCTGGTCGGTCGAGGTCAACGGCAACGTCAATGTGACCACCAAGGAAATTTTACAGGTCGCCAAGGAGAACGGGCTCACCGAGGGTGCGCTCAAGGCGGCAATTGACTACAACGACATCGAATTCAAGCTCAAAGAGCAGTTTAACAAATTCGCCTGGATTTCGATCAACGAAAACGGGACCCACATCACCATTGAGGTCAGCGAGCTCAACCCCAAGCCGGACATTCTCAAATTCACCGACCCCTGCGACGTGGTGGCAAAATACGACGGGGTGATCCAGTCAGTGGAGCCCTACCGCGGCAAAGCGGTGGTCAAGCCGAACGACTTTGTGCGCAAG
>CBCSOX010000192.1:0-4893 GCA_965141735.1 uncultured Oscillospiraceae bacterium | reverse complement strand
CGCTCAAAGCGGCAATCATCGTCCGCGATGATGACAACGCCCTTCAGGGCGAGATCGACGCGGCACGGGAAGCGCTCGACGCAGCGGTTGCAAAGCTGGTGCTCAAAAACACAAGCGCTCTCGAAGCAGCCATTCGCGTAGCCGAAACCTATGATCTCTCGCTCTACATCGAAGCGGGCCAGGCAGAATTTGTAACCGCTCTCAAAGCGGCGAAGGATGTCCTCGCTGACAAAACTTCCACTCAGGAGGCGATTGACCAGGCGGCGGACGATCTGCTGGTCGCGATGATGAATCTCCGATACAAAGCGGATAAGAGCATTCTTGAGAAAGCGGTTGCTGCGGTTGCAAGCATCGACCTTATCGGCTATACCCCCGAGAGCGTTGATCGGTTTAATCGGGCGCTTGACGTGGCGAACAGCCTTCTCGGCGATCAGAACCTCGAAGCAACCGATGAGAACAATGCAGCGATTCAGGCGGCGGCTGACGAACTCCAAGCGGCCTACAAAGCGCTCACTCCGCTCAGAGCAGCGGATCTGCAAGGTGACGCAACTGTAGCGGCATCCGGCGGAACAGCGAAAACCGGTGAAGCAAACACAGCGGCAGCGGCAGCAGCGATGCTCCTGCTCGCAGGCGCAGCCTTTATACTCACGAAAAAACAGAAATAAGATCACTCCTTGGCAGGCGTCCGGTTATCAACCGGGCGCCTGTTTTGGTGTTTGCAGGCTGGGTGCTGTCTGTCGGAACGATAAACACACAAGAGAGCGCTTTTACATCACAAACAGTACCGGCAGCGTTTGGACTGAAGAGGTGCTCAGGGGGAACCAAGCGTCACAGGACAGCTCGCCGTTTTAAATAAAGCGACTGTGAGAAAGGCTGCCTGCAACAGTAAAACGCTCGTATTGTCAATCGCAGACACAATCCTTGAAAACAAAACAAATAAAAAAAATAAATACCATTGAACTTTATTATAGAAATGTTATAATGGATTGGGGTAAACTTTTATCCACAATCTATTCAGAAAAGGAGTTAAGAAGATGAACATGAAAAAAGTTCTGTGCGCGCTGCTCTCCGCTGCAATGCTCGCAACCACGATGCTCAGCACGGTCCCGGCGTATGCACAGGATACCGGAACAAGGGTAACCGCCACGTTCTTGAACTCATCGCGATATGAGCTCGGCGTTGCGGCGGACAACGTTCGTCTCAGCTGGCAGCTCAGCTCTGCTGACCGGGGGATCAGACAGCAGGCGTACCGAGTTGTCGTGCGGGACGAGCAGTCAGACGTGTGGGACAGCGGCTGGGTGGAGTCGGCGGAACAAACCGGAATCACCCCGGAAAACTTGCAGCCGGACACCGTCTACCACTGGAAAGTCAACGTCCGGGATCAGAATGGCCGGGAAACCGGGTTCTCGGAAGAAAGGACGTTTGAAACCGCGCCCGCCCAGCTCGAGGGGGCGTGGATCACCTCCTCCCGCCTGCTGCGCAAGACGTTCACATTGGATCAGGACCTCGCCAACGTGGCGCGCGCCCGGTCCTATTTCAGCAGCCCGTCCATTCTGGAAACCCGCATGAACGGGAGCAAGGTCGGCGACCTTGTGTTCGGCCCCAAAAAGCCGGTTCCCGACGTCGAGACCTACTACAACACCTTTGATCTGATGCCCTATCTGCGAGACGGGGAGAACACCATTGGCCTGATGGTCAGCGGCATCTACCCGCAGGGCAACCGCGCGGTGGGTATGGTCAAAATCACCTACAAAGACGGGTCCACCCAGGTGGTCTCCACCGACACAACCTGGCGCGCCTGCGCACAGTCTGAAATCACCCGAGAGAGCATCAGTGCGGGGGAGGACGTCGACGCAAACCTGATCACCAACTGGGACACCCCCTCCTTTGTCGAGGACGAAACCTGGTCGGAGGCTACGCCCGCCGGACTGCAGGCGAGCGGCGGCCAGCTGCACGTCCCCGCCTATGCGGGTACCTATTACACCCGCGAGAGTTTCAGCGGGGACTATTCGGTCGAGGTGACCGCAACCGTGCTCTCCAACGTCTGCGGCTTTCTGTTCGGCAGCGGCTCCCCCAATCCGCCGATGTGGCAGATTGCCCCGGGCAGCGTGCGGGTGCATTATCCCGGCAACTGGGACAACATCGAGATTGCCCCGGCGGACATTGCGCTCGACAAACCGGTGACCATGCGGCTGGACATCGTGGGCAACACCGTCACCGCGTCGATTGACGGGGTCAAGGTGCACGAAGCGGTGCTCGCGGACGGACAGACCTCCGGCCCGCTCGGCTTCCGCTCGATGCCGGACGAGGTTGTGGACTACGACCGCATCGCCGTGTACCAGAACGGTGAGGTCATCTGGGAAGACAACTTTGACACCGCTGACTCCACCAAATGGACCTTCCCCGAAGACCCTGCGGTTTCCCCCGCAATTTCAGGTGTCAAGATCATTGACGAGGTCAAACCCGTCTCGGTGCATGAGGTGGATTACAGCGACCTCAACAGCCCTTATACTGCAAACGGCCAGTTGATCATGCCGACCAACTGCGGCACCTTCACCACCAAGCAGTCGTTCTCTGGCGATTACACGGTGGAGCTCGCCGCTAAGACGGACAACGTCTTTGGCTTCCTCTTTGGCAGCGGTACCCCCTATCCGGCAATGTGGCAGCTCGCCACGTCGGGCAATGGGTCGGTGCGGCTGCACAACCCGGGCGACTGGGCAAGTGGAATCCGAATTCTCAACGATGTGCCCGGCGTTGACCTCACTGACTTTGTTGAGATGAGAATTGAAGTCTCGGGCAACCATGTGACCACCTATGTCGCGGGACAAAAGGTTGACGAGTGTGACCTGCCCGACGGCGCGACCACTGGACCGCTCGGCATCCGGGAGACGATTGCAGAGAGCTGCGTGGTGGACTACATCCGCGTCACCCAGGGTGGGGAAATCGTGTGGGAGGACAATTTCGACCGCATCGATGCCTCCAAATGGAATGGCTTTGTCGAGCCGAGCACCAAATATGTCCTCGACTTCGGCAAAAACATGCAGGGCTATGTCCGTGTCAACACCACCGGAGCGAAGGACAGCCAGATTCAGCTCAAATACTCCGAGCTGCTGAACGACGACGGCACCATCTTTGCCAACACCACCTTTCACTACCCCAAATGCACCTACACCCTTTCGGGTGGGAATGATACCTTTGAACCGCGGTTCTTCTACACAGGGTTCCGCTATGTCGAGGTTTCCAGCACCAGCGGCGAGATCAACCCCGATGATTTTACCGCCTGTTTTCTGAGTGACGACCTCGATCAGACCGGATTCTTTGAATCCTCCAACGACCGCCTGAATCAGGTGTTTGATATGTACTACCGTTCCCAGCGCTCCAACATGATCGGCAACTACACCGACTGCCCGCAGCGTGAGAAAAACGGCTGGACAGGAGACGCGTCGGTCACCAAGGAATCAACTGCCCTGATCCTCAACGACTACACCTCAGCGGAAGCGTATATGAAGACGATGTACCAAGATATTACCGAGGAGGGCAAGCCGGGAATCATCATCCCGTGGATCACCTCGGAAAACAACCCGGCGGAATTCGATATTCCGTGGGCGTCCGCCTATTTTGTCTTCCCCTACGAGACCTATATGCAGACCGGCGACCGCTATTACATCGACATCGCCTATGACGCCCTTGTCAAGGTGTTTGATTACTACAAATCGCTCGACACCGACGGCGACACGATCTTCACCAACAACATTTACGGCGATTGGCTCGGCTATGACAACCAGGAGGGCAAGCTCGACCGCGGCTTCCTGACGGCGCCCTATTTCTATTACTGCGGCGCGCTGCTCGCCGAGATGGCGGAGATCACCGGCCGCGACCATGCAGAGCTTGACAGCTACCTCACCAAAATGTACGACGCCCTCCAGCGGGTGTACAACAAGGGGAGCTATTTCAGCACCAACACCCAGACCGCAAACGGCATGGCGCTTGACTTTGAAATCGTTCCCCCTTCCCAGAAGGATACGATTGTGCAGACCTTGGTGGACGCTGTGGCAGCTGCGGATACGACGATTAAAACCGGTGTGCTCGGCACCAAGTCGATGTACGACGCGCTCAGCCGGGCAAACGAGCACAAAACGCTGCTCGACATGACAATTACCCCGAAAAAATGCTCTTTCGGCTACATGATCGACAACGGCGCAACGACGATGTGGGAGTACTGGGACAAAGCGGGAGAGACCTTTAACTCCAACCTCACCCCCGGCAACGCGGTGTGGGATTCCCAGAACCACTGCATGATGGGCGGCGGCCCCGCTGTGTGGATGTTCAACGGCCTCGGCGGCATCACCGCCACTTCGGGCGGCTACCGCACCATCGATTACCGCGCAGGCATTGAGAGCGAGCTCACCTATGTCAACAGCTCGATTGACACCATCATCGGAACAGCAGTTTCCAATTGGACCAATGCGGATGGGGAATTCACTTGGGAGATCACTGTTCCTGTGAATGCAACTGCGACGATTACAATCCCAGTCAAACACGCCACCGAAATCACCGAGAGCGGCAAGGACATCCTTGGAAAAGACGGCAATGGTTTGACCTATGTTGGTCTGGACGAGGACGGGTGCAGCGTCTACACTGCGGGCAGCGGAAACTACAAGTTCACTGCGACCGACAAAGAGATCCCCACCCCGTCAGACACCGACAAGAGCATCCTCAACCGTGTGATTAAAGACGCGGAGGAGCTGCAAAAGACAGAGGAATACCTCAATGCGATCCCGATGGTACAAGAGAGCTTTGACGCGGCGCTCGTAGAAGCGAAGGCAGTGGCAGAGGATCCGGCGGCAAGCCAGGAGCAGATCAACCAAGCGTGGATTACCCTGATGAACGAAA
>CBCSOX010000191.1:0-4970 GCA_965141735.1 uncultured Oscillospiraceae bacterium | reverse complement strand
AGGAGGAGACGAGCTTTTTGAGCTGCTCGATGATGCGCCCGCCGTACTTCTCTTTCCAATCCCAGGCGCGCTCGAGGAAGCCGTCCCGGCCGAGATCCTCTTTGGTCACACCCTCCTGCTTCATCGCCTCGACGATTTTCGCCTCGGTGGCAATCGACGCGTGGTCGGTGCCGGGCACCCAAAGCGCGGCGTAACCCTGCATCCTTCTCCAGCGGATGAGGATATCCTGCAGCGTCTCGTCGAGCGCGTGCCCCATGTGGAGCTGGCCGGTGATGTTGGGCGGGGGGATTACGATGGTATATGGTTTTTTCTCCGGGTCAGGCTTTGCCCGGAAGTATTCTTTTTCCTGCCAGAATTGATAGATTTTGTCCTCGAACTGCTTGGGGCTGTACACCTTGTCAAGTTCCTTGCGCATTGCTTCCTCCAACTTTCTTTGTAATATCATCCGCGTCCTGTGCGGTCCGCCCGGGGCGGCGCAGCTGTGATTCATCCGCTGAACCTGTCATCTGGAAAGGTCCAGCGGCAGGGAACGGGACTCGCCTGTGTGGGGCACACCATTGCCCATGCGAATCTTATGGGAAAAACAAGGCTGGCAGAGCCAACCCTGTTTTCAAACAAAAACTATTTTTATTTTACTGTGTTTGCTGTGCGGTGTCAACCGTCAATTCACCCGCAGCCGGCTGACGAGTTCCTCGTCCGGGGTGATATAGGCTGTCCTGTTGTCGACAAAAATCACCATGCCTGGCTTTGCGCCGTTGGGTTTCTTCACATTTTTTATTAGTGTATAGTCCACTGGAACCTGGGAGCCCTCCCGGGCCTTGCTGTTGTAGGCGGCAATGACGCACGCCTGCTCAATGGTGGAATCGGGAATTTCCCGCCCCTCGGACAGAACGACCACATGGGAGCCGGGGATGTTTTTGGTGTGGCACCACAGGTCGTTTCCCCGCGCGGTTTTGGTGGTGAGTTTGTCGTTCTGCTTGTTGTTGCGGCCGCAGAGAATGGTGAACCCGTCGGTCGACTTGTACTGAAGCGGCGGCTGGGGCTTGAGCGCCTTGTTTCGGCTGCGGCCCCCTTTTTTGATGTAGCCCTGCTCGGCGAGCTCCTCCCGGATTTCGAGCAGCTCGCTCTCGCTCGAGGTGCGGGAGACCGCGTCAAACACGCTGTCAATGTAGATGAGCTCCTGCTTTGCCTGCTCGATGAGGCCAGTGAGCATCCGCTCGGCTGTGATGGCCTTTTTATACTCATTGTAATATTTTTGCGCGTTTTGCGCAGGGGTGCGCAGCGGATCGAGCGGGATGGTCACCGGCTGGTTGTCCTCGTAAAAGTTTTCGAGGGTGACCGAGCGCATCCCCTTTTCCAGGCGGTAGAGGTTGGAGTTGAGCAGGTCGCCGTACACCCGGTATTCATCCCTCCGCTCGCTCTGCGCAAGCTCGGAGGACTGGATTTCCAGCTTGCGGCTGATCCGGTCAGTCGTGTTGACGAGCAGCTTGAGCAGGTCGTGGGAGCGCTGTTTCATCCGGGCGATCCGGTCGCGCTCGGCGTAAAAATGGTCGAGCAGTTCGCTCGCGCTCTCAAACCGGCGGGTCTTCATATAGTTCCCATACTGGGTGATGTTGATAAACGAAAAGTCCTTGGGGGTGTTCCCCTCTAGAACTGTGGTGAAAACCGACTGACCCGTTTCGAGCAGCTCCCGAATGCGGCTGAGGCTGAAGCGCAGCCGCTCCCGCTGCTCTTCGGTGAGCTCCTGCGCTGCGAGATCCGCCCCCTTGGAGACGTAAAACGCAACCTCCCGCGCGAGAATCGGGGAAAAGCCCTGCACCGTCTGCAGCACCGCTTTGGAGAGCTCCGCCTGCTTGGCGGTCACCGCGCGCAGGAGGGTATCGTCGTCGGTGGCAAGGAGGTTGAGTTTGTTTTGCAGCGGCGGCAGGGTGTAGGTGAGTCCGGGCAGCACCATGCGCACCCCGGACATCGTGTTGTCCACCCGCTTGACTGCGTCGAGGATTTTCCCGTCCGGGCCGATGACGATGATGTTGCTGTGCCGCCCCATGATCTCCACTGCGATTGACAGTACCACCAGGTCGCCGAGCTCGTTGGTTGTCTCGAAATCGAGGGTAATCACCCGGTCGAGCTCGAGCTGGCGCACCGCGACGAGCTTTCCGCTGCCCAGGTGCTTGCGCAGCAGCATGCAGAACATCGGCGGGGTCTTGGGATTTTCCGGGGGAAAACTCGTGAAGTGAATTCGAGCGTTGCTCGCGCTCGCCGAGAGGAGCAGCCTGCCGCTGCCGCCCGGCCAGCGGAGGACCAAGACGATTTCCTCCCGCGAGGGCTGGTGAATTTTATCAATGCGCGCCCCAATGCGGGCGGTCAGTTCGGATTGTATTGTGTGTAAAAATGCTCCATCTAAAGCCATAGCGTTCTCCTAAAGGCCCACGGGTTGCCGCAGGCTAGATATAACGAACCGGATTCTCGCAGTGAGAGACCATTGCGCGAAGCTCCGGAAATTGTTCTTTCAGCATCTGTTCAAGCGCAGGGACAACCACGTTTTCGGTGTCAAAATGCCCTGCGTCGAGAAACGTCACGCCCTTTGCATCCGCCTCGAGGAATACGTGGTGCTTTGCTTCCCCGGTCACGAGCGCGTCCGCACCGGCGTCGAGCGCCGCCTGGAGGGCAAATTCCCCTCCTCCGCCGAGCACAGCGACGGTTTTAACCGGACGCCTTCCCCCGACGTAACGCACCCCCGCCGCACTGAGCGACTCCTTGACCAGATGGGCAAACGCGTCGGGTTCGCACTCCTCGGGCAGGGTTCCGATCCGACCCATCCCGTCCGAGCCCTCAAACGATTTGACCTCTTGCAGCCCAAGCGCAGCCGCAAGGGCGTCGTTGACCCCGCCCGGGGCCTTGTCCAGATTGGTGTGGGCGGAAATCACACTGATTCCGGCGCGGATGAGCTGGGCGACAAGGCTGCCGCTCTCCACTGCCTTGAGCGGGTGGAAAATCACCGGATGATGGCTGACGATGAGATTGCAGCGGTGTTCCACCGCCTCATGGATGACGCTTTCGGTCACATCGAGCGCGATGAGACAGTGCTTCACCTCTGCGTCGGGATCCCCAAGCAGGAGACCTGCGTTGTCAAACTCCTCTGCCGTGTCAAACGGCGCAAAAGAATCAAGAAAGTTATAAATCGATTGTACAGTTGTCATGACGCTCACCCTTTCCACTGTTCCAGTTGATTGACCAGCTGCTGATAGCGCGGCAGATCGTCCTTGTTTTTCGACTGCATGAGACCGTCCAGAATGCGCCGGTACTTGCGGTGCTGGCGGCACAGATATTCCCTTGCCAGAGGGCTGCCCGATTCCGGCAGCCTACCCACCACACTTTCGTACTCCGTCAGGCTGCGTGTGCATCCTGTGTATTCGGCACAGAGGACACAGTAGGTGTGCCTGCCGTCGATCACCGGAGTTTCGGAACAGATTTCCATCCCTCGGCTGTACAGATAAACCCGCAGTTTTTCCGCAAACGACATCGGCTGCAGCACCAGCCGCTTTCCCGAAGTGAGCACCCAGGGGGCGGCATCGAGTATCTCGATGATCAGCTCCCCGCCCATACCGGCGACGACGATGTCCTCCACTGTGCGGGGAATCTGCCCCAGCCCATCGGAGAGCACGGTCTCCACCCGGTCCTCTACCCCATACAGCAGCACAGTTTCCCGGGCACTGTGCAGCGGCTTTTCGTTGATGTCTGAGGCGTAAACCCGGCGTGCGCGGCCTGTCTGCACAAGGAAGGCCGCAAGATACCCGTGGTCGCATCCAACGTCGGCGACCTCGCTGCCAGGGCGGATGTAGTCGGCGGCAGCGGCGAGGCGACTGTCCAGTTTTACCGTATTCATACAATCCCCCATTCGTTTCATAGCAAGCACTATTATAGCACAAAAAAAGCCGAATTTGCAACTAAAAACGCGCCCGCATGGCAGTTGCGGGCGCATATCCTCATTTGGACTGCTCTATGTCGATCTGCAGCCGAACCTTGTCCGCAATCGTTGCGATAAATTCTGCGTTTGCGGGTTTCTTCCAGCCAAAGTAGGAACTGATCACCGACATATCGCCCCTTTGCCATGCAGATTCAATCGCATAACGCATTGCACGTTCGATATTTGCTGGCGTTGAGTTGAATTCATCCGCCAAATCAGGATACAAAATATTAGTTATGGACTCGATTGCCTGACTGTCGTCAATCGTAATTAAAATTGCTCTGCGCAGAATGCGAAAGCCTTTGATATGCGCTGGCACACCGATTTTCAACAGCAGCTCGGTGACTTCCCGTTCCAGACCGAGTGAGGATCTTCCTAAGATATCAGTCATCATACAAACACCCACTTCCTTTTTCTGTCGATCGTTGTCGATCTACCTTTTTACCTATTGTACCACCTTTACCCAAATTTTTCAAGTAGAGTCTTTTTTTCTCTGTTTAAAACAGGAAGGGAGCGGGTGTTTTTTTGATTTTTTGTGATGCTCCATACATTTTTCGCAGTCTCCATGCCGCTTGCATTTGACAAACCGGCAGCTGCATTTTTCTTTTCCGTTTTTTAGCATACAATGTCCTTTCTACGGGTCCAAACCGAACCGTCCGCGAGTCATTCTCTAACACCAGATAGGGTACCCCGGCTGACCGTGTTCTTATACCCGAGCATGTAGAACCTTACAGCTGTGAATCAGCAAGCTTTTTTGCTGGATTCGTTAAATGCCTGAAACAATTTCAGGCATTCTATCTGCCGCAGTCTTTCAAGTCGACAGAGATTCGGTTATTGGAACAAATAAAGCTGGCGGCTCTGACTGCATCATCGGAGGCCGCGATTTCTTTCCTATTTAGGTGACATCATCCTCACACGAATTTGCCATAGGATGGACTTGAAATCCAACTCACCTGACAACATGCATTCCTGTCGTTTCATTTTACCATTCTTCATGGATCAA
>CBCSOX010000190.1:0-5009 GCA_965141735.1 uncultured Oscillospiraceae bacterium | reverse complement strand
GAGCCTGAGCTCCTTTTGGACGGATGACGAAAGTGCCGGAGCAGACGGCTCCGCAGAAAGCGGCATCTGCGCGAGTGCGGTTACCGTCATCTGCAGTCCCACCGCTGCTGCAAGAACTGCTGCAACGATGCGCTTGCCTTTCCATGTTCTTCTTTCCATTCTGAAACCTCCATTTTTACTCTATTTAAAAAGCAAAATGCTTTTCAAACCAAACATTCCTCTATAATTTTTTTGTTTTTTTATCCTATACTTTGATTTTTTTATCAATTTATTTGAAATATATAAAATTCATAACAATAATTACAAAAAATGACTGAATCAATTATACAAAACAACAATAAAAATAGCGCGTTAATATTTGGTGTATTTTAGACAGTTTTTGTGTTGACTTGTCTGTTCTGCATAAATATGTTTAATTTTTATACACATAAATACACAAAACAACAACCAAAAGGAATTGCGTGGGTATATGATCAACAATTATCAAATTAAAAATTTCATTTACTGGGAAAAGGGGTAAGTCGATTTTAAAATGAGAGACTTTCGATTGTGCCAGTAGCTGGTCTCAGGCTAAAAGGAACCCACCAGCTAAGCTGGTGGTATGCGGGCAAAGCCGTATGTTACTGGCAGCGCCTCAAGGCGCACATTACAAACGACGCTTGCAGAGGCTTACATCCGGTAGCTAATTGCAAACAGACAATCTTTCCATATTCGTTTCGCTCGGTTCACGCTCTAACCTCAGCTTCTCGTTTGCTTTCTCAACATATGCCTTTGGCTAAAATCATTTTCAAAAATACATTTGTCCATGCGCTGTTTTTCTTTCTCTGCATTTTCTACTCAACCCAAAAGCTTTTCTGAACTCCCCGGTACAGCCGGGAAGTTTCATCTGCAACAAGAACACCCGCCTGTAAAATTTCAGGCGGGTGTTTCAATTCCCTTTTGCGTTCAAGCGGCGGGGCTCTGAGGGTGGTGCTGCCGGAACGCATGATCTGATTCCAATGCAACAAGGCAGTACATTTCTTCCGCATTGCCCCAATTGTGTGCTATAACCAAAACCCGTGCAGTAGGGCCAAAACAATCATTCAGAAACTGGAAGTGAAAGGGAACTGGTTTTGGCCGCACCTTGGTATTTATCGTTGCCCAATCCCCCAGCTCGATGGGGTTACAAATCCCTTCTGAGCTTAAAAATCACCATGGTCAGAGTTCCTTCAGTCGCTGTTACCGTACTGTTATAGGTCAGGTTAAAAACAGTCTGGGTAGGAACTTCAATGATAAACGACACAGATCCAAATGCGCTGGAGCGTCCGGGGCCAGTCGCAAAGTAAATACCATATTCCAAATGCGGCCTGCCGTTATAAAACGGGGTAATCTGCATATAAGTGGATTCCGGAATGAGAGCCGAAACATCGTAGAAAATAGAATAGATCCCCGGCGCAAGAGAAATTCGGGTGGAATCTGTCAGCACAATGTTACCAGTTGTATCTGCAACCCCGACACCCATTTGAATCACAGTGGCATTTACAAACTGTGCGCCAAAATTGACAAAGCTCGCAAAGACGTCGCTCGGCACCGGACCCGCTGGTCCAGTTGCGCCAGTCGCACCGGGAATTCCCGCGGGGCCGGTTGGTCCGGTGTTTCCAGTGGGACCGGTCTCTCCTCTGAGTCCCTCGATCCCGCGTGGACCAGTCGGACCGGTCGCGCCTATGGGGCCAGTCGTCCCGGTCGGCCCTTGCGGGCCAATTGCTCCGGTGGGACCGGTTGCTCCCTGAAATCCCTGCGGACCTTGCGGTCCGGCTTCACCGCGTGCTCCCTGCGGACCCATAGGTCCGACTGCACCTTGGGGGCCAGCAGGTCCGACCGCTCCCTGAGGCCCTTCTGGACCCTGTGGGCCAGATGGGCCAGCCGGGCCGGGATTCCCCTGAATGCCTTGAACCCCAGTCGCTCCACGGGGACCGGGAGGTCCCTGCACGCCGGGTTCTCCCTGCGGGCCGACTGGGCCTTGGATTCCCTGCGGACCTGCCGGGCCGGTGGTTCCGCGGGGACCCTCTGGACCAGTTACACCGCGTTGGCCTTGTGAACCAGTTGTACCCTGGGGGCCTGTCGGCCCAGTCGCTCCGCGCGGACCTGTGGGGCCGGTTGTTCCCTGCGGCCACACGGGACAGGGATGACCGCAGCAGTCAAACCGATTCATTTCGTATTCTGTTTGCATCCCACACCCTCCTCACAGCCTAAATCTCACCGAATTCAGATTGTTCCGTCCTTGTATTGCGACCTGTGTTCAATGTGTAAAAACGGATGACAGCAGCGGCGAGAACCAGCGCGCTGGCGATGTACCCAAGTTTGTTCAAACGGCAGGTCTTTGCGTCGGCAGGCGATTGGCAGAGTGTATCTGCAGACAAATTGTAGAAGAACACCAACGCGATAATAATCATGAGACTCGAGATCGACTGGATCGGGAACGGATCCGGAAGACATTTGCAGCAGGGGTCCTTAGTCACACTGCATAAAAGCTGCTTCCGCTGAATTCCGGTTGTGTAATAGGAGAGTACGATTCCAGCAATCGTCAAGCCGATAAACCACTGTGAACGGTCAATCAATGCGAGCTGCTGCTGGATCTCTTTTGGAATCGGCGGGCTTTTCCCACACTTCTTCATAATCTATCACCTCAATGGCAGAAGTCATAATTTTGGCAGGGGCACCTCTCCCCTGCCACTCCCCTAGTATTCTACGCAAAAATCTCCAACAGGGTGATTTGGCTCGATTGCGGGGAATTGCAGCAACCGACCTTCGAGGCGATCAACCCGAACGACCTGGGCACCGGGAAACAGTGCAGTTTGTCATTTTTCTGCACTGTGGAGCAGAATTGTATAGAAAAGTACCTTTGGCCCGTTCGCTTAAAATGCTACTGTGCAACAGTGTAAAGCTGGACGAATTGATCCCGACCTCTCTATGCCCTGTACTGCGGCAAGGAAGAAAAAAGGACTTGAACTCTGTTCAGTACAGAGTTCAAGCCCTTTTTGTTGTCTCTTTTTACTCCCCTCGCGTGTGGGGAGCAAAACCATTTATAGCTTTCCGGCTGATTTGCAGATGCTGGCAAGTGCACATTCTCCGCACTTGGGACCGCGCGCCCGGCAGGTATCTCTGCCAAAGTGCACCATCCGGTGACAGAAATCATTGCTCTCCTCAGGAGGGAGAATTTTGCGCAGCTGATCCTCTACCTTTCTGGGATCCTTGACATCCACCAGGCCGAGCCGGTTACTGATGCGGATCAGATGGGTGTCGGTGACAACCGCCGGTTTGTGGTAGACATCGCCCACAATAAGATTTGCAGTCTTACGCCCCACACCGGGGAGCTTGATCAGCTCTTCGATCGTATCGGGGACAACGCCGTTGTAATCGAGCAGCAGCTTCTGGCAAATGCCGACAAGGTCCTTTGCCTTGGTTTTAAACAGCCCGCACGGCCGGATGATCTCAGCGACTTCATCGACGTCAGCCGCGGCAAAATCCTCCATCGAGCGGTAGCGGTCAAAAAGCGTTTTGGTCACTATATTTACACGCGCGTCGGTGCATTGCGCGGACAGCCTCGTGGCGAGCAGAAGCTCATATGGCTTTGTGTGCTTTAGAGAGCAGATCGCCTCGGGATAAAGCTGTTTTAATTTTTCAACTGCGGCAGTAGCCCGTTGCTTTTTGGTCATATTTACATCCTCCATTCAAAAGGGATAGTTTTAGTATACCACAAAACGGAAAAACTGTAAATCATAGATTGTTCGACAAATTTAATTGATTTTTGTCGAATAATATGGTATAATAAACAAGTATTCTGACTGAAATACTTGAAAAAGAAAGTACAGTGATGACAAAATGAAACTGCAACGATTGCGTGACCTCAGGGAAGACAGGGACATGACCCAGGCAAAACTTGCTCAAATCCTTCACATTTCACTCCATACTTATGCCTCCTACGAACGGGGAAGAAGGGGTATCTCACTTGAAATGGTCTGCATGCTGGCGGATTTTTACTCCACAAGTGTTGATTACTTGATTGGGAGGACGGATAATCCGTGTCCCTATCCCAAATCCTGCCGCTAGTTTTCCTCGAAATTCTGCCGGATTTTTGCCGATTTTGTTGCTTTGGCGCACAATTCGATTTATCGCTTGATAAAAGCCTTCGCATTGTAGTATAATAGAGGAAAAAGCTGCTTGGAGGGTACCAATATGGAATATGATATCGTTATCATCGGCGCTGGAACCGCCGGCTTGTCCGCCGCGGTCTACGGCGTGCGCGCCGGGCTGTCGGTCTTGGTCATTGAGGAGAATATTCACGGTGGGCAGATCATCAACACCCCCGACATCGTCAACTATCCTGCCATTGAATTGATCTCCGGCTTTGATTTTGCCAACAACCTTTACAATCATGCCAAAAATTTAGGTGCGGAGATCATTTATGAATCCATTGAGTCAATTGATCTTGGACGCGGCGTGAAACGGATCACCACTGCAAGCCAAACTTATCTTGCAAAAACGGTTATCATCGCCAACGGCGCGCGCCACCGCGAACTGGAATGCGAAGGCGAGGCGCAGTTCAAAGGACGGGGCGTCTCCTATTGCGCGACCTGTGACGGGAATTTTTATCGCGGAAAGGATGTCTGTGTTGCGGGCGGCGGAAATACCGCGCTTGAGGATGCCCTCTATTTGTCCAATATCTGTACCAGTGTTCACCTGATTCACCGCCGCAGCGAATTCCGTGCCCACAAAACCACCGTTGACAAAGTACGGGAACGCAGCAACATCAACCTGCACCTCGGGTATCAAATTGTCAAGATCAGCGGGGAGAAGTCGGTAAACCAGGTCACAATTCAGCGCCCGGGCGAACAAAAGGAGCTCAGTGTTAGCGGCGTTTTCGTTGCGATCGGACTCAAACCGGACAATGGGATGTTCTCAAAATGGGTGAACCTCGACCCCGCCGGCTATATCATCGCGGGGGAGGATTGCAAAACCAATGTCCCCGG
>CBCSOX010000189.1:0-5030 GCA_965141735.1 uncultured Oscillospiraceae bacterium | reverse complement strand
ATTGATACGCAGTGTAACCAAGCATTGTAAAATCCTCCATTTTTGATATAATGGGGGCGGTATTGTCTGGAAACTTTACCGCCCATCTGCCGCCCACGCTGCGCCAACAGTGTGAGCGGCTTTCTTTTTGTTGTTGAGCAGCAGTTGCAAAATGCAACCGGTTGTAAAATGCAACTGGTATCCCCGGCAATTTGCCGGGGGTCATTTTGAACCTAGTTCAATCTGGCCGGGGTCAGGCTGCTGCTTGCTGCGGCTAAACACGATCTCCGGCAGGCCGGGCAGGTTCGGGTGCACAATCTGCACCGGTGCACTTTTTGCATGGGTGCATTTTTTGCACCCATCTGGTTTCCGTACCTGTCCGGTTTCCGTACTGGTACGATTTCCGTACTGGTGCCCGCCGGGGGATGCACGCGGGCAGTCGCACCTTTCGCCGGGGTCAAGGTGTGCGCCGCAATAGGGGCAAGTGGTGAAATAGGTGTGCTTCATAGGCGTTATCCGTTCGTTTTTACATATAGTGTGAATTTTCGTTGAAAACGTTGATATCGTTGATATCTGGGGTAAATCATCAACGAAATTTCTAATACTGGGGTGTTCCATCAACGAAATCAACGAAAACAACGATTTTTTAGAGTTAGACACATTCCAGTTGAACCGCATCTAAATCCGGGGCGGTGTTGTCAGTTCGAAGCATCTTGAAGCAGTGACGTTTTCCACCGCTTCCATTGTTTACCGTCCTGTATTTAATAGCGTCCCTCTCCCACAATAGCGGCTCAAGTTCTGCAATAGCCTTTGCCAGAGCCTGCGAGGTGGGTGCTTCTTTCTGCGCTATATAACGCGCGCGCACGTGTAGAGTGATGTTAAATGCGAAAGTGACAAAATATCAACTGCACAACGTTCAAATTCTAACTTTATCAGGTTGATAAAGTGACACGCGGGTCAGTTTATCAGTAGGGGTCACTTTCGCAAACTGATAAACTGACAAAAAACAACATAAATAAATTATTATTTTGTCTCTTTATCATCTGTTTCACCCTGATAGCAAAGGCGCGTAAACCATCCACGGACGCCGCCGGGTTGATTCAACTGGAATTTTGCGATTTCACCGGACTTCACAAGGTCGCCGTAAGCGCGGTTATAGGTGCCTTGGCTGCATCCGGTTTCCTGAATAACAGCCGCGCGCAGTTCACTGCTTGCCATGCTGGCCGTGTTGCTTTCGGCCAGCACATTCAAAATTGCGGCTGCTGCATCATCCTTTGTCTGGGCCAGTCTGAACCGTTTCTCTTCAATGAAATCAGCGTCTTTTTTGTCGGTGTAGCCATCGAATACAGCACAGGCTGTCCGAATGCCGTTCACGCGGGTATCATCAATGTGCAGCAGCACGGTTTGCTGTGGCTTTGAATAGCTGCTTTTCTCATGACTGAGGTAAATCTTCCCGTCATTTTTAGAACGGCCCATCATCAGCACACTGCGTGCAATATCCCAGATGTCGGAACTGTCAGCCAGACGGGCGCGGCCTGACACACCCTGTTTCTTGTTGGTGTGCATCGAAATCAGGCTTGAACAGTTGCGCCGGTTGCTGATACTTTTCAAAGGCACCGTGATGCCGCGCATTTGGTTGCGGCTTCCCATTTCCAGATCTGAGGGCAGAAAGCTTTGCAGCGGGTCAATGATAATCAAAATCGGCTCGCAGGTGTCCACGAAATCATCAAGGGCTTTATCTTTGATGGATAGCAGCCGCCCGGTTTTTTCATAGTAATCATCTGAGGTCATGACAAAAATTTTGCTCAGATCTGCGCCTGCCGCCTGATACCGGGGCTCCAGCACCCTGCCGGGGTCGTCCTCGCCGGATAGCACAAGAACTTTCCCCGTCTGCGGTGCTGGTACAGGAAAGAACCCGGATGTTTTACCACTGGTCACGTAAGCAATCAGCTGCGCCTGCCAGATGCCTTTACCGGTGCCGCCATCTGCACCCAACACTGAAATCTCCCCCAAAGGGATAAGGCCGGGCACAAGCCATTGCGTTTCCTCTGGCTGCACATTTTCCATACGTACCGGCGCGGGCTTCTTTCCGAAATGCCTGTCATGCCAGCGGTCGCCGGATTCATAGAATCCCGCCGGGTCGTCAGCTGCGCATTTTGCACATCCGGCGCGCCATGTGTCAACTTGTGTCCACTTGATGCCTGTGCCGGGAGCGGTTACAACGTCACAAAGGCGCTGATACCGCATTTCCTGTTCATAAGCATCATGACCAATAAAAACAAGCTGATATGTATAATCGTTCAACAGCTCGTTTACAGGCGTTTGGGCAAGATACTCAAGGAACGGTTGCAGGTTCTTTTCCAATTCGTCCTCTCGCACTCAATCACCCTGCTTTCTTCGTTCTGGCTGGTTCTTCAAAGAAATACGCGCCGATCTCACTTGTTGGAATGTTCAGCACACGGGCAATTGCGGCGATCTGGGCGCTGTTGAAGGGCTGCTTTCCCCTGATCCGCAGGCTGAACGTGCTGGGTACAATGCCCGCTGCCCTTGCAAGGTCTTTCTGGTTATAGTCCATCTCGACCATGCGCAAGCGCAGTTTTTTGAATGGTCTGTACATGGTTTAGTCCTCCTCGATGATCTCGGTCACGTCCACACCCAGAGCAGCGGCAATGTGGTGCGCGGTTTTCTCGCTGATGCTTTTTTCTCCGTTGAATGCAGCGCCCACCCAGCGGCGGGACAGTTCAAGGCTTTTGGCAATTTCACATTGGGTTTTGCCAGAAATCAACAACGCTGTTTTTGCTTTAATCTTGTCGAAGCGCATTTTTGAATCTCCTTTCGGGTATATTTTTAGAGAAATTCGCTTTTGGGGATTTCTCAATTGAGATTATATTCCAGTTTGGGGATTGTGTCAATACTTAATTGAGAATTTTTCTTTTGCGTGGTATACTCGTTAAAAAGGGGGTTTTGAAATGGGTGTTGCGTCAAAGATAGGCGAAATCGCAAAGTCAAAGGGAATTGCACTTAAGGAACTCAGTAGACAAACTGATATTCCATACACAACGCTTTACAATGCTGTGAAGCGTGACAGCAAAATGGAATTTGAAACGGTAAAAAAAATTGCTGACGTACTCGGTGTATCGTGGGATGAGTTTTACCCCGGTGATGAAACAGACAGTTGGGTTAAAGGGTGGGCGCCACAAAAAACAGACAGCTATAAAATGCAACTTGATGCGGCTTGTGCATATCTGGGCGAATTATTAAACACTGCGGAATCTGATTCTGAAACGGACTGGACAGTTGAAGAACGAAATAACTGGATAAAACGCCACATTCCACAAACTGCTCAAAAATTCAATCTGAAAGAATTAGATTTAAACGACACGTTTCAGTGGTTCTTACCCTCTGAGGAAGATTGGTTAAGTCGAGTTCAAGAGTCTATTGCTAATTTTAACTACTTCCACACAGAAAGAATTAACTTTAAGTATTTAGAAAAAATCATCCGGTCTTTTGCCCAGATGAGCGATGAGGGGCAGGCAGAAGCGGCAAAGCGCGTGCAGGAGCTAACCCAGATACCAGCCTACCAGCGCCACGCAGCCCCCGCCGGGGACAGCACCCAGAGCGCTGGCACTGGTGACGAAAAAGACCCGGAATAAAAAAGAAAAAGCCCACAGCGGGCAGCTGTGAGCGTGAAATTCAGCATTTTGCCGATTATATGCGATGCAGCACCCCGCGATCAGAGCGCCGCCGGGGACAAAATGCACAAAAAGAAGGAAGGTGCAGCCAGATGAGCAAGTGCACAAGCGCGGTCAAGTGGGAACCCAAGCGGGGACGCTGGTACACCACCGCCCAGAAAGACGGAGAACGCAAGTTCTTCTATTCCAGCTTGCCGGGCCGCAAAGGGCAGGCCGAAGTAAAGGCAAAAGCGGATGCGTGGTTGGAAACGGGTGTCAACCCCAGTGGAGAACGGATAGAAAAACTCTATGCGGAATGGTATGCCACGCTGGAACAGACAACCGGCACCGGGAATTGTAGGAACGTAGAAAGCCGCTGGCGCACCCGCATACTCCCCGCGATCGGCAGGAAGAAGATCCCAGCTTAACGGAACAGGACTTGCAAAACGTGGTCAACAAGGCATTTGCGGACGGTCTGAGCAAAAAGACGCTGCAATCCCTCTGCGCCGATATGCGGGCGTTCTGCAAATACTGCCGGGCGCGGAAACTTACCACCTTCCACCCTGAGGGACTGCACGTCCCCGCCGGGGCGCGTTTGAAGGGCAAGACGATATTACAGCCGGATGCACTTAAAACGCTGTTCAGCGTGGATACAACCCTTTACAGGGGCAAGCGCCGCCGGGATGATTTTATCTGTGCATACCGCTTTGAAGTTCTTACGGGCCTGCGTCCGGGGGAACTGCTGGGCTTGCGCTGGGCAGATGTGCAAGGCGATACGGTCACGATCAGACGTGCCGTGAATGTACTGGGCGAGGAAACGCAAGGCAAGAACGAGAATGCGCTGCGTGCCTTTGCCCTGTCAGGCTTTGCGCGGTCGGTGCTGGAGCAGCAGCGTGCAGCCACCAGCGCCGGGGACAGCGTGTTTGATATCGGCAGCGAGGGCTATTTTTATAAGCGCTGGCAAGTGTACTGTAAAGCGAACAATCTCCCGCCGGTGTCCCTGTACTCGCTGCGGCACACGTTCGTGTCCATCGTGAAGAACTTGCCCGCCGGGGATGTTAAGGCGCTTGTGGGCCACAGTAAGAGCATGGACACGCTGGGAGTGTATGCCCACGCTTTGAACGGCGATGCAGAGAACACTGCACGCGCAGTAGATGCAGAGTTTATAAAGCTGCTGGGTAACGCCTGAGTGGACAACACTTTGGACAACACTTTTATTTGCAGCCTTGCAAATGTGATTTACACAAATAAACCAGAATGACGGTTTTATGCCATGTTTCCGTGCTAAAAATGCTATATTTTCGTAGAAATGTTTCCTCTTAGATGTTCAACTCCTGTCACCAGCTCCAAAAAGCCGCTCAGGAACGTTGATTTCTGGGC
>CBCSOX010000188.1:0-5063 GCA_965141735.1 uncultured Oscillospiraceae bacterium | reverse complement strand
CAGCGTCGTTGTTCTCGAGCATTGCCTTAGCCGCTTCGAGGGCCGCCACAAAGTTGTCTTTTGCGTCGCCGTCGAGGTAGAGGTCGAGGTTGAGCTCGCTGTAGAGTTCCACATGCTCTCTGAGCAGGTCTTTGTTGCCCTGCTGGAGGCCGAGCTTGTGGATTTCAGTCATGAGACTGACCCACGCCGCGTCGATCTGAGCCTGGGTAGCCGCCTCGTTTGCCGCCACCTTCTGCGCCTCTGCGAGAACCGCCTGGAAGCTGTTCTGTACGCTCGAAATCGCATTGTTAAACTCGTCGGTACCCAGCAGAGCCTCTGCTTTTGCAATGACCTTGTTCAAAATCGTTTTGTCAGCATTTTCCGGCTGCGGCTCATCCGGGATGTAATACAGTTCAAACTCGACGATGTTGGTTGCCGCAACCTTGCCGCCCACTTCGCGGGATTCAAGGATTGTCAGGCGCAGCTGGCTCGCCGTGATCGCCTGCGGCAGGTCGATGGTGAGCAGCTCGCCAATCCGCGTGCCCTCGTAAGCCGTTTTCCACTCCGCGCCGTCGAAGTATTCGATCTGGAAGCTGCGGCAGCGGTAATCATTGGGGACATTCCAGGTGTCAAACATCTCGCTGATAAGAATTTGGTTAAAGGTGGTCATCTCGCCGAGATCAATGGTCATCACCGGCTGTTTGTCATCGTCCGACGGAGCCCACCGGGTGCCAATGATGCCGTCAACCGCAGCGTCCCCGTTGTAGCCGGGAAGCTGGGTGTAGTAACTCGAGACAGTAACCGGCTTATTCTGTGCTAGATTGATCTTGCCGCGCACAATTGCCGACGTCGTGGTGACCGCAATGATGTCCCCATCGGCGTCCTTGAGCATCGCGCTGATATTGATCGCACCGGGTGTGAAGTTCTGATCGATCTCTTTGCTCCAGGTTCCGTCCGCAGCGACTTGTGTTGAGAAGACAGCTGGGGTAAAGTCATTGCCTGTAATCTTGATGTCGACCGAAGCGCCGCCCTTTGCAGTTCCTGCAACGGTAAAGGGGGCTGCACCGATCAGCGAATGGCCTTCCGGGCGCTCCCCTGTGGCAGGAGTGGTCACCGGCTGGGTAATTTCTACCTCGAGCTGTTCCCTGTTGTAGAGCTGAAATTCGCTGTAGGAGGGATTGCTCGCATTGGTGAGATTGAGACGAATTTTGTCCGAGGTCACCGGATCGAATGTGACGGTTGTCTCTTTGTCGAATTCGCCCCCTGTGTAGGCGGGTACCCACTGAGTCCCATCCCAGTAGTCGATGGTGTAGCCCTTGGTCCAGTTGGTCTTGGAAGTGTACTGGGACAGATAGGCTGTGTTAACGGTCACCGGCTCGGCAAAGGTGAGCTCGAGCGTCGCCTGGCTGGTGTTGTCGTCGGTTGCCCAGCGGGTATCAGGATTTCCGTCGACTGCCTTGCTCCCGCTGTAGGTCGAGTCGTTGCGGTAATAGTTGGATTCCTTGACCCCTGTCGCCTGAAGGGCGATGTTCACCTCACCGGGAGATTCCACCTGTGCCGGCGTACCCACAACGTCCATCTCAATGACGGTGTCATACGGATTGGCAGTGACCCCGCTCAGGTCGAGGACAATGTTGTTTTTCATATCGAGGTATTCAATATTCTGGTTGGTTCCCATGACCTTGATTCCGGTAATCTCATTTTGGATTTTTGGGATCAGCAGGTCTGTATTGGTGATTTTGCTCAGGTGCAGATAAATTTTCCCCTCCTTGGTGGTTGCCTGAACGCCGGAGGGAAGCTTGGTAAAGCAGCTCCTGCGGGTGTTGTACACGCTGTCGCCGTATTCCGCGAGCCACGCGCCTGCCTCACGGAGAATATCCTGGCTCTGCTGAGGCACCCTGCCCTCCTCGTCCGGGCCGATGTTGAGCAGATAGTTTCCGCCCTTGGAAGCACAGTTGACGAGGTTGGTGATTACGGTGTTAGCATTTTTCCAGTTGTTGTCGAATTTGTTATAGCCCCAAGTGCCATTGAGCGTCATACAGCTCTCCCAGTCGTAGTCGAGGCCGGTCGATGGGATCTCCTGCTCCGGCGTGCCGTAATCGCCGTCATCCACATGCCGCTTTCCGACGCGGTTGTTGATGATCAAATCGGGGTTAATGGTGCGCAGGTAGCGGTAGAGCTCCTGGCCGTCCTGTTTGGTCCACCAGCCGGGCCACTCCCCATCAAAGAAAAACACCTCGACGCCATAGGTATCAATCAGCTCGCGCAGCTGCCCCTTCATACGAGAGACAAAATCCGCTTTTTGAGAAGCGTCTATATTTGCGCCCCAGTTGCTCTGGGATTTGTCATGCCAATCCATGATGGTGTAGTAGACGCCAAAGGTGACTCCCTGGCGCTTGCACTCCTGCGAGAGCTGCATGACAGGGTCTTCCCCCTGATAGTCGCCGTAGCTCATCAGGCCGTAATCCTTGAAGTCGCGGATTTTGGTGTCAAACATGCTGAACCCCTCGTGATGGCGGGAGGTAAACATGATGTATTTCTGTCCCGCATCCTTGGCGAGCTTGACCACCTCGGCCGCGTTGAACTGGGTGGGGTTGAATTTCTTTGCAACCTCCGCCGCGTAGTCCTCCTTGGAAATCTTCAGGTTGTCCATGATCCACTCTGCATATCCGGTGCGCTGTCCCTTGTACTCGCCGCCGAGATAGGCGTAGGCGCCCCAGTGGATGAACTGACCGTACTTGGCATCCCGCCACCATTTCATCCGCGCGTCAAATTCCTCCTGGGTTTCGGTGCCGTTGTAGGAGGAAAAGGTGAACCAGTCGATGTTGAGGTTAGCCGCCTGGGGAAAGACGAGGTAGACGTCGTGCACCCCGGTGACTTCCGATATGGACGCATATTGTTCTTTAAATACCATGGTATCCCCGGTCGCCTCCACCGGAACGGTTGCGAGCAGGGCGCCGTCGCTCGCGTCGAGACGGATCTCGATCTGTCTGCCTGTTTCCCCGGCGGGAGCGGAGACCATCAGCATCGCCGTGTCGTAGTTTCCTTCCCCGAAATCCACCTTGTGATAGGTCATGTAGTTCCCAGTCTCGAATTGGCCGCCGACCGATGTAAAATCAGCAGCCAGCTCGTTGGGAGCCACTGCGCCGGAAACCGAAGCCTCGCTGTACTGCACCGCTTCAAACACAGTATTTCCCGGACGCGCGCCCGCCTGTTCGAGTTCGTCGGCCAAAACGTGCAGATTGACGCACCCAGCCGCCATCAATCCAGCCACCACCGCAGCTGTAAGTCGTTTTAAGAATTGTTTCCTCATTGTGACACCTCTGTTCCTTTTCATTGTTGCATTCTCCGAAATCTCCTGCAATGCGAAGCTTTCACCTCCTTGCGACATTGCACAAAACCAAAACAAAAACGAACACTTTACTGTCAATTTTATTATAATACATTTGTTTGAGAATACGCGACAAATTTAGTGATAATCTGGACATTTTTTGTGCTGTCACTGGTAAATGTTCCAAAAGCATCCAGGATCATTTTACATGCCGATTGAATGGGTAAACAGCAGGCAAACCGCCCTGCCGCACGGGAACCACTGTACACATCGCCACAGTGCAGGCAGTGGGTTGGGCCATCCAAATCACAAGGTCATTGTGATGCGCACAATGGAATTTCTCTTCTCCCTCTCACCGAACGAAACGAAGATTTTGTCCTGCATCAGCTGCAAAAGGCCGCCCCTGGTTCTCCATCGAACCAGGGGCGGCCTTTATTAGGAAGAAAGATGATGGCTGAAAGAATTAGCGTTTTCTGCGTTTGATCACGATCGCTGCGCCTGCGAACAGCAGGGCTGCCGATGCCAGTGCAATCGGAGCGGTATCGCCTGTCTTGGCGGAACCGGTTGCTCCGGTGATGCTGCCGTCGCCGCTCACAGAGAGGTTGGCGGGAGCGCCGTTTGTACTGGTCAGTCCTGCAATCGCTTTGGAGAGCTCGTTGACTGCATTGTCTACAGTGTCCTGCTCGTCCGTCGAAAGTGCTGGGTTGTCAAGCGCCGCTTTTGCGTCGCTGAGCGCTGCGTTGAACGCTGCAACACTTGCGGGGGTGAAGCCGCTCAGGTCGAGCGCACTTGCCGCCGCAACGACCTTGCTGAGCAGGTCTTTGTCCGCTTTGTAACGCAGATTCAGCATCGCGTCGATGAGGGTGTCGAGCGCCTCATCCACCTGCTGCTGGGTGACGTTTTCGGTGCCGAGGACGGTGTTTGCCGCATCGCGCGCCGCTGCAAATTCAGCCCAACCCTTGGCGTAATCGCCTTCCTCGTAGGAAGCAGTTGAGTCGACCGCGTTCTGGAGGGCGGTCTTGTCGCCGCGTTTGACCAGGGCCTTTGCTGCTGCAACCAGCGCCTCGTCCGCCGCGGTGATTTCAGGCTGCATGGCATCTTCATCGTCGAGGACTGCTTTGGCCGCTGCAAGCGCTGCGACAAAGGCGTCTTTTTCATCCCCGTCGAGATAGAGGTTGAGATCGAGCTCTTTGTACAGGTCATAATCAGCCTGCAGAGCGGTCTTATCGCCTGCGATGAGGCCGAGCTTGTGGATTTCGGTCATGAGATTGATCCAAGCTGCATCTACCTCTGCCTGGGTGAAGTAGGTGTTGTTGTTCACAAGGTTCGCATGGCTGAGCGCATCCGAGAAGCTTCTCTGCACGCTCGGAATCGCCGCGTAGTACTCCTCGCTGAACTCGAGCTCAGTCGCTTTGTCAATCACTTTCTGCAGGATGGTCTTGTCGGTCTCAACCACTGCGTAGTCGAGGTTGAAAATGGTGAGATTGAGTGCATCGTAGGCGCTGTCCGCTTCTTCCTGGGTGCCCATAATGTTGTACAGAGCGGTGTTTGCAGTTTCAATTGCAGTTTGGAGCTGCGCATAGCTGTCAGGGGTGAGCATTGCGGGTTTGAAGAGCTGCGCGCTGCTGATCTCTTTGATCAGCTTGGTGCGGTCGGCAATCTTGACCGGGTTGCCGTATACCTGGAAGCCTTCGAGACGGAAGATGAGGCTGCTGCTCGAGGGGTTCTTTTCAGCGGTGGTGACCACCTTGAT
>CBCSOX010000187.1:0-5072 GCA_965141735.1 uncultured Oscillospiraceae bacterium | reverse complement strand
GCTACGACCAGTCCCCCTGGAGCGCGGGCTATTGGCACAACATCAATATCCAGATGAACTACTGGCCCGCATTCAGCACCAACCTCGCCGAGATGTTTGAATCCTATGCCGACTACAACGAAGCGTTCCGCGAAGCGGCGCAGCAGAACGCCGACCAGTACCTCAGGCAGACCGGCTCCAAGCTCATGGCAGAAGCGGGCACCGGGGAAAACGGCTGGGCCATCGGCACCGGCACCTGGCCCTATCGCGCCGAAGCCCCGAGCGCAACCGGCCACTCCGGACCCGGCACCGGCGCGTTCACTACCAAGCTGTTCTGGGATTACTACGACTTCACTCGGGACGAGGACGTGCTGCGTGACACCGCCTATCCGGCGATCGAGGGAATGGCGAAATTCCTCTCCAAAACCCTCATCGAAGAGGATGGGAAGCAGCTCGCGTACCCCTCCGCCTCTCCCGAGCAGCAGCAGGGGGGCGGTTATTACCGCACCACCGGCTGCGCGTTTGACCAGCAGATGATCTATGAAAATCACAATGATCTGATCAAAGCGGCGGATATCCTTGGGATCGATTCGCAGATCGTCGACACCTGCAAAGAGCAGATTGACAAGCTCGACCCGGTCAACGTCGGCTATTCCGGGCAGGTCAAGGAATACCGCGAAGAAAACTACTATGGGGAAATCGGAGAATACCAGCACCGCCACATCTCCCAGCTCGTCGGCCTCCAGCCGGGGACGCTGATCAACTCCTCCACCCCCGCCTGGATGGACGCGGCAAAGGTAACTCTCAACAAGCGCGGCGACAAGTCAACCGGCTGGGCGATGGCGCACCGCCTCAACCTCTGGGCGAGAACTGGTGACGGCAATCGCTCCTACACCCTCTTCCAGAACCTGCTCAAGAACGGGACGCTCACCAACCTGTGGGACACCCATCCCCCCTTCCAGATTGACGGAAACTACGGCGGGACAGCGGGCGTTGCCGAGATGCTGCTGCAGAGCCAGGAAGGCGTGATCATGCCGCTCGCAGCCCGCCCCGACGCGTGGGCGAACGGAAGCTACCAGGGCTTAGTTGCCCGCGGAAACTTCGAGGTTGCAGCGGACTGGGCAAACGGTCAGGCAACCAAATTTGAAATCACCTCCAACAAGGGGGGCGAGTGCAAGCTCAGCTACTACAACATCGCCGACGCGGTGGTCAAAACCTCGGACGGACAGGTTGTGAGTTTCACCAAAGACGGCAGCGACCTGATCTCCTTTGACACGGTGGAAGGGGAAACCTACATTGTCACCGAAATCCCCTCCTGCACCCTCACCGCAAAGCCGGGTTCCCTCAGCATGAGTTGGAACGCCGACGGCTCGATTTCCTTCCAGTGGGGCGCGAGCGCTGACGCGGCGAGCTACCGCCTCTACCGCGCAGTGGGCGACGCACCTGACTACGAGCTGATTGCGTCCGACCTGAATGCAACCTCCTACACTTACAAAGCAGACGATCTGGCTGACATCGGGCAGTGCACCTTCCGTGTCACCGCGGTCGGCAAGAACGGCAGGGAGAGCGACGGGGCAACCACCCTCATGCTGCCCGCCACCCCGCCGGACAAGGTGACCGGTTACCGGGTGGATGAGCACACATTACAGATTTCTGTTTCCCCGGTGGACGGGGCGGAGTACTACACCGTCTACAAAAAGGCGGGAGATGGCTTTGAAAAAGTCGTTGCGTCTCCCTACAATACGATCATTTTGGAAAACGCCGCAGCGGACGCGGAGTATGCGGTCAGCGCCTTCACGGCCCGCGAGAGCGAAAAGACACCGGTGGAAATCACAACCAGTTTTGAGATTGAGAACGTCATGCTCGGCAAGCCGATCTCAGCCGACCGCACGGTCAACAGCAGCTATCCGCTCTCCAATGCGGTTGACGGCAATCTCGGCACCCGTTACGCACTCACCGACAAGGGCGGAGCGTACCATGTCGAGATCGATCTCCAGGGAACTTATCCACTCGACCAGCTCAAAATCTACGAGTTCAATCCCCCCGAAGGGCAGAGCCGTTCGGACGAGACGACCATCGAGGTGTGGAACAACGGCCAGTGGAATGTTGTCATCGACAAGGTCAAGATGGAGGACAAGGCGGAATTCAACAACTTTGACATGGGCGGCGCAGTCGGCAGCAAGGTGCGGATCACCTTTGACAACAAGCACAATGCAAAATCCGCAACCATTTGGGAAATCACCTGCAACAGCGTGCTCCCGCAGCCCGCAAACAAGCTCGCGCTGTACAAGGCGCTGACCGAGATTTCCGCGATCGACCCGAGCAGCTATATCCAGAACGAGGCGGTTTCCGCACTCGGGGACGCCAAGAAAAACGGCGTCAGCCTGCTTAACGACCTTTCAGCGACACAGGAGGCGGCAGACGCGGCGGCGCAGGCCATTCGCGACGCACTCGCAAACTTTGATGAAAACGCGAAGGAAAACCTCTTTTACAAAAAGCCGATTACCACCAATGTGGCGGGTATGAACGCGACGTTTGCCAAGGAAAACATCGTCGACGGCGACCTGAACACCCGGTTTGCGGCATCCGACAACGGCAACACCGTGACAGTGGAAATCGATCTGCAGAAAGAGACTGCGCTTGACAAGCTGTTTGTCCTCGAGTACATCGGGCCGGAGGGAACCACCCGCGGCAACGAGACCACCATTGAAGTCCTGAAAGATGGAAACTGGAATAAGGTCATTGACAAGCAGTCGCTGACCGCCAACGTGCCGATCAAGGCGGAAACCGCCTTTGACCTCGGCGGCGCGGTTGGCAGCAAGGTGCGCATCACCTTCAACAACACCGCGAACAACAACAAACGCATTACCATCTATGAGATCAGCGCCCAGGCAGTGGACCAGCCTGCGCTCGACACTGCGGCGCTTGTGGAGAAGATCGCCGAGGCACAGGGCATCGACGGCAGCCGCTACACGGCGGACAGCTTTGCAGCCCTTCAGCAGGCCATTCTCGACGCGCAGCAGGTACTCGGCAGCGCGACTTCTCAGCAGCAGCTCGACGACGCGGTGACAGCCCTGCAAACGGCGATTGACAGCTTGGAGCAAATTCCGGCTGGAGATACCAACAAGACGATACTGGGCAAGGTTGTGGAAAAGGCAACGGCACTTCTCGGCAGCGAAGAGTTCGCCAACGCGATTTCCAGTGTTCAGGCGAGCTTTACGACGGCGCTCGATGCAGCCAAGGGAGTTGCGGGCGATGAGTACGCGACCCAGGAGCAGATCGACGCTGCATGGGTGGCCCTGATGACCGAAATTCACAAGCTCGGCCTCCAGCAGGGCGACAAGACGCTTCTCGCAGAGCACGTCGCATTCTACAGCCAGCTGGACCTCGATCTCTACCTGGATGGGGACGCGAAGGAACACTTTCAGGCTGCGCTACAAGCGGCGCAGGCGATGCTCAGCAACACCGATGCGGTGCAGAGCGAAGTGGACGATGCAGACGACGCGCTCGTGGCGGCAGCCTCCGCCCTCGTTCTGCGCAGTGATAAGACCGCCCTTCAGAGCGCTGTGGATGCAACCAGCGGTTACATTCAGGACAACTATGCCAAGGGCTGGGCGGAATTTGAAGCGGCCAGAGACAAAGCAAACCAGGTGCTTGACAATATCAATGCCACGCAGGACGAAGTCAATGCAGCAGTGGACGCGCTCATTGAAGCCATGCTCGGCCTGCGTTACAAAGCGGACAAGACACTGCTCAACGCCGCGATTGCAGCCGCGCAGGGCCTTGACCTGAGCAGTTACTCCGAAGCAAGTGTTGCGGCGTTTGACGCAGCGCTTGCTGAGGCGAAAGCCAAGGCAGCGGATGAATCGCTGTCGGTTGAGGAACAGGATCAAGTCAATGAGGCGGTTGACAACCTCAAAGCGGCGATTTCCGGCCTCTCCTACCAGGACGGAAAAAGTGCAGATCTTTGTTTGAATGGCGATGGAAGCATCACAAAGGCGACTGGACCGGCCCGCACGGGGGATAACACTCCGGTAGCGGCAGCCGCTGTGCTTCTTGTGCTCACCGCCGCTGTCGCAGTGACGGGAAGGAAACGGAAAGGCAGCACAAACGCTGGTTAAAGCGGATTGCTGAACCACATCAGATCAATTTGAAAAGGGGCTGCGGTCCGCACATTGCGGGCAGCAGTCCCTTTTCTTGTTGTTTTCGCGTTTCAAAACCTCCAGTTCGACTGGGAGTGGTGTAAACAGGCTTTCAGCAGGGAAACGTGGGCAGCAACTGCCGAAAATAGGAGGGCATTTGTTTACAGATTGAGGGGACAAGAAGTTCAGTGCACCTGAATGAGCTGAAACAGTATCCCTTCTATGCTGTCAGCTCATGGGTGATTCTTATTTTATGAAAAAACCGTCCCGTCTTTACAGGGGATTTCTAGTTCAATCAGATGTTGATCCCCAGTAATTATGAGCACAGGCCAGTCGCTTTCACCAAGCTGATTGGGAGGACAATTGTGACCAACTAGGCAGTAATTTTTCTATTTCCTTTTATAGCAGGGAAGCAAGTTCGGAACAGTCAAAAAACGAATTGCCCAATGTTTATCTGCTCTGTTGTTTGCGTTTGCTTGGGATTCAATCATGCTCTAGTCTGGTTTGCAGAACACAATTTGACAGCCAGATAGAGGATATTTCCCCGGCAAACTCACAGTTTGCTGCCGTGAGAACCGCGGAGCTGCAAATCATGACCAGGTTGGTGTGGCCGAGCCCTAGATAGACCAAATACTGGTTTCTCCCCTCAAGGGGCGTCAAATAGAATCACAACATTGCACGACCGCAGCCTACAAACAGCCATGAGAACTGAGATGGATTCAGATGCTTTGGCAAGCCTCTCGCAGTCTCCTTCAGTAGAACTCGGGGATTTATCAAGTGACAGCGATTAAAGAAAACCGGAGGGCACATCTTAGGATGTGCCCTCCGGCTGCTTTTTTCGGATTTGAATCGGGGAAGCGTTAGCGGCTGCGTTTTTTGGTGAAGAGAATCGCAGCGCCGGCGCGGGAGACGGCAGCACCTGCACCTGCAATGGGAGCCGCTTCCCCGGTC
>CBCSOX010000186.1:0-5160 GCA_965141735.1 uncultured Oscillospiraceae bacterium | reverse complement strand
TGCGGGTCGCCGCGCGGATGGCCGAGGCGTTCCATGCGGACTGGAAGGCGGTCTATGTTGAGACAGCGGGCCCGGAGGGCCATTCGCCCGAATCCAACAAAAACCTGCGCGCGGCCATGGCGCTCGCCGATCAGATGGGGGCGGAGGTCGTCACCCTCTATGGGGAGGACCCTGCGCTTGTCATCACCAAATACGCCGAGATGGCGGGGATCACCAACATCATCATCGGCAAGCACAACCACAAAAAGCGGCTGGCCGACCTCTTTCAGGAGAGCTTTGAGGACCGGCTGATCGGGATGCTCAACGACGTTGAGGTACACATCATTCCTGATACCGACAACCCAAAGCCGTTCCGGCCGGGCCATCGGGCGCAGCTCAAGCAGCTGTTTTCGGTTTCCACCGTCGACGTGATCAAGACGGGGGCTGTGCTGATTGCGGCGACCCTGCTCTCGATGCTCATCAACAGCCTCGACGTGGGCAGCCAGAATACCGCGATGGTCTATATTCTGAGCGTTGTGCTCATCTCCCGCATCACTTCGGGCTACCTGTACGGCATCGCCGCGTCGGTGATCGGGGTGCTCTCCTTTAACATGGTGTTCACCTATCCCTATTTTACTTTTGATTTTTTAAAAACCGGATATCCCATCACCTTTGTGATCATGCTGCTCATCGCGCTGATTACCAGCGCGCTCACCGTGCGCATCAAGGAGCAGGTGCGCAGCGCCGCGAGCAGAGAGCAGCGCACCCAGGTGCTCTACGATCTCAGCAAGCGGCTGCTCGCCACCCGGGGACTCGAAAATATCGTCGAGCTCACCAACTGGTATATTGTCCGGCTGTTTCACCGTTCGGTTGTCTTTTACACCACGCCGCCCTCGCAGGGGGGAACGGGAAGCATACGCAGCACAGAGGAGGAGAGCCATCCCGAGTTGCTGGAAAAACAAGAGGAGCGGGCGGTCGCCCAGTGGGTGTTTGCCAACAAAAAGCGGGCGGGCGCCGGGACAGACACCCTCATGGGCGCTGGGGCATTTTATATGCCGATTCTGTCGCAGGGGGAGGTGCTCGGTGTGCTCGGCATCTCCTGCACCAAAGGGCTGATTGACCAGGACACCCGAATTTTTCTGCGGATGATCGCCTCCCAGGTCGCCATGGCACTCGAGCGGCAGCGGCTATCCGACGAACAGCGCCGGAGGAATGTCGAGGCGGAGCGGGAAGCCGTGCGGGGAAACCTTTTGCGCGCGGTCTCCCATGACCTCAAGAGCCCGCTTGTGAGCATTCTGCAAAAGAGCACCGACATCCTGCGGCGGGACGGTGGGGATAAACAGCAGATTGACCGCCTGGCTGTCGGGATTCAGCAGGAGTCCAAGTGGCTGGTGAAGATGGTGGGCAACCTGCTGGCCTCCACTCGGATCCAGTCAGGGGAAACGGCGCTGCGCAGAATGCCCGAGCAGGTCAGCCAAGTTGTCACTGAGGCGGTGGCGCGGATATCAGCGCGCTACCCAAACCGGGCGGTCTCCACCCGCCTTTCCTCTGCCGCGCTCACCGCCCCAATGGACGCGACGCTCATCGAGCAGGTGCTCATCAACCTGATGGAAAACGCCATCCAGCATTCGGGAGATGATTCGGTGGTCACCCTCCGCGCCTTTTTCCGCAAGGGGAGAGTTGTTTTTGAAGTCGTCGACCGAGGGGAGGGAATTCCTCCTCAAGAGCTTTCCACCCTGTTTGAGGGCAGTGGCAGTTATGGGGGGCGCGTCCGCGCCCTCGGGACCGGGCTGTCAATCTGCAAATCCATCGTGCAGGCGCACAACGGGGAGATCGGGGCCCGCAACAACGCAAACGCGGGCGCAACTGTCTTTTTCAGCCTTCCCTGCCAGGAGTAGGTCGAAAGTCCCGCTGAGGGGGCGGGAAGTAAGGAAAAGGCTGACACAGGTGAAACCATGAGAGTATTTCGTGAAAAAGGGTGCAACCAGTCCAGGCCTGTGAGAAGGGGCTCAAATTGACGTTGATCAGTTGCAGTCTTGCAGAATGAATTCCCACAGGTGCAATTCGGATCACTTTTGGTTCCCCAATGCACATGCTGTGTTATCTGAAGAGACTCTTCCGCAGCGCTGTGTTCAGAGGAGAGCGGGTTGTGAGGAATCGAAATCCTGTCGATCTGGCGGGAACGCCTTTTTGATGCCATCGCTTGTTTTACTTAAGAGAGTGTTTTTTGCCCTGTTTAGCCATCTCCCCAGTTGCTGTCCTGCAACTGGGAAGTGCCTGTTTCTACTGACTTTCATCTTAGCGTCAGAGATTGAATTGGATTTGGCAAACAAGACGATTTTATATCAAACAACACAACCCCTGGTCATTTTTGGACCAGGGGTTGTGTTTGTTACTGTGCGGTTTGTGTGTATTCAGCAGCCGGCACGCGGCCGGTTTGGCTGGCCTGGTAAGAGAGGTGGAGCCCCGCACAGGCGAGCAGGGCGGCCAGCAAAATGAAAGCGGATAGGAGCTGAGCGCGGTAACGTTTCAACATGCAGATCACCTTGCCTTTCGCAGTACCAGATGACATCCTTCTTTATTTATTATACGGCGGAACCGGAAAAATTTCCAGCAGCAAAGTGTACAAAATGATCCGACTCTCTTTGGCGGTTTCAGAAATTGAAGCTCACCTGTCCCTTTGTGTACAAACCAGGTTTTGCAGCGGGGAACACAAGAGGGGAACTCTGAGATAAGACGAAACTGCCACAAGGGCCATCTGAATCCTTGAGACAGCTGTGCAAGCGGGACTGTTTGAATTGGCGGCCGTCACTGGTCTAAACAGGACAATCCTGCACAGTGAGGGCATCTGTTGCAAGCGGGGACTGGGGACCACGGCTGGTCTGAGAAGGGTGCGATCTGTATCCAGACAAGCCAGAATAGGGAAAATGTGACGATTCAAAGCGCAAAAGCCGGTGGGCAGCTTTATGGAAACAACGCGACCGAATCCCCTTTCGGACAGAGGGTGGAAAAAACTCCTTTTCTCGGTTGAGCCGACTCTTTTTAGCCTGGGAAAGCAGGGAGATCACACCGTGGAATCGTAGCATCATCTTTTCAGAAAGAGTATGCGCTCCTCTTGCGGTCAAACAGTATTCACACAACAGGCGGTCAGACTCCTGATCAGCGGCTGGGAGCTGATTGGATCAGCCCGTGTGCAAGATAGTCCGACATCTCCATTGCCATCCGTTTGACCATTGGAAGGATTTGTGTAAAAGTACTGCACTTTCCATCCTTCACGTCGAGCATTACAAGGTCGAGCAGCTGTTTTTGATGCGAAATGAGCGTCATCCATTCCTCTTTTTCCCAGAAGGCATTGATTTGGGACAAAAGAGTGGCGATTTTCTGAGTGTTTTGTTCCCAATTCCGGCGGAGTGCCGCCTGGTTTCCTTTTCCCTGGAACACACTGTCCACATAACCGACGTAGAGGCGGTTTTCCTCTTCCGCAGCCTGGATAAAGTTGTGTATGGCTGGAGTGCGGTCTATATTGAGCAGGCTCAGCGAAAACGTCCTGGGAAGGGAGAGGAGTTTATCTCCGATCATATCCAGTCCGGGGGAATTCTGCACTGCGCTGTTAAGGTACAGAATTCTCCAGATCAGCTGATCCGCGGTATATTCGTAAATGGCGCGGGAGAGCTCCCGCTGTTGCTGTTCTGTATACAAAGAATCACCTCCTTCCTATCATTTTATGCGGCCGGGAACAGATCGTTCTCTGGGGCTGGTTCCCCTGGAAGTTAGAATGAGATGAGCTTTTCACTCCGCGCGGAAACAGCCGGCCTTGTCTGTCCACAGGGGCATTTCTCGGGGCGCTGGACAGGCCTGCCGCGGTTGTCCGTTGATGCCGACTTGCTCGATGAAAGACAGCGCACATCCCATTTCAGGACGGGACCGAAAAATCAGCTTGATCGGTTAAGCCCATTTGATTCCGCGTCAAATAGGGGATTCCTATACGAAATAACCGCCCCGGCGGGGGAGTCTATCTGCGGGGGAAGCCCTACAGGATAGGCGGCATGTGTCACGCACGTGAGTTGGGTTCGGCAATCGCGAAAGATTCGTTCCTTGCAACTCGTAAACAAATTTTTGAACCCTTCCCCATTGCCAGCTGTTCTCTTCCCGCTGTTTTTGGATATGCTCCCGAAGCCTTTGCAGTTTTCCCTGCTGTATCTACGTAATACCCTCTCCAGGTTTTGATAGTTCTATTTGAATTCCAGATACTTTTCGTAACCCACCAGACGGCTCTGTATTCCATGAAACTCGAAACCGCTATTTTAGGGGGATCTCTATCGTATAGACACCTGATTCGGGCACACCTCTGCTTCTACGATCTTGATCTTTTTCCAGTTACAAAGTGTTTTTAAAAATTCTCCCTCTCCTCTATTTCGGTGGGAACAGAATGTGATGTTTGCAGTTCCATTTGGTATCCCCCAAGGGGCAGGCGTGTTGCTTTGGAGAGGGTGTGGTGTGGATAATTCGCCCAGGTCAGGCCCGCCGCATCCGGACAGAAAACGAGGGGGCTGATCTTGTCAGCATCCTCATCCATCCAGCCGTTTTGTGCCGTTTATTTTAACAGTCTCCTTTTGCCGTTCTTTTCTGTTGCAAGTCCGCAAGTTTACTCTGCAATAAAAGAAGCTCTACTTGCTTCATCAGCCCCAATAGCTTTATTTTTAACCACACCCCTGCGCGTGGTTTTCTCTATACAAAAATCCCCGGGCAGCACAGCCCGGGGATCCTGTTTATTTTTTAAATTTTGCAAACAGCTTTTTAAAGATGTTGTTGGATTCCCGCTTTGCGTCGAGTTCGGCGCGCTTGCTGGTGCCGAGGACCGCCTGATTCATGAAGTACTCCTGACTGTCAAGCGGCGGGGCGTCGAGCCGCGGAATCTTTGCGTAGAGCGCGTTGCTCTGCAACACCCGCGCCTTGACGTTGTCGCGCAGAAGCACCTCGATCACCCGGTTGATTCTCGCCTCCACCTGCCGGTCGAGCACCGGGCAGAGAATTTCCACCCGACGTTCGGTGTTGCGGGTCATCATGTCGGCCGAGCCTATGTACATCCGGGCGTCGGCGCCGTCTCCAAAACGGTAGATGCGGGGATGTTCCTAAAAGCGGCCGACAATGCTGAAGACCCGAATGTTGTCCGTCTTCCCC
>CBCSOX010000185.1:0-5210 GCA_965141735.1 uncultured Oscillospiraceae bacterium | reverse complement strand
AAAACTTAAAACAGCGCCCATCTCAAGGATGGGCGCTGTTTTAAGTTCTTGGGGATTGTTAAGGGGGTTCTTTCAAGAAGCCCCTTAACCGGGGTCCGGGGCAGAGCCCCGCAGCCATCACCCCGCGAATTGGCTGTTGTAGAGATTGGTGTAAAAACCGCCGCGGGAGAGCAGCTGCTGGTGGGTGCCCTGTTCGATGATATTGCCTTTGTCCATGACGAGGATGAGGTCGGCTGAGGTGATGGTGGAGAGGCGGTGAGCGATGACAAAGCTGGTCCTGCCCTCCATAAGCTTGAGAAAGGCTTTTTGTATCCGGATTTCCGTGAGGGTGTCGATTGAGCTGGTCGCCTCGTCGAGGATGAGCATCTCGGGATCAGCGAGCATGGCGCGGGCAATGGTGAGCAGCTGCCGCTGTCCCTGGGAGAGCTCCCCGCCGTCGTCCGACACCACAGTGTTGTAACCGTTGGGAAGGCGCTTGATAAACGAGTGGGCGTGGGCGGCCTTGGCGGCTGCGAGCACCTCAGCCTCGGTTGCGCCCGGCCTGCCGTAGGCGATGTTGTCCCGGATGGTGCCGCCGAACAGCCAGGTGTCCTGGAGCACCATGCCAAAGCTCTTGCGCAGGCTGTCCCGGGTGATCTTCATGATGTCAATGCCGTCAATCGAGATCTTGCCCGCGTCGATGTCGTAAAACCGCATGAGCAGGTTGACAAGGGTGGTTTTCCCGCAGCCGGTCGGCCCGACGATTGCGATCATCTCGCCGTGCCGAGCCTCAAAGGACAAACCCCGAATGAGCGGCTTGTTCTTGTCATAGGCAAAATACACGTTGTCAAACCGAATGTTGCCCTGACAGTCGGTGAGCTCCACTGCATCCTGCGGATCGGGCTGCTGCGGCTTTGCGTCGATGAGGGAAAAAATTCGATCCAGCGACGCAAAGGCGGTCTGAATCTGGGCGGTGATGCCGGAGATTTCGTTGAACGGCTTTGCAAACTGGGCCGAGTAGATCAAAAAACTCGAGAGGATTCCGACCGACACCCCCTGGGTGATGCAGACGATGCCGCCGACTACTCCCACGACAATGTAGGAGATGTTGTTGACAAACCGGGTGCTCGGATTGACGAGCGCAGAACCGAACATCGCCTTGGTCCCGGTTTTGCGCAGTCCTTCGGAGATCTCCCCAAACTGCGCCTCACTGTGCTGTTCCCGGTTAAACGCCTTGACAATCTTCTGATTGCCCACGATTTCGGAGACAAAGGAGGAAAGTTCCCCCACCGACTGCTGCTGGTTCTGAAACGCCTTTTGGCTGTACTTGGTGATGTAGTACGCTACCAGCAGGCAGATCGGGGTGACAAGCAGAATCGCCAGGGTGATCCAAACGTTGAGGTAGAGCATAAACGCCAGTGCGGTGAGCACGGTAACGACACCCGAAAAGAGGTTGGTGATCGAGACTGCCATCGCGTCGCTCACGCTGTCGAGGTCGTTGGTGAACCGGCTGATCAGGTCGCCGTGCGGGTGATGGTCGTAGGTGGCGAGCGGCTGGTCGTTGAGATTGGCAAACGTCTCCCTCCGCATATCCCGCACCACCATGTAGGAAACCTTGTTGGCGTACCGGGAGATGAACCACTGGAACACCGAGGAGAGCAGGTAGATGATGCCGAGCGAGAGGAGGACCAGGATCAGACCTTTGAAGTTGACGCTGCCCGGCCCGGCGATTTGGTCAATCGCCACGCCGTTGAGGTAGGTCGCGAGCACCACTCCGGCGCTCGCAAAAAACGCGCACACCAGCGCCATAATAATCGAAAGTTTATACGCTCCCGCATAGCCGAGCAGCCGTTTTAAGTTTTGTTTCATCGCTGCCCCTCCTTGAGTTTGGTCTGGGATTCATAAATTTCGCGGTAGGTCTTGCAGTCCTGCAGCAGCTCCTCGTGGCTGCCAAGCCCGACCGGCTCCCCGTCGTCGAGGACGAGGATGCGGTCGGCGGACGCAACCGAGCTGATGCGCTGCGAGACGATGATCACGGTGCTTCCGCTGAGGTGTTCCGCCAGGGAGCGGCGGAGCTTGAGGTCGGTCTGATAGTCGAGCGCGCTGAGCGAGTCGTCGAGCAGGATCACCTCGGGCCGCTTGACCAGCGCGCGGGCAATGGCCAGCCGCTGCTTCTGTCCGCCTGAAAAGTTCTTTCCCCCCTCAAAGATGGGGGAGTGCATCCCCTGCGGCAGCGCCTCCACAAATTCGTAGGCCTGGGCCGCCTTGAGCGCCTCCACAACTTGCTGGTCGGTTGCGTCCTCCTTGCCCCAGCGGATGTTGTCCGCAATGGTACCCGAAAAAAGCACTGCCTTCTGTGGAACGATTCCAATGTGGTCCCGCAGATATTCCTGGGAAAGGGAGCGGACATCCCGGCCGCCAAACCGCACCGTCCCGCCCGACGCGTCGTAAAACCGGGGAATCAGGTTGATGAGGGAGGTCTTTCCGCTCCCGGTCGGCCCGACGATGCCAAACACTTCCCCCCGCCCGATTGAAAAGGTCAGCCCGCTCAGGACGTCCTCCCCGCTGTTGTAACAAAAATGCACCTGTTCAAAGGAAACCGCCGGCGCTGTGGAATCGAGGGAGCGCTCCCCTTCCCCATCCAGCACGCTCGGCACTGTCTCAATCACCTCGTTGATGCGCGCCGCCGAGGCCGAGGCCTTGGTAAAGAGCACCACAAGGTTCGCGACAATGATCAGCGCGAGCAGGATTTGAGTGATGTAGTTGACCAGGGCGAGCACATTTCCCTGGGAGAGCGACCCGGCGTTCACATTGATCGCGCCGAAGTAAAACACTGCGAGTATGCCCGCGTTCATAATCAGAGAGGTAATCGGGTTCATCAGGGCGGAGATGTTCGTGACCCGGATGTAGGCGGAGGAGAGTTTTTCCGTCGCCTCATTCATCCGCCGCTTCTCCCGCCCATGCCGGGCAAATGCCCGGATAACCCGCACCCCGCTCAGGTTTTCCTTGAGCACCTGGCCAAGCTGGTCCAGCCTGCGCTGGGTGTTTTTGTACAGCGGCACCGTCTTGTGCATAATCAGGTAGAGCACCACTACAAACACCGGGATGAGGATGGCAAAAATCAGCGACAGCTGGGGGTCGATGTAGATCGACATGATGAGCGCACCGATGCAGAGAAACGGGGCGCGGGTGACGAGGCGGATGAGCATGGACACCGCCTGCACCACCTGGTTGACGTCGTTGGTCACCCGGTTGATGAGCGTCGCGTTGCCAAAGCGGTCAATCTCCTGGTAGGACAGGCCGGAAATTTTGTGCATCAGCTCGATCCGAATAGAATTGCCCACCCCGTGTGCGGTCACTGAAGCAAAATACTGGCAGAGCAGCGCGGAGCCCAGCCCGAGCAGGATGACCCCCAGCATAAACAGCCCCATCTTCCACACATAGGACACATTTCCATTGCGGACCCCAACGTCGATGATCCGCGCCATAAACAGCGGCAGCAGCAGCTCCAAAAACGCCTCGATCAGCTTTGCCACCGAGCCGACGACTGCCTGCTTCCAATACGGCTTTAGAAACCGCCTGAGTTTAAACACCGCGTCCCCTCCTCATTTTCTTTCATTCTAATATGTAGTCTTAATTTTAGTACAATTTTCAAATTTATTCAATAGTCTTTTGGTTTGGGGTGTGTTAAAATAGAATTGTTAATAATGTGTAAATGCTTTATTGATTTAGTTGACTAAATCGGTAAAGCGAAGTATACTAAATGCACATCGTATCAGAATCAGTGAATATGGGAGGTACCAATGGAAGTTTTTTTGGATTCCCTCAGAAAAGAGGAGCAGGTGACCCTCAACCTGCGCAGGCTCTACGAGCAGTTCGGCTACAAAAAATACCGTATGGGCAAGTTTGAAGAATACGCGCTCTACATAGAGAACAAGAATTTTCTGCAAAGCGAGGCGATCATCACCTTCAACGATCTCGAAGGCAAGCTGCTCGCCCTCAAACCCGACGTGACGCTTTCCATCGTCAAGCACACCAACGCCACCCGGGCAAGCGCGGAAAAGGTGTACTACACCGAAAATATCTACCGGCTCTCCAAGCGCAACCACGAGTACAAGGAGATCAGCCAAATGGGCCTCGAGTTCCTCGGGGACCTCGACCCCTACGCGATGATCGAGGTCATTGGCCTCGCGCTGAGCAGCCTCCACACCATCAGCCCGCAGTTTCTCCTCGACATCTCCCACATGGGGTTTGTCACCGGGCTGTTTGACAGCCTGGGGGTGGAGTATCAGGTACAGGAGCAGCTGCTCGGCTGCATCCGCTCCAAAAACCTCCACGAGCTGCGCGCCATTGCCGCGCAGGCGGGGATCTCGGATTTTTACCGGGATAAGCTCGAAAAGATCACCCTGCTCTACGGCAATTTTGAGCAGACGCTCGACGCTGCGCAGGAAATCGTGCTCAACGACCAGATGCAGAACGCGGTCAGCGAACTGCGCGCCCTTTTTGAGGCTTTGAAAAAAACCGAGTTTGCGGGCAACATCCGGCTCGACTTTTCGATCATCAACGACGTCAATTACTACAACGGCATCATCTTCCGCGGCTATGTGGAAAACGTGCCCCGCGCGGTGCTCGCCGGCGGCCGGTACGACAACCTGATGAAGCGGTTTAACAAAGACGTGGGCGCCATCGGGTTTGCGCTCTACCTCGACGAGCTGGGCCGGACCTACAAAAACACCCTGCCATACGACGTCGACGCCCTGGTGCTCTATGACGGAACTGCGGATTATGCCGCGCTGTTCGCCGCTGTCAGCAAGCTGACACAGGACGGCCTGCGGGTGCGGGCGGAAAAGGAAATCCCCGCCGACCTGCGCGCAAAGCAGGTACTCCGCTTTGCGGACGGTATTCTTGAGGAGGTGCAGAACAATGCTTAACATCGCCCTGCCAAAAGGCCGGCTTGGAGACAAGGTGTACGAGCTTTTCTCGAGCATCGGCTACGACTGCAAGTCCATTTACGAGGACAACCGCAAACTCGTGTTTGAAAACAAGGAAAACGGCGTGCGCTACCTGCTCGTCAAGCCATCCGACGTCGCGATTTACGTTGAACACGGCGCGGCGGACGTCGGGGTTGTGGGCAAGGACATCCTGCTCGAGAGCGATCCCGACATTTACGAGCTGCTCGACCTGGGGCTGGGCAAATGCCGGGTCGCCGTCGCCGCGAAAAACGGCTACCA
>CBCSOX010000184.1:0-5255 GCA_965141735.1 uncultured Oscillospiraceae bacterium | reverse complement strand
GGTGAGACAGTCTGCTTTACAAGCGAATACCGGGAGTTTGGCGACAGCAAAATCAAGGCCAAGGCGATTGACGACCGGTTCGGCTGCGCGGTGCTGCTCGAGCTGATCCGGCAGGATCTAGAGTTTGACACGGTGTTCAGCTTTGTCACCCAGGAAGAGGTTGGCCTGCGGGGCGCGCGAGTCGCCTCATTTGGGGTTGCCCCGGACATCGCGCTCGTGCTGGAGGCGACGACAGCGGGGGATCTCGCGGGAGTCGAGGGCGCACAGCGGGTCTGCCGCCTCGGTGGCGGCCCGGTGGTCCCGTTTATGGACCGGGTGACGATCTACGACAAACAACTGTATGACCTCGCCTTTGCGCTCGCAGAGCAGCACGGCATTCCCTGTCAGACCAAGACCAAGGTTGCGGGGGGCAATGACGCGGGTTCGATCTCGCTCAGCGGCAAGGGGGTGCGGGTGGTTTCGATTTCAGTTCCCTGCCGTTACCTGCACTCCCCCTCCTGCGTCATCGACCGGGAGGATGCGGAGAACGCCTTCAGGCTCGCCCGCCTGTTCATCGACGCGGCGGCACAGCTGTGATCGTTCAAGTTACAGCGGAAAACGAGGCGCTGCTGACCCGCTTTTTCAACGAGCACCCTCATCCGCAGCTTGCAAAGATTGAATGCCGGCGCCGCGCCTATGGGCTGAGTTATGGGTTCTGCCGCTTTTTCCTCTGTCTGAGCGGGAATGAGGTCACAGCGGCGGCCTCGCTGTTCGGGAACATTGTTCTGCTGTTCACTGTTGGCGGCGATCTCTCTGAGCTGGGGCAGTGGCTGGGGATGCTGCCGGCCGCGTCAGTCAGTGTCAACGCGGCGGGGCGGCAACTGCTGGATTCCCCCCGCACCGGTTTGATCCTGTTCTGTGAACCGCAGGAACCCCTTCCCCCGCCTCCGAAGGGACGGCTTGACGACGCGTTTTCCATCCTGCGGCAGGCGTTTGGAGAAGAACAGTACAGCGATGAAACCTACAGCGAATGGTACTGCGAGATGTCCCACAATCTCCGCCACGGGGTTTCCCAGCTGTTTGTGGAGGGGGATGCGACGGCGACCGCCCTGTGCATGACAGAACGGCTTGTCGTGCTCAATCAAATCGCCGTCCTCCCCTCCGGACAGGGGCGGGGAACAGGGCGGGCGTTTGTGCGCCGGGTTGCCGCGCAGTTTCCCGGTCGGCGGGTGTATGTGTACAGCCGCAATTTCGGAACGGATGCGTTTTACCGCAGGGTTGGATTTCACGAATTTGAAAACTGGATAGAAGGTTAGGAGAAACCATGTTAGAGCAATTCTTTTCAATCGACCAGAAACTTTTGGCGCTCGCCAAACAGGCGGAGCAGGAGGCAAAGCCTGCGTTTGACCGCATCGACGAAATCGCGGCGCACAACGAGGCCAAGGTGCTCAAGGCATTCATCGACAACCACGTCAGCGAGAGCCACTTTGTCGGCAGCACCGGCTACGGCTACGGCGACCGGGGGCGGGAGGTGCTCGACGCGGTGTTCGCCCAGGCGCTCGGGGCGGAGGACGCGCTGGTTCGCCACAACTTTGTGTCCGGCACCCACGCCCTCACCGTCGCGCTGTTCGGGGTGCTGCGGGCGGGCGACATCCTCGCCTCAATCACCGGAAAGCCCTACGATACGATGGAAGAGGTCATCGGCATCCGGGGCGAAGGCAACGGCTCGCTCAAGGACTTTGGGGTAGACTATGTTCAGGCTGACCTGACAGAGGCGGGCGAACCCGATTTTGAAGCAATCCGCTCCGCGGTCAAAGGGGCGAAGGTCGCTTACATCCAGCGTTCCCGCGGCTACTCGCTGCGCCCTTCTCTGACGGTAGAAAAGATTGGAGAGATTGTCCGGGCGGTGCGCGAGGTGAATCCCGACGCGGTTGTGCTGGTGGACAACTGCTACGGCGAATTTGTCGAAAAAGAGGAGCCGCTGGCGGTGGGGGCGGATCTCATCGTCGGGTCGCTCATTAAAAACGCCGGGGGCGCGATCGCCCAGACCGGCGGCTACATTGCAGGACGAAAAGACCTCGTCGAGCTCTGCTCCTATCGCCTGACCGCGCCCGGCTGCGGTAAGGAGGTCGGCTGCACCTTGGATCAAAGCCGCAGGATGTTCATGGGGCTGTTTTTCGCCCCGTCAGTTGTCGCGAGCGCGCTCAAAACCTCCTGCTTTGCGCTCAAGCTCTTTGAGAAGCTCGGATTTGAAGTTTACCCGCGCTGCGGCGACACCCGCACCGACATCATCGCCGCCATCCGGCTCGGCACCCCGGAGGGGCTGATCGCCTTTTGCCAGGGCATCCAGAAGGGCTCCCCGGTCGACGCGTTTGTCGCCCCCGAGCCGTGGGATATGCCGGGCTATGAATCCGAGGTCATTATGGCGGCGGGCGCCTTTACCATGGGCGCGTCGATCGAGCTCTCCGCTGACGCGCCGCTCAAAGAGCCCTATGCGGTGTGGCTTCAGGGCGGCATCACCTACAACTCGGGAAAAACCGGCGTTCTGCTCGCCGCGCAGTCGATGCTCGAGCAAAACCTGATTTCTTTGTCGTAACTACATAGGCTGAACGGGAGGTGGCAGCAATGAATTCGGTGGAACAGCTCATCGCACAGATGAGGGGAACAGACAACACCCGCGCCTACCAATGCCTCAAGCTGCTCGAAGAGGAGAGCGGCAGGTCCGACGCGGTTTTTCCCTATCTGGACCTGTTGATCGAACTGATGGACAGCTCGAATTCCTACCAGCGGACAAGGGGGCTGCGCTTGATTGCAGCAAATGCGAAGTGGGACAGTGAGGGAAAAATTGACGATGTCATCGACCGCTATCTCACTCACATTCTGGATGAAAAGCCGACCGCAGCGCGGCAGTGCATCCAGGCGCTGCCCCTCATTGCGCAGGGCAGGCCGGAGCTTGCAGGCCGCATCCGCGAAGCCCTCAGCAGCGCCGACCTGAGCGGATACGCCGACAGCATGGAGCCGCTGCTGCGCAAAGACATTGCTACCGCCCTGAAACAGATCGGCTAAGGCAGTGCGGGCTGCCTCACCTGCTCAGCAGGTCAAAGGAAGGGAAACATCCTTTTGCCCGCAGATTTTCGGGGCGTTTTTTAAAATAACCCTTGCATTCTGCGGGAGTTTCTGGTATACTAGTGAAGCATTTATCGTACCGTCCTGCGCTCGGGCGCGGACGAGAGTTAATGCCGCATTCATACAGCATTAAACGGACAGTCCTCTGCCGGACATTGCACCGGGCAAGAATGTCCCTAAAACTAGGAGGAAAACAATGGACGCATTAAAACTGATTAGCCAGTCGAGCCTCAAGGAAGAACGCCCGGTCATCAACATCGGTGACACGGTCAAGGTTCACGTCAAGATCAAGGAAGGCGAAAAAGAGAGAATTCAGCTCTTTGAAGGAACTGTTATCGCCATGAAACACGGCGGGGTCTCTGAGACATTCACCGTTCGCCGCCTTTCCCACGGCGTCGGCATCGAGAGAGTCTTCCCGGTCCACTCGCCCCACGTGGAAAAAGTTGAAATTGTCAGAAGCGGTAAAGTCCGCCGCGGCAAACTCTACTATCTGCGCGGCAGAGTTGGTAAAGCTGCCAAGGTGAAACAGAAAATCTAGTTTTTCCGTACAAGATCGGGGCTGTCCTGCGGGGCGGCCCCGTTTCTTTGTGTAGAAATCCATCGGTTACAGCTCCATCGTGAAGCATTCAGCCAAATGACAAGCAAAGTGTTTTGCAGGTGCAGTGCCTGTGGTGCTGCATGATGGATTGTTCAGCACTTTGTGAGCGGGTTTGCCGGTCCAATGCTCTTTTCGGACTGGCACATACCACCAGTAGAGCGAATTATTTCTATTTTTGCCCGCTGAGGCGATTGGTGCGAAGAATACGGTGGCAGACGGCAATCCGAAAACAGGGTTTTGCAGGCATTGCAGCCCCTGCCCGCTGATTTTTGCCGATGAATTTTCTTTAGTTTACATTTCTTATCAAATATGATAATATAAATGAGTATGTGAAATAATCGATAGTAAGCTGGTGAACACAATGACGGAACAAGATGCAGTGCAGGAAAGGGAAGGATACAGTTTTAAAAAAGAATTTTTTGATATCTGCGAAACAATCGTCTTTTCCCTGGTCGTTCTTATTTTGATCTTTCTTTTTATCTTCCGCGTGGTCGGTGTAGAGGGGGATTCGATGGAATACACCCTCTCAACGGGCGACCGCCTGATTGTCTCCCATTTGTTTTACGACCCCAAACCGGGCGACATTGTCGTCGTTGAACTCGACGAGTATTTTGACACTCCGATCATCAAGCGGGTCATCGCCGTCGGCGGACAGACGGTGGACATCGACTCCGAGACCGGAAAGGTCCGGGTGGACGGCCAGGAGCTTGACGAGCCCTACACCCACGACCCGACCACCCCAAAATCCCTCCACTATCCCATGACTGTCCCCGAGGGGAGCGTCTTTGTGATGGGAGATAACCGCGCCAATTCAACTGACGGGCGCAACTTCGGCTACGTGGACAAAAAGCACATCCTCGGTAAAGCGATTTTTCGCATTTTCCCTGTCACAAAAATTGGGGCGTTGAGCTGACGAGCAGAAAGAGTTTGTTTTTCTGTTTCGCACAGGAGAAGCTGTGAGTGAACAGACTGTGTCCGGCCCCTAAAGGGCTTGACCCGGCGCCTCACCCGCCCAGCTGTTTGTATTTGGCGGAAACCCCGCTGTGTTCAGCGCTTTTTGGTAAAGAAAGGAATTTTCAGATGACAGACCACCCCTCGATCCAATGGTTTCCGGGGCATATGAAAAAGACCGAGCGGATGATTGAAAAAAATCTTCCGCTTGTTGACGTTGTTGTCGAAATCATCGACGCGCGTATCCCGGCGAGCAGCCGGAACCCGGTGCTCGATAAACTCATCAAAGGCAAGCCGCGCATTGTGCTGCTCAACAAGTGCGATGTGGCAGACCTCAACTACACCCGCCGCTGGGTGGAGTATTTTCAGTCAGTCGGCATTGCGGCGCTCGCAATCGACTGCCAGACCGGCAAAAATCTCAAACAGGTGCAGCCCCTCATCCGAGAGGTGCTCGCAGAGCTCATTCAAAAGCGGGCGAGCAAGGGGATGAGCGGGCGGATTGTCCGCGCCATGGTCGTGGGCATCCCCAACGTCGGAAAGTCGACTTTCATCAACAAAATGGCGGGCGGGAAGCGCGCCAAAGTCGAGGACCGGCCGGGCG
>CBCSOX010000183.1:0-5286 GCA_965141735.1 uncultured Oscillospiraceae bacterium | reverse complement strand
CATACTGGAGTCTCCTTCATTCAGTTTGATAGTCCCATTATACATCATTTTTCGCGCTTTGCAAAGCAATTATCTGCATAATTTTCAATTTGAGGGAAAACTAAACGGGAGGTGAACCAAATGGACGAGAACAAACAGTATGAAATTGCAAACCTTTCTGCGAAAGACAGCATCGAGCTCGCCAACCTGGAAAAACAGTTTAAGAGCGAGACGGGCGAACAGGTGATTCTAATCGCCTACCAAGAAAAAGAGGGCAACCTGCCTTCACACAATATTCATCCAGACGCGCAGTAGTTTCACACCCCATTTATGCAAAACCTGTTATACTAAAAGCAGAAATGGGGATGATGAGTATGGCCATTGTTGGATATCTTTTGATCAGTCTGCTGATCCTTGCCGGGGTTCCGATTGCATTTGGCCTGGTGTTTGAAAAACTGATGAAGCATTATCGATAAGATCTTGAGGCGGGGGAACATTCCCCCGCCTTTTTTCTAGCTGTGAGTGGGGGATACACCGGACTGCCACAGCCGCTGGGGCAAAGCCTAGGTTTCCTGTTGGTGCACTACTGTGCACAGCCGTACTTTGAGGCCGCTGGGCCTTAGGCTGCCCCACTCACAAGATTTGTTGTTCAGCCCTGGGGGCAGAGGAAAAATCCTCTGCCCCTTTTTCTTGCAATGATCGCCTGATTTGTGTATAATGAGAATCGAACAATAACGGGAGGAGCGGTTTATGAAGTCATTTCTCATTGACAGCAACGATGCCGGGCAGAGACTGGACAAATTCGTCGTCAAGGTGACATCCGGCCTCCCCAAAGGAATGCTGTACAAAGCGGTTCGCAAAAAGCGGATCAAACTCAACCACAAGCGGTGCGATAGCTCCACGATGCTGCGGGAGGGCGACCTTGTCGAACTCTATCTCAACGATGAATTTTTTCCAGAACAGGGCAAGGCGTACTCCTTTCTCAAAGCGCCAGCTTCCCTTTCGGTTGTCTATGAAGACAGCAACATCCTGCTTGTCGACAAGCCGGTCGGCCTGCGCGTGCACAGCGACCGGGCCGCAGACAGCGACTCCCTCGTCGCCCGGGTGCAGCACTATCTGTATCAAAAACAGGAATACAACCCTGAAATAGAACACAGCTTTGCGCCCGCCCTCTGCAACCGAATTGACCGCAATACCCAGGGAATTGTCATCGCGGCCAAAAATGCCCCTGCCCTGCGCATTCTGAATGAAAAAATCAAACAGCGGGAGATGGAAAAATACTATCTCTGTGTGGTGCATGGCGCACCACAGCCGCAGCACGCAGTGCTCACTGGCTATTGGAGCAAGGACAGCCGCAGAAACAAGGCGCTGGTGTGCGATATCCCGCAGGCTGGGTTTCATGAAATCAAAACCGAATACACTGTCCTGCGCCCGGGGGAACGCGACAGCCTGGTCGAAGTGTTGCTGCACACCGGCCGGTCTCACCAAATTCGCGCTCACATGGCGCACATCGGCCACCCCCTTGTGGGAGACGCAAAATACGGGGGAGGCGGTGAGCAGCCCTATCAGCTGCTCTGTGCCTACAAGCTCCGATTCGATTTCAAGACCGACGCAGGGGCGCTCAGCTACCTGAACGGCAGGGAATTTTCCCTGAACAACGTTTGGTTTACCAAGAACTTCAAATAGAAAGGAATCCTGAAAGTGAAACAAATTGTCATTTTATGCGACGGAATGGCGGACTATCCGCTTGAAGCGCTCGGCGGAAAAACGCCGATGTCCGTCGCGGTCAAACCGAATATGGAATTTCTCGCCCAGCATGGAACTGTTGGACTGGTCAAAACAGTTGGCGACGGGCTGAAGCCGGGCAGCGATGTCGCCAATCTCTCGGTGCTCGGCTATGATCCCAAGGTGTATTATGCCGGCCGGTCCCCGCTCGAAGCGGCGAGCATCGGCATCGACCTCGCAGAGACTGACGTCACCCTGCGCTGCAACCTCGTCACCCTCTCGGACGAGCCGGATTACAGCGATAAGACCATTCTCGACTACTGCGCGGACGACATCTCCACTGACGAGGCGCGAGAAATCGTCAAAACGCTGCAGGAGCGATTTGGAAATGAGGAGTTTGCCTACTACCCCGGCGTCAGTTACCGGCATTGCCTGGTCTGGAAAAACGGAACCACCGATCTCGGAACAGTCACCCCGCCCCACGACATCACCGGACGCAAAATTGCGGAGTATCTCCCGGTCCATCCCCACGCACAAAAGCTGCTCAGGATGATGCAGGAGAGCTACGACCTGCTCAAGGATCACCCGGTCAATCAAAAGCGGATCGCTGCAGGGCGTCGCCCGGCCAACGCCATCTGGCTGTGGGGAGAGGGCCGCAAAAAGCCGCTGACCCCGTTCCAGCAAAAATACGGGCTCTCCGGCGCGATGATCTCCGCAGTCGACCTGCTCAAGGGGATCGGTAAGCTCACCGAAATGGAGGTGGTCGAAGTTCCGGGGGCAACAGGCTACATTGACACCAACTTTGACGGCAAGGCACAGGCCGCGATTGAGCAGCTCAAAGCAGGGCGGGATTTTGTCTATGTCCACGTCGAGGCGCCCGACGAATGTGGCCACCGCGCCGAACGGGACAACAAGGTTCGGGCGATTGAGCTGATTGATCAAAAGGTGATCGGCCCAATTTTGAAAGCGATGGAGGACTTTGACGCGTTTAAAGTGATGGTACTGCCCGATCACGCAACCCCAATTTCGTTAAAAACGCACACTTCTGACCCGGTGCCTTTCCTGATGTACTCCACCGCAAATTCCAAAGACACCTCGCTGAACTGTTTTGATGAAGCCAACGCGGCCCAGACCGGTGTGTTTGTGGAGCAGGGCCATACAATTATGGAGCAGTTTATTCGGTATTAAAAATACTCGGCACAGTATGCTAAAAACCCAAATAAAGCCTCCAGCCGCAACACAAGCACTGCGGTTGGAGGCTTTAATCCTATCGGACAAAATCGGCCTGTAGTTCATCAGGCGGTCAGAAGGCTGTTCATCTGAACACAGCCGGCACTAATTTGAGTTGAACATGCATCAATGTTTCGCTTTGGGAGCTGATCAGAGAACAGAATCGTCAAGCTAGGGATGACTGGAGTTGTATTCGCTCGTCCTTCAGCTCAGGGCTCGGTAACTCGATCTCAATCGCCGGCATTGGGCAGGCATCCCTCCCATTCGAGCAAGGATGTGGTCACTGGAAAACTCCCCCACTCCAACAGCATCAAAACGGCAGAAAGTCTATCCGGCTGACGCGGAGATACAGGTTAAAAAAGCGCCAATACAGGGCTTACGAGAACCAGCAGGATCAGATTCATTACGAGGACTGCCCAGCTGTGTATGAAATTGCCTGGGCGCTCTCATCTACCCGATAACACTCCTGATGGGGACAGACATTGAGGAGGGAATTGTTCTTTTTGTCCTGTGTACCGCGGACCATGCAGCCGATGTTGGTCTTACCCTTTTGTTCTGCAAGCCTTTCGCTTATGCTTTTTCCCCTATCGCCAGTGAAACTGGAGATTTTATCAATCTCCAGCTTATAAGAAAACCGGCGGAAAAGGACAGGCTTTTCCGCCGGTTTTCTCTGCCGTTTCACACTGGCGTGGGGAGCTGCCAAATACGGCAACGCGCGGCGTCAGGCCGCTTTTTTGAATCTTTTCACGGCAAGGCTGAGCGGTTTGCTGACCGCAAAAAAGAGCACTGCATTGACCGGGGCGGAGATAGCGTTTTTCAGAATCCGCATCGGCAGCATCCCAATAATATAGCCCTGCCCGTACATAATCCACAGCCAGATTGAGTTGAGAAGGATATTGCAAAACAGTGCAATCACAATCATTGCAAGCAGTACCCGCAGGGGCGACACCGGCTTTTTGTAGAAAAACAGTCCGTAAATCACTCCACCGAGTACCGCTGTGACCGTCATTCCGGGAAAATACGCCCCTATGGGAAAAAACACAAGACTGAGGATATCCGCCACACCTGCGACGATGCCACCGACAACAGGTCCGTACAGCATCCCAGCGAGCGCGATCGCAATAAATTCAAACCGGATCTGCAGCAGGTCGCTGACCGGGATGCGAAACATGGACAGGGCGATGGTGAGGGCAATGAGCATTGCCCCAATGGTCAGCGTCAGGATACTATTGAGTTCACGGGCGGAATCTGAGAAAAGTTTCTTACAATTAGACATAAAAATACCTCCTTATTATTTCTGCATAACCATGCTCTATAATAAGGGGGTAGACCTCATCATTATAGCAGCAACGGGATGCAACACTTGCACCGCAGGAAGAAACTTCCCTTCGTTCCGATGACAACTCCCCGTTCATCGGACACTTAACGCGCAAATGTCTACTTTGCTTTATGTCGTGTTTTTATTATAGCAAACTCGGAAAAAAAATGCAACCCTTTCCGTCATTTTTTGCTGTTTTCGAAACAGAGCGCGATGCATCCAAAGATTATTTGTCGCCCATACCAAAAACTACAAACTCAGTCGGAAGGAGATGGACAGAAAAAGGTCTTTTTGTATAGATGCAAAAGCGGGTGAGAAAGCTAAAGCAAAGGAGGAAACAGTCCTTCAGGCTTAAGGACAAACTAGGAAAAATGCAGAGAAAACCGCAAACACGATTCTTTACAGATACGATCAAATATGCTAAAAAGTGCGGCGCAGAATATGCGGCATCCGATCGGTCGGCACTCTAAGCAAAGTAAACCCGCTGAAGGGCGACAAAATTTCTAAGATATCAAAGCAGGTTGCTAGAGCAACGGCATTGGGAAGTGAAACAGTTTGAGAATCTTTCAGCTCAACGAATATTTTCCCTGACTGGACTTATTTCTGCAATTCGCGAGCGGGCAAACCTAACTCGGTTGAATCCCACCGGCTGCGGGTGCCCCTCTCTCCCGCAGCTGATTTCATCCGGTACAACATATTCCTCCTCGATCATTTCCCTGCTCATTATCTGCAAAAGATTGCTTTAACTGAATGAGTTCATTGGATTTTATTCGGAATCTATTTGTCGAAATGAATCGATTTTATATTGATTTTTTCCAATATCTATAGTAAAATAAACTCGTAAACAAAGAAGGTTAATATTTAAAACTCAAAATAGAATATTTTTTCATCGCCTGTCAGCAGTATTTCTCTGTCAGCGACTGCAATGTTCTACGACAGCTTCTCTTCAAACTGCACCAAGAGAAATTCCTGGGGTCTTAGTAGGGTAAGCGCCCAGCGCCTTGCCGCATTACTGCGGTAGGTTTCCAAACGCT
>CBCSOX010000182.1:0-5306 GCA_965141735.1 uncultured Oscillospiraceae bacterium | reverse complement strand
TGAGCCGGAGGGAGAACTCCTCAAAAATCAAATCTGAAATTCTGCGGTCGGCCTGGGCCTGCATAAGACGGTCGTGCCCGCCCCGCTTGAGGGTGAGATAGAGCACATCCCCTTCCAGGCGCGCTTCGCAGTCGTCGAGAAATCCGTTGATGAGGGAGGACACCTGCTTGAGACGCTCCACCACATACGGAAAATACCCGACCGTAAACAGGTCGGGGGTGTATTTTGGATACAGATAAAAGGCGTCCAGCCCGAGCGCATCCTTTAGAAAGTCCGCGCAGGCCTGAATGGATCCCTGCGGGACGATCTCGGGAAACTTGATGAACAGCTTCATATACCCCTTGTCCCGGGAGTGGACAACCTGGAGGAGCTCCCCCCGGTCAAGCGGTGCAAAAACAGATTGGCAGCCCTCGAGCGAGCCGAAAATTCCGGATAAATTACTCATGTTTCTCCCCTAGTATCGGTCAATTTCTTCGAGCAGCACGGGCAGGATTTCCTCCTCGCTGACTTTTCGGACAATTTCGCCTTTTTTAAAGAGCACGGCGCAGCCGTCGCCCCCCGCAATGCCGAGGTCGGCGTCCCGCGCCTCGCCCGGGCCGTTGACAACGCAGCCCATCACCGCGACTTTGAGCGGCTTTTCAATTCCGCTCACCGCCTGCTCCACTTTGTTGGCGAGGGCGATCAGGTCAATCCTGGTCCGCCCGCAGGTGGGACAGGAAACCATGGTCACTGTGTTTTTGCACAGGCCGAGCGCCTTGAGGATATCCTTCCCCGCCGCAATCTCGTTAACCGGGTCGCTTGTGAGGGAGACCCGGATGGTGTCGCCGATTCCCTTGACGAGCAGGCTGCCGATGCCGATGGAGGATTTGATCAGCCCCATCCGGTCGGTGCCCGCCTCGGTCACCCCGAGGTGGAGCGGATAGTCACACTGCTGCGCGAGCAGCTCGTAGGCCGAAATCATCGTTTCGACGTCGGAGGACTTGATTGAGATCACAATATCGTCAAAGTCAAACTTGTTGAGGAGGGAGACGTGGTAGAGCGCGCTCTCCACAAGCGCCTCGGGCGTTGGGCGGCCGTATTTGGCGAGGATATTTTTTTCCAGCGACCCCGAATTCACCCCGATGCGGATGGGAATGCCCGCGGTGCGGCAGGCATCCGCCACCTGCTTGACCCGAGAATCCTCCCCGATGTTGCCGGGATTGATGCGGATTTTGTCAATTCCTGCCGCAACCGCTTCCAGGGCGAGACGGTAGTCAAAGTGAATATCCGCCACAAGGGGGATTGAAATCTCTTTTTTGATCGCCCCGATGAGCCGCACTGCGTCTTTGTCCGGGATTGCCGCGCGGACAATCTCACAGCCCGCCCGCTCGAGTTCGACGGCCTGGGCAACGCTCCCCTCAATGTCGTGCGCCGGCTTGTTGAGCATCGACTGGACGGTGATTTTCTCCCCGCCGATCGTCAGCGCTCCGAGCCGCACCTGTTTTACCTTCCTTCTCTGCACCAAAATACCCTCCCTAACGGCGTTTTCCGGTTTCCTTGTTTTTAATAAAATAGTTGTTCACGTGGGGGTTGCTCGTCTTGCGGGCGTCCACCTCAAAGACGTGAATCGCCTTGACCAGGCTGGTGAGCTTGGGATACCCGTAGTTGCGGGGGTCAAAATCCGGCTCCCGCTTGTTGAGGATGTTACCGACCTTGCTCATCGATGCCCAGCCGTCCTCGTCCGAAATGTCGGTGATAATGTTGCGGATGGACCGGGTGAGCTTTTTGAGCTCCTCCGGCACCTTGACGGTGTTTTTGGGCATTGCCTTAGGTTCGTCGATCTGGGCGAGCGCTTCGAGGTATTTAAACTGCTCGCAGGCCGCGATGAACGGCTTGGGGGTCTTTTTCTCCCCCATGCCGACCACGTACATGCCCGACTCCCGCAGCCGCACAACAAGACGGGTAAAGTCGCTGTCGCTCGACACAATGCAGAACCCGTTGATGTTGTGGGAGTAGAGAATGTCCATGGCGTCGATGATGAGCGCCGAGTCGGTGGAGTTTTTTCCCACTGTGTAGCTGTACTGTTGAATCGGGGTGATCGAATAGTCGAGCAGTACATCCTTCCACCGCGCGAGCTGCGGGCTGGTCCAGTCGCCGTAAATCCGCTTATAAGTCGGCAGTCCGTGCTTGGCAATTTCATCGAGAATGTATTTGATGTATTTTTGTGAAACGTTGTCGGCGTCAATAAGCACCGCAATTTTCCGTTCCTGTTCCATAATTTCTCCTTATTTCAGTCAGAATAATCTGAAAATGTCCTTGACGGTTACAAACACCATCAGCAGCATGAGCAGCGCAAAGCCGGCAAAGGTGATGTAGCCTTTGATTTCTTGTTTCACGGGTTTTCTCCGGATCGCCTCGATCATCAAAAAGACAAACTGCCCGCCGTCGAGCGCGGGGAAGGGCAGGAGATTAAAGACGCCGACGTTGATCGTGATAAACGCAAAGAGGGAGAGCACCGAGAGCAGGCCGTAGGACTGCGCCTGGCCCACCGCCTGCGCGACGCCGACCGGACCGGAGAGCTCACTCACGCTCACCTTGCCGGTGACGAGGTCCCCGAGAGAGGCCCAGACGAGCTTGCCGTAAAAGACCGAGTTGCCGATGGTGGAGGAAACGAAGTTGCCGGGACCGAGTTCCTCAACCGCAATGTCAATCCCGAGCTTGCGGGATTTCTGTCCGTTCTGCTCGACGATCTCGTATTGCACATTGTCGAGCTTGACCTTTTGACCGTCCCGCTTGACAACCATGTTGATCGGCTCCTCCGCCCCGATGCGGGAGAGCTGAAAACGCAGGTCCGCATTGGAGACGATCCCGTGTCCGTTGACCTTGACAATCTCATCCCCTGTTTGAAGGCCCGACTGCTTGGCGAGAGATCCCTCCTGAAAGCCGGAGACCCGCGTCGTCGCAATCTGTCCCTGCGCACCGGTGATGATCGCCATGAGCAACACGCCGAGAATGAAGTTCATCATTGCGCCTGCGAGCACAACTGCCACCCGTTTGATCACCGGCTTTTTGTTGAACGCGCGCTCGTCCTCCGAGTCCTCCTCCTCGCCCTCCATGGCGACAAAACCGCCGATCGGGAAAGCGCGCAGCGAATACTGAGTCTCCCCTTTCGTGCGTTTGAGCAGGGTGGGACCCATGCCCATCGAGAATTCGTTAACCCGGATGCCGCAGGCTTTTGCCACAAGAAAATGTCCCAGTTCGTGAATGAAGATGATGATTCCAAAGATGAGGATTGTGAGCAGAATGGTGATGACAGTAGACATTCAGTACCTCCAGCCTTAAATTTAGTCCGCAGATGCGCGGAAGCCGCCCGCGTCGGGCGGAATCAGATGAGCAGCCCTCCTGGATCAGACGCGGGAGCGCACAAATTCCCGGGCGGCCCGGTCCGCCTCGAGAATTCCCTCGAGCGTCAAGCCGTCCTGCGGCACGCGGAGGGAAAGCGCTTCGGTGACGAGTTCCCCGATCTGCAAAAAGCGGATTTTCCCCTCCAAAAAGAGGGCTACCGCCTGTTCGTTCGCCCCGTTGACGAGGGTGGGAGACAGCCCGCCCCGCCGGATCGCCTCCCGGCAGGCAGCGAGACAGGCAAATGTCTCTTCATCTGGGCGGGCAAAGGTGAGGCTCCCGTAGTCAAAGAGGGAGAGCGGCTTTGCCCCGCAGTCCATCCGATCGGGATAGGTCAGCGCATACTGAATCGGGAGCTTCATGTCGGGAACGCCGAGCTGGGCGATGACCGCGCCGTCGGCGTACTCCACCGCAGAGTGGATGACACTCTCCCGGTGCACGACAATCTCGATGTCGTCGGGGGATTTGTCAAACAGCCACACCGCTTCAATGAGCTCGAGCCCTTTGTTCATGAGGGTTGCGCTGTCGATTGTAATTTTCTTTCCCATGCTCCAGTTGGGGTGGGCGAGCGCCTGCTCCACCGTCACACCCTCGAGTTGCTGCCTGGTCCGTCCAAAAAAAGGCCCGCCCGAAGCGGTGAGCAGGATTTTCCTCACTTGGGAGGGGTTCCCCCCCTGCATGGACTGGAAAATCGCCGAGTGCTCGCTGTCGACCGGATAGATTGGGACGTTTTTCTCCCGCGCGGCCCGCATCACAAGCGCCCCGCCGGTGACAAGGGTCTCCTTGTTGGCGAGCGCAATCTCTTTCCCCGCCTCAATCGCGGCGAGGGTGGGCTGCAGGCCGATCATCCCGACCACCGCGTTGAGCAGGGTGTCCGCGCCGTCAAAAGAAGCCGCCCTGCACAGCCCTTCCATGCCGGCGGTTACCTCAACCGAGGTGTCCGCCAGACGCTGTTTGAGCTCAGGATACCGCTTGTTATCATATATACACACGAGCTTTGGCTGATATTCCCTTGCCTGGGCTTCGAGCAGGTCAATATTTGTGTTTGCGGCGAGCGCCACCGCGCGGAAAGCGTCCGGGTGCTGACGCACAAGGGTGAGGGCCTGGGTGCCGATCGAGCCGGTGGACCCGAGAATGCTGATGTTTTTCATCTGAGACCTTCCTTATTATGAGACAAAATTGAGCACTGGGAGAAAGCTAATGACCATGTAAAACGCGGGCGCGACAAACAGCACGCTGTCAAACCGGTCGATCACCCCGCCATGCCCTGGCATGAGATTGCCGAAATCCTTGATTTTATACTGCCGCTTGATGGCGGATGCGCTCAGGTCGCCGAGCATTCCGAGGAAGGAGCAGACGACCGCGAGCAGCACGAGAGAAGCATAGTTCACCGTTGCATCCCACCCTGCGGCTTTGACAAAAATGAGAGTGAACAGGATCGAAAAGAGAATGTTGGTGACAATTCCCCCAATCGCACCCTCCACCGTCTTGTTGGGGCTGATGATCGGGGCCATCTTGTGTTTGCCAAACTTACGGCCCACGAAATACGCCCCGCCGTCACACACCCAGGCGAGCGCAAAGATGAGCAGAATGTAGTACAGGCCGGAAACGCCGCTCCCCACCTGTCCATCCCGCACGTAGATGAGGGAGCAGAGGGAGAATGGAACAGCAACCGCGGACATCCCACAAAAGCAGAGCGCCTGAATTTGGATGGTGTTGTGCTTGGCAATGAGAATGGTAAAAATCAGAAAAACATAAACAAGGACTGCGGCTGTGCGCAGGTCGGGAAGCCCGGGGAGTTTGAGAAACGGCGCTGCCAGCGCAAACACAAGGCTCACCGCCAGTAGTCCGGTGTCCTTTTCATGCCCGGCGCAGTGGATGAGCTCATACACCCCGATTGCCGCAACAACGGCAATTGCAACGTT
>CBCSOX010000181.1:0-5338 GCA_965141735.1 uncultured Oscillospiraceae bacterium | reverse complement strand
GATCAAAAACCTGCTCGCCGGCCTTGTCATCGGCGTGGCAAACATCATCCCCGGTGTGAGCGGCGGCACCATGATGGTCGTGCTCAACATGTTTGACAAGATCATCGGTGCGGTCAGCGAGTTCCGCAAGAATATCAAAGGGAACATCCTCTTTTTGCTGCAAATCCTCATCGGCGCGGCTGTGGGCATCGTTCTTTTCAGCAAGGGAATCACCTTCATGCTCTCAAACTATCCGATGATCACCAACTTCTTTTTTATCGGCCTCATCATTGGCAGCATCCCGCTCGTGTATAAAAACGCAATGGCGGTCAAGGACGCTGCCGCAAAAGGGGAGAGAGCAAAAGTTGGCGTCGGCTCGGTGATCGCTTTTGTTCTTGCGTTTGCACTGCTCGTGGTCATCGCCTTTACCCAGGCGAGCGAGGGCACAGTGGACATTCACACGGTGAGCGTTGACTTCCTGCTCATGCTCAAGCTGTTTTTCGGCGGCTTGATCGCCGCGATTGCGATGATCGTTCCCGGTGTGAGCGGCTCGTTTGTCATGGTGCTGTTCGGCATCTATCCGCTCGTCGCCGGCGCGGCCGCGGTTGTCTTCCCGGTGAACATGGAAAACTGGCTCGGCATTCTCTTTCCAATCGGCATACCAGCCGGCCTTGGCATCCTGCTCGGGCTGCTTATCGGCGCAAAGCTCATCGACGTTTTGATCAAGCGCTACACCCAGCAGACCTATTTCGGCATCCTCGGCTTGCTGCTCGGCTCCCTCTTTGATCTCTGGCCCGGTTTTACCTTTAATGCCCAGGGACTCATCGCGGTGCTCGTCTGCCTCTTTGGCTTTGCACTCGCCTTCCTTTCAAGCAGCGAGCGGGTGAAAGCCTATTTTCTCAAAAGAAAAGAAAATTAAGTCTTGCATAATCAGGCTGATTGTGGTAAAATAGATAGGAAATTGCGCCAGAGAGCGTAATACACACGCACTGCTTGCGCCGGCACGGTGCTGCCCCAAGGCAGTCGCAGGGCGCGTCAAGCGTTGCGGAGGAAACATTTTGTAACCAAATAGGAGGAACCAAACATGGCAGTAGTTTCTATGAAACAGTTACTCGAAGCAGGCGTCCACTTCGGACACCAGACCAGAAGATGGAACCCGAAAATGGCTCGTTACATCTTCACCGAAAGAAACGGCATCTACATCATCGACCTTCAGAAGACCGTCCGCAAACTCGAAGAGGCGTACAATTTCGTCAACGAGCTCGCGGCAAACGGCGAGGAGATCCTGTTTGTAGGCACCAAAAAACAGGCGGCTGAATCGATTAAAGAAGAGGCGACCCGTTGCGGCATGCACTTTGTCAACGCCCGTTGGCTCGGCGGCATGATGACCAACTTCAAGACTATCCGCACCCGGATCGACCGTCTCAAACAGCTGCGCAAAATGGAAGAAGACGGCACCTTTGCCCTTCTCCCGAAAAAAGAAGTCATCAAGCTCAACCTTGAAATTGAAAAGCTCGAGAAATTCCTCGGCGGTATCAAAAACATGAAGAAGCTTCCGGGCGCACTCTTTGTTGTTGACCCCCGCAAGGAAAAAATTGCAGTTGCTGAAGCGAAAAAGCTCGGCATCCCAGTTGTCGCCATCGTCGACACCAACTGTGATCCGGACGAAATCGACTACGTAATCCCGGGCAACGACGACGCGATCCGCGCTGTCAAACTCATCTCGGGTGTTATGGCAAACGCTGTGATGGAAGCGAAACAGGGCGCGACCGAGGTTGCTGAGGAAGCGGCAGAGGAAGCACCGGCTGAAGAAGCAGCGGCAGAATAATTCGATTTCAAATTTTGAGGAGGAAATAAAATCATGGCAGCATTTACTGCAAAAGACGTACAGGCTCTGCGCCAGAGAACCGGCGTAGGCATGATGGACTGCAAGAAGGCTCTCACCGAAGCTGAGGGCGATATGGATAAAGCAATCGAGCTCCTTCGTGAGAAGGGCCTCGCAGCGGCTGCGAAAAAAGCGGGCCGCATCGCGGCTGAGGGTCTCGTTGTCTCGGTAATCGACGAAGCGAAAAAAGCAGGTGTTGTTCTCGAAGTCAATGCAGAAACCGACTTTGTTGCAAAAAACAAAGACTTTGTCGCATTTGTCAACGCGGTTGCAACTACTGTTCTCAATGAAGCTCCGGCGGATGTTGAGGCGCTCAACGCTCTCAAACTCGACGGCACGGATATGACGGTCGAAGAGGCTCTGCGTGACAAAATCCTCACCATTGGTGAAAACATTAAAATCCGCCGTTTTGAGCGCATGGAGGGCGACCTTGTCTCCTATGTGCACGGCGAGGGAAAAATTGGTGTCATGGTGAAATTCGACACCGATCTCGCTGACAAACCGGAATTTAAGGCCTATGGCAAGGACGTGGCAATGCAGATTGCCGCTGCATTCCCGCAGTATCTCAACCGCGACGAAGTGCCTTCCGAGGTTCTCGACAAGGAAAAAGAAATTCTCACCGTCCAGGCGATGAACGAGGGCAAGCCCGCTGCGATCGCTGAGAAGATGGTCAACGGCAGAATCAACAAATACTACAAAGAAGTCTGCCTGCTCGATCAGCCGTTCGTCAAAGACGGCGATGTGACCATTGCCCAGTACACCGCGAACACGGCCAAAGAGCTCGGTGGCAAGATCGAAGTCGTCAAATTCATCCGCTTTGAAAAAGGCGAGGGCATCGAGAAGAGAAACGACAACTTTGCTGACGAAGTTGCCGGTATGATTCAATAGGATTCTGTTAAGAGAGGCTGCCGCGTCGATGCGCGGCGGCCTTTTTTGTGCGCAAAGGGCCAGTATATAGAGAAAGTTTGAACGCCTGAACAATTTTTTAATTTTCAGGGAATGGGCCTTTACAACCTGGTGAGAATCCTGTAAAATAGATGTGAAAGACAATCGAATAACTGTCTAAGATGGAGGTTGACAATGGAGCCAAAGTATAAACGCGTCCTGCTCAAGCTCAGCGGAGAAGCGCTTGCAGGAGAGAAAAAATTTGGATTGGATTACGATGTGATCATAAAGATCTGCGAGCAGATCAAAAAGATGTCTGACATGGGGGTGGAAGTCGCAATTGTCGTCGGCGGCGGCAACTTCTGGCGCGGCCGTTCCAGCGGGGCGATGGACCGCACCCGCGCGGACCACATCGGTATGCTCGGCACGACGATGAATGCGCTCGCAGTCGCTGATGTTCTCGAGGAGCAGGGCGCCATTGTCCGCGTCCAGACAGCGATCTCGATGCAGCAGGTTGCAGAGCCTTACATTCGAAACAAGGCGATGCGCCATCTGGAAAAGGGCCGGATTGTCATTTTTGGCTGCGGCACCGGAAACCCGTTTTTCTCGACCGACACCGCCTCTTCGCTGCGCGCGGCGGAGATCGAAGCGGATATTATCTTTAAGGCGACGATGGTCGACGGTGTTTATGACAAAGACCCCAACAAATATGCCGACGCAGTCAAGTACGACGAGCTCACCTTTGATCAGGTGATTGCCGAGGGTCTCAATGTCATGGACAGCACCGCCGCCGCGATGTGCAAGGACAACAACATCCCGATTCTCGTCTTTAACCTGAACGACCCCGCCAACATTGTCAAAGCAGCTGCCGGCGAACAGATCGGCACGATCGTAAAATAAACAAACACGCAGAGGAGAGACACACCATGAAAGAATTACTCGAGAAATCCGAATCGAAGATGCACAAAACGGTGGAGCGCCTGGAGCATGAGTACACCACCATTCGCGCAGGACGCGCCAACCCGAACGTCCTCGACAAAATCCTCGTCGATTACTACGGCACACCGACCCAGATCAACCAGATGGCCGCTGTCTCGGTCTCTGAGGCGAGAATCCTCGTGATCAGCCCGTGGGATGCAACCTCCCTCAAGGCGATTGAAAAGGCAATTCAAGCCTCCGATCTCGGCATCAACCCGACCAACGACGGCAAGGTGATCCGCATCGCATTCCCGCAGCTCACCGAGGAGCGCCGCAAGGAGATTGTCAAAGAGGTCCACAAAATGCGGGAGGATGCAAAAGTTGCAGTCCGCAACATCCGCCGCGACGCGATGGACAAATTTAAAGCGATCAAAAAAGAGGGCTCAGTCAGCGAAGACGAGATCAAGGACGGCGAAAAGAAACTGCAAAACATGGTCGACAAATTCTGTAAGGAAATCGACAATGTGGCGGCCGGCAAAGAAAAAGAGATCATGGAGATCTAATGAAATAAAAGGATCGTGGGGGAGCTTGAAGGATTTGGGCTCCCCACTCTCATTTTACCCGCACAGGAGGATGTATGGAAAACAATCTGCCCAAACACATTGGCCTGATCATGGACGGCAACGGACGCTGGGCCAAGAAGCGCGGCCTGCCCCGTAAGGCGGGGCACACGGTCGGCGCCCAGACGTTTCGCAAGATCGTGCGCGCCTGCAACAAGAAGGGGATCGGTTACCTGACGGTCTACGCCTTTTCCACCGAAAACTGGAAGCGCCCGCAGGAGGAAATCGACGCGATCATCAAGCTGCTGCGTGACTATCTCAAAGAGGCGCACAAATACCTCAAGGAAAATATCCGCACCCGCTTTATCGGCGACCTGAGCGTGTTTGACCAGGAAATCCGTGACTTGATCGTCGAGGCAGAGGACGCGAGCAAGGAGATGACCGGGCTCAACCTCAATATCGCAATCAATTACGGCGGGCGGAATGAAATCACCCATGCCGTCAAGACTATTGTTGAGCAGGTGCAGCAGGGGACGCTCTCCGCTGACGAGATCGGCGAACAAACTGTGGCGGACCATCTCTACACCGCCGGGATGCCGGAAGTCGATTTGATCATCCGCCCGAGCGGGGAATACCGCCTTTCAAATTTTTTAATCTGGCAGAGTGCCTATGCGGAATATATCTTTATGGATGACATTCTTTGGCCGGATTTCAGCGAAAAGCATTTAAATGCAGCGCTTGAAGAATTTGCCCGCCGCAACAGAAGGTTTGGCGGCATCTAGGGAAGCGCTGATTCAATCCGATGTATAGATTCGAGACGGATTTTGAGACAGTTCAAGCAAAAAAGCGGACGAATACCACTGTATTCGGAGCATTTTGACGCGGAAATGGACGAAATCCGACCGCAAGTTGTGCGCTGAGCCATTAGGCGCGATTGATTCAGCGGTTACCTAGGGACGTCGGAACAACACGGGGGAGTTCGCGCGCCAGTACAGGGTTTTGGCAGCAATTCCCCGCATTACAAGGCAACGCCCTTATTACAAACAGATGCGGAGGCTTTCTATGAAGCAGAGAATTTTGACTGCAATCGTCGGCCTGATTCTGATGGCTG
>CBCSOX010000180.1:0-5411 GCA_965141735.1 uncultured Oscillospiraceae bacterium | reverse complement strand
TGCCGAACAGAAAGCTGAGGCGGTCGTCGTCATCCTTAAAATAAAGCGACTTGCGCATCCCCTTGGGCAGCTGGTCAATAAAGCAGAAGATACATTTGTTTTTGCAGCTGCGCTGCTTGTCCATCAGATAGGTCTTGAACTCGAGGCCGAGATCGTCGTATTCGTCCTTTTTGATTTTCACTGTCCGGGTCCGGTAGTCGTTTTGGAGGACGAGTTCCACACACTCCTCCATCATATAAAAACGGTAATCGAGCACGTCGGTGACCTGATTGCCGTTGATTGAAATGAGCCGCTCCCCCGGCAGCACACCCGCGCGACTGGCGGGGCTTTTGGGGGCGATGCCGCTGATGACAACGCTCATAAAAAGATCCTCCTAGAACAAGAGCCTGTCCGGCGGCCGTGTGGGAGCGGGCAGGCTCTTTCTCAATACAGCGAACAAAAAAAGAGTAAGGAAAAAGCTCCCTACCCTCTTTGTTGGGCTTACGCCTCTTTTTTAATAACTTCAACGCCTTTGTAGTAACCACAGTTACCGCAAACCTTGTGGGGAGCTTTCAGCTCACCGCATTGTGTGCACTTGGAAAACGCGGGAGTATCCAGTTTCCATACGCTCGAACGTCTTTTGTCACGTCTCGCTTTAGAGGTTTTTCTCTTTGGTACCGCCATCTTACAGCACCTCCTTCGCTGAACAAAATTTATGTTGTAGCCGCCTAAGTTGGCTCACTCTTGCTTACCGCATTCGCAGTCCGCTACGTTGAGGTTCGCGCCGCAGTTGACACAGAGCCCCTGACAATCCTCGCTGCACAGGATTTTTGTTGGTAGACTGAGCAGCATATCGCTCAAAACGAGTTCGTCGAGGTCGAGCCTCGCGTCTTCCACCACGATGTAATCGTCGCTCTGGCTGTTGAGCTTGCGCACAAGAATGTGCTCAAACTGTTCGTGGAACGGCTGCTGGAACTCGTCCAGGCAGCGGTCGCACACAAAAACCGCCTCGGTCGACACATCGAGCTGCAGGGTCACAATCCCCGCGCGGTTGAAAACTTTTCCCTTTATTTTGACCGGCTTCGGAAAAGGGCAGTTTTGGAACAGCCGATAATCGCTCAGATCCAAGCTGTAATCAATCCGCTTTTCATCATCCACGACATCAAAAAGCTGTTTCAATTCAAGTAACATAGCTACACCCCGTAACGATACTAATATAGTATAGTAAAATTTAGAAAACTTGTCAAGCCCTAAACCAGATTTTTTTACAAAATCTTTTGGCACACAAAATCTCCCGCAGTTTTGCCTGCGGGAGACACAGTGTGAACAAATCGTTTATTGAATGAATTTTGTGACCGACTCGGGCAGTTCGGACAGGTCGGCGGAGACGGTAAAGACGAGTTTGACCTCTTTGGTGATCTCGTCGATCTTGCCGAGCATTTCACCGAGCTTGTCGTAATCGCGTCCCACAATGCGCAGAATTGCGTCGACATAGATTTCGGTGATGTCGTAGTTGCCGGCGAGGATGCCCGCGATAAAGCCGCGGAAGCTGTTGATATCGGTGACATGATAGCTCACTGCATTGATCAGGCGGACGCTGTGGTCAAGCTCGAAGGTGTGCTGGTCGCTGTTGTCGATAAAGACAACGTTGCCGTCGGTGTTTTTGACGCCTTCCTTGACCATGTCGAGCAGAATTTTAGTTTTTCCCGAGCCTTTTCTTCCTACGATAAGTTTAATCATGATTCATTCCTCCTGTGTTGTTCTGTTATTATAAAGCACAGAATGTGCAACATAATCCGTTGTTTTTATTGACTGTTCTTTTAACCGAGTTTGGTGAGCAGCTCCTGCTGCATCTCTTCATAGCCCGGCTTGCCGAGCAGGGCGAACATGTTCTTTTTATAGCTCTCCACCCCCGGCTGATTGAAGGGATTGACGCCGAGCAGATAGCCTGAGATCGCGCACGCCTTTTCAAAGAAGTAGACGAGATAGCCAAATTCCGCTTCGTTCATCTCGGGAACCTCGATGATGAGGTTGGGCACTCCGCCCTCGGTGTGGGCGAGCAACGTTCCCTGAAACGCCTTGCGGTTGACAACGCTCATCTCCTGGTTGGAGAGGAAATTGAGGCCGTCAAAGTTGCCGGGATCCGGCTCAATAAACAGATCCTGTTTCGGCTTTTGGATATCCACGACAGTCTCGAACAGGATGCGGGAACCGTCCTGGATAAACTGGCCGAGGGAGTGCAGGTCGGTCGAGAAGGTTGCGGACGCGGGGAAAATCCCCTTCTGATCCTTGCCCTCGCTCTCGCCGAAGAGCTGTTTGTACCACTCCGTCATCATGGTAAACGACGGATCGTAGCTCACGAGCATCTCGATGCTCTTGCCCTTGCGGTAGAGGATGTTGCGCAGCGCCGCATAGCGGTAGCAGTCGTTTGTTTTGAGATTGCAGTCGGCAAAATCCTCGCGGGCTTTTGCCGCGCCCTGCATGATCGCCTCGATGTCCGCGCCTGCCACAGCGATCGGGAGCAGCCCGACGGCGGTGAGCACTGAGAAGCGGCCGCCAACGTCGTCGGCGATGACAAACTCCTCGTAACCCTCCCGGTCGGAGAGCTCTTTGAGGGTGCCGCGCGCCTTGTCGGTCGTCGCGTAGATTCTCCCCTTTGCCCCCTCCTTGCCGTATTTGTCCTCAAGCAGTTTTTTGAAGATGCGGAAGGCGAGCGCGGGCTCGGTCGTTGTCCCCGATTTGGAGATGATGTTGACCGAAATGTCCCTGCCCTCGCAGACCGCGAGAATCTCATTGAGGTAGGTGGGGTTGATATTGTTGCCGACAAAGTAAATGTCGGGGGTGTCTTTGCGCAGATTGTTGTAAAATTGAGATTTCAGGCACTCGATTGCGGCGCGCGCGCCGAGATAGGAACCGCCAATGCCGATGACAACGAGCACGTCGCTGTCGCTCTTGATTTTCTGTGCGGCGGCCTGAATGCGTTTAAACTCCTCCTTATCATAATCCACCGGCAGGTCGAGCCAGCCGAGAAAATCGTTCCCGAGACCGCTCTTTTCGTGCAGTGTCCTGTGCGCGGCTTCGAGCTGTGGGATCATCCCATCCAATTCATGATCTGATACAAAGTTTTTGACATAGTTTGTGTTGAGTTTCAACGCCATTTGCATGCACCTCTGTATTCAATTTCGTAGTTCTATTGTACAACAAAGCATCACAAAATTCAAGACTGAATTGTGAATTTTTCAAATAGTTTTCCAAAGCAAAGAAAAAATTTTACACAACATGTATAAAAAACATCGGTTTTACTGGGAAATTCCCAAGAAACCGCGAAGCAACAGCAGAAATGCAAATTTAAAGTCGAGCGGGGCGACGCCCTGCTCTGCCTTGATCGAGAGCTCTGCGATCGTCTCGCCACCGAGCGTATAAGTCACCTTTCCGACTACCTGGTCGGGTTCGACCGGCGCGTCAAGCTCCTCGGCCAGGCTGATCTCCTGCTGTACCTGGCTTTCTCCCCCCTTGGGGATGACGATGTTGCCGGAAGCGGAGTCGATCTTCACCCCAATGCTTCCCTGCTGTCCCCCATTGACTTTGATCGGAGGAATCGTGGAGGGATCGAGTTCAGGGGTGTAGAGGGCATAGCTTGCAAACCCGTGGTCGAGCAGCGTGCGGGCGGACTGAAACCGCTCCTTGGAGGTTGTCGAGCCCATGCTCACCGAGATGAGGGTCATCCCGTCCCGGGTCGCCGTACAGGAGAGACAGGAGCCGGCGTCGTCCGTCGTGCCGGTCTTCATCCCGTTGCACCCCTCATAAAACCGCACCATTTTGTTGGTGTTGACAAGGCCGGTGGTCCCGTCGCGCAGGCTGTCCATATAAATGGAGGTGTACTCAGTGATCTTGGGGTGTTTGAGCAGCTCCTGTGTCATGAGGGCGATGTCCCGCGCGGTGGAGAGGTGGCCGTCCGCGTCAAGGCCGGTCGCGTTTTTGAAGGTGGTGTTAACCAAAACGAGTTCTTTCGCTCGCTGGTTCATCAACAAGGCGAACGCCACCTAGCGCCCCCCCCTGTACTCGGCGAGCGCGACTGCCGCGTCGTTGGCCGAGTTGACCGCCGTCGCCTTAAGCAGATCGTTGACGCTCATCTGCTCCCCGACTTCGAGCCAAATTTGGGTGCCCCCCATTGAATTGGCGTGCTCGCTGGTGGTCACCATGTCGTCAAGGGTGATGGTTCCGGCGTCGATCCGCTCCATGAGCAGCAGCATCACCATAATCTTGGTGATTGACGCGGGCGCCATCTGCTCATCCGCGTTGGATTCTGAGAGCACCTTTCCGGTGGAGGCCTCCATTAAAATATAGGATTTCGCGGGGATTCCGGCGGAGATGTCCGCAGCAACCGTCTCGTCCACCTCTTCGGGCAGACCGTCGGCAAAAGCGGGAAGCGCGCTGCTGCACAGCAGGGCAAGTGATACCGCAAGGGCGGTCAATTTTCTGATCATTCGCATAACTCCTTCACCTCATAGCGGGAGGCGCCGGGGCGGCCGGCCCTCCGTCATTCTGGTAAATTGTATGCGGACAATCGCCAAATCATGTTGAAATGAAAGCAAAAGCTTGCCCAAAGCCTTTTCGGCCCGGAGCAAGCCCCAACCTTCCACGTTGTTTCGATTTATTTGGTGACAACAAAACCCTTGATCTCGTCGAAAAACGCGCCCGCATCGTCGGTGTGCGCCTCCACCCTGATCTCTTTGGAAAGGTCAAGGCTGAAAATACCCATGATTGATTTTGCGTCGATCGCATATCTGCCCGAAATGAGGTCAACGTCAAAATCATATTTGTTGACCGTGTTGACAAACGCCTTTACATCGTTGATGCTGTTGAGCATGATGGTTACAGTCTGCATAATACATACCTCCACTACTGAATACATTGTTGAATTGCCGGGCGGACGCACAGGAGAATTGCCCTATTTACTATATTCAATATAACAGCAGAGCAAATTTAAGTCAACTGGCTAATTGTAAAAATTCATCGGATCCGATATAATATTCTTATCTGTCCAAATCTGCCGAAAAAACAGGGTTGGATCTGGCGAAATTACCCGCAGGAGAGACAAAAACTGGCGATCCTGTACAAAAGGAATGATTTTTTGCGCGTTGCTTTCTACACTTTAGGCTGTAAGGTCAATCAATATGAAACCGAGCTGATGATGGATTTGTTCTACCAAAACGGGTACGATGTGGTCCACTGCGACGACGAGGCGGACGTTTACGTGGTCAATTCCTGCACCGTCACCTCGTCGGGGGATAAAAAGGCGCGGCAGGCGCTGCGCCGCTTCAAGCGGGCAAACCCCGGCGCGGTCGTCGCGCTCACCGGCTGTTTTCCCCAGGCGTTTCCCGACGTGGACAAGCAGATCCCCGAGGCGGACGTCATCACTGGCTCCTACA
>CBCSOX010000179.1:0-5438 GCA_965141735.1 uncultured Oscillospiraceae bacterium | reverse complement strand
AATAAAAGTGGAAAAATTAATGTGGACAAAGAAAAAAACAGCTCGGTTGGGGAACTGCTCAGCTGGCTCAAGACCATTGCAATCGCGGTAATCGTGACGCTGCTCATCAGCAATTTTGTCATCGTCAACGCAACCGTGCCCACCGGATCGATGGAAAACACTATTATGCCGAAAGACCGGATTGTTGCTTTCCGGCTGGCCTATTTGTTTGACACCCCCAAACGGGGGGACATCGTGATTTTCGAGCCGCCCGACGGTGCGGAGGACCCGTATGTCAAACGGGTGATCGGCCTCCCGGGCGAGGTGATCCGCATCGCGGACGGCACGGTGTACATCAACGACAATCCGCTCGAGGAACCCTACCTGCACGAACCGATGGTAGGGGAATTCGGCCCCTTTGAGATTCCTGAGGACTGCTATTTCATGATGGGGGACAACCGCAACGACTCCTATGACGCCCGCTACTGGCACAATAAGTTTGTCGACCGCAGCGAGATTATGGGCAAGGTGATCTTTAAGTATTTCCCCTCAATCGGCCTTATCAAATAAAAAACGCGAAAAAACCATCCTCTCAACACTTGTTGGGGGGATGGTTTTTTTGCGCTTTTTTTGAAAGGATTTCCTTACGAAAAACGGTCTTTTCTAAAGATTTTATATGGACCAATTTAAGATTGTCGGCATTCTTACATCTGCGTGAATGCAGGTGCTATACTCAAACCATCCTATCCATTAGGGGATGTATAAAATGAAAAGATATCGTTCCTCAGAAATTTCGCTGCTCACAAAGGTGACGGTTGTTTGTGTCGCGGGCATTGCCCTTTCCTTCCTCCCGCTGCTGCTCCTGGGCTTTTTTAACCACCCCTCTAACGACGACTTTGTCTTCGGCCTGGCGACGGCACGCGCCTGGCGGGAGAATGGCTCGCTCCCCTCGCTGGTTTCCGCAGCTGCTGACACGACTGCCCAGGTCTATGAGCAGTGGCAGGGATCGTTTGCCGCTGTCTTTCTCTTCACCCTCCAGCCTGCGATTTTTGGGGAAGGCGGGTATGCCCTGTGCACCCCGCTTTTACTCGGCTCGCTGAGCGTCGGTCATCTGCTCTTTTCTCACGCCATTCTCGTGCATTGGCTGCACTGCAGCAGGCGGGTGCTGCTGCTGGCATCCCTTCCGATCCTATTTTGCTCGGTTCAGTTTATGCCCTCCCCCGCGCAGGGGATTTACTGGTGGAACGGAGCGGTTTACTACACTTTTTTCTATGCTCTCTCGCTTATTCTATTGAGCCTGGTGCTGCGCGGGGGACGTCCGGGCGGCAGGTTGCGCGCTCTGACACTCATCAGCGCCTGCCTGTTCGCATTCCTAGTCGGGGGCGGGAACTACGTCACCGCACTTCTCTGCTCACTCATCCTGGGACTTGCCGCGGCCTATGGTTTGATCCAAAAAAACGGCAATCTGACGCGGATATCTGCCTGTTCGTTGCTGTGTTTACTCGCTGCGTTTGCGGTGAGTGCCGCAAGCCCGGGCAACGGGGTACGCGCTGCCTGCTATCCCGGCCACCTCGGGCCGGTAGAGGCGATACAAAAATCCTTTCGTTATGCAGGCCACTACCTACTCGAATGGGCGAGTCCCGCCGTGCTGCTCTGCCTGCTTTGCGTTGCCCTGCTCCTACTCGTCTTTGAGCGGTCTAATCTGCGCTTCCGCTATCCCCTTCTCGTGCTGTTGCTCTCATTCTGCCTGTTTTCCGCCCAGTTCACTCCCCCCTGCTATGCGATGGGGACAGAGGGCGAACAGCGTATCACCGACATCATTTATTACAGTTTTCTCTGGTTTGCAGTTCTCAACCTTTTTTACTGCGGCGGCTGGCTCAAGCGGAGGCTTTCGGCAAGGGGATACAGACTGTCCTCTTTTAAAGCTCTGCGTTGGTGCAGACTGCACCCAGCTGCCTGCACCCTCATCGCTGCAACCTGCTTTGTGTTCTCTCTGTCGGTGGAGTCGCCGGCCTCACTCAGTGCGATCCGCTCCCTGAGTTCGGGACAGGCTGTGCAGTACCAAATGGAATTTGACAACCGGCTCGCTGTCCTAAAGGACCCTTCCAATCAAAATCCAGAGTTCTCTCCCTATACCTCTGTTCCAGAATTGCTCCTTTACGGAGGGCTGACCGACGATCCGGATTACGAATGGTCCAACCGGCCGATGGCGCAATATTATGAGAAACAGTCCATACGTCTGAAGAAAACCGAGTAATCTTGCCAACTGGCGGTATAAAATACCTGTTGACGGTCAATAGTATAGTCATCTGAAACTCTGTAGAATCGAGGGCTCAATGATGGCGATAAGTACAAATATTTTTACAAACATCGATGAGTTTAAAGGCAGGCTCAACTGCGACAAAAACTTTGACATTGTTTACCGGACGCTGACCATCTGCAACAGGACCTGTGCCCTGTTTTTTGTGGACGGCTTCGCGAAGGATGGGGTTATGAGCAGAATCATCACCTCATTCTACGCAATCAAAGATGAAAACCAAATGAAGGATGCCCACACCTTTTCCAAAGCCGCAGTGCCGTATGGCGAGGTCGCGATCCTGCACGATCCCGATGCGATTATCACTGCAATTCTCTCCGGTCAGTCTGCGCTCTTTGTCGACGGGTTCGACCAGGCGGTGCTCATCGACGCCAGAACGTATCCACAGCGCTCCACATCAGAGCCTGATAAGGACAAGGTGTTCCGCGGCTCCCGCGATGGGTTTGTCGAGACGCTGGTGCTCAATACTGCCCTCATTCGGCGCAGAATCCGCACACCCGATCTCTGCGTCCAGCACATTTCTGTGGGCAGCGACTCAAAAACCGACATCGCGATCTGTTACATTGACGGCAGAGTCGACACCAAACTGCTGGACAAGGTAATGAGCAAGCTCAAGGAAGCTAAGGTGACTGCCCTGACCATGAATCAGGAGAGTGTCTCAGAGCTTTTGATCCGCAAAAAATGGTACAACCCGTTTCCAAAATTCAAGTTCACCGAACGCCCAGACACCACAGCAGCCCAGCTGCTCGAAGGGGATATTGCAATCGTGGTGGACAACTCCCCCTCTGTGCTGATCGTGCCCTCCACCATTTTCCACATTATGGAGGAAGCGAACGACTACTATTTCCCCCCGCTGACCGGGACCTACCTGCGCCTGACCCGCATGGTGATCATGGTGCTCACCCTGCTGCTCACCCCCACCTGGATTCTTCTCGTACAGTTTCCGGAGGTCCTTCCGGACTGGCTGAGTTTTATCCTAGTCACAGATGAAATCAAGGTGCCGCTTTTGCTCCAGCTGCTCATTCTAGAATTTGCAATTGACGGCATGAAGCTCGCCTCTCTCAACACACCGAATACCCTCACCACCTCGCTGAGCATCATCGGGGCGATTATCGTGGGGGACTATGCGGTGCAGTCGGGTTGGTTCAATGCCCAGGCACTGCTCTACACAGCGTTCGTGACCTTGGCAAACTACTCCCAGCCCGGTTTTGAGCTCGGCTACGCGCTCAAATTCATGCGCATCTTTTTGTTGGTCCTAACCGGAGCGTTCAACATCTGGGGTTACAGCATCGGGCTGGTCCTCATTTTCATCGTACTGGTCGCAAACAAAACAATGTCGGGCCGGTGCTATCTCTATCCCCTCATCCCCTTTGATTGGAAGATGCTCAAGCGTCATATTTTCCGGGCGCAGCTCGACAGTGAAAACAACTAGATCACACAACGCTCAAACGGGCGGAGTATGTAGACTCCAATAGAATCATCTCTTTTAGACCCCATGGCAGGAAACGGGCCGCAGCTTTGCGGCCTGTTTTTTTGCGGTCAGCGGTAAAAAACCACATACTCTGCGGCAAATCAGGCTTGGCAGACAACCCCTTTGATACGGTTTTCCACTTGTTTTACCTTTCACAATCAAAAATAGAGATTGAGTATATATGAGATATCAAGAGATATTTAAAGAAATTAGGAGTTTTCACAGAGTAAGTTGATATTTTAGAAAAAACCTCTTGACAAACCTACTCTGCCCCTCTATAATGAGTAAGGTAATAAAAGTGAAAACTTTGTAATAAGAACGATGGAGGTTCAACACCATGTCAACTTATATGGCAAAGGCTTCAGAAGTAAGCCGTAAATGGTATGTGATTGACGCTGCCGGCAAACCGCTCGGCCGTGTTGCTGCACAGGCGGCCCACCTTCTCCGTGGCAAGCACAAACCCACATTCACCCCCCACGTCGATTGTGGCGATCACGTGATCATCATCAACTGCAAAGACGCAGTTCTCACCGGAAATAAACTTCAGCAGAAGTCCTACCAGTGGCACACCGGCTGGATCGGGGGACTCAAGACGATCAAATACGACGCCCTGATGAAAACCCATCCGGAAAAAGCCATGTCTCTGGCCGTTGAGGGCATGCTTCCTCATAACACCCAGGGCAGAAACGCTGCTCGCCGCCTGAGAGTATACGCCGGCGCCGAACACACACACGCAGCCCAGTCGCCCGAGACTTACGAGCTTTAATTGAGGGAGGAGGCAAACCACTATGTACGAATCGAAACCTTATTTTTACGGCACAGGCAGAAGAAAAAGTTCAGTTGCCCGTGTAAGAGTTTATGAAGGAACCGGTAAAATCACCATCAATGGAAGAGACATCGACGATTACTTTGGCCTTGAGACCCTCAAGCTGATCGTTCGTCAACCGCTCGCTCTGACCGAGACCGACGGTAAATTTGACATTGTCTGCACCGTTGCAGGCGGTGGCGTCACTGGACAGGCAGGTGCAATCCGCCACGGCCTTTCCCGCGCACTGCTGCTGTTCAACGCAGAGCTGCGCCCGGTACTCAAGAAAGCCGGCTTCCTGACTCGTGACCCGAGAATGAAAGAGCGTAAGAAATACGGTCTCAAAGCGGCTCGTAGAGCTCCCCAGTTCTCCAAACGTTAGTTTTTTCAATAGCACAAAATCCCGGAAACTTGAAGTTTCCGGGATTTTTTTGTAGCTTTAGCGAAAATAAACCACCGGCAATGCCGGTGAGAATAAAAATCTTTAGATACAAGAACTCCTCCTTTTGCTAAAATAAATGCAGGTTTGGCGAGCGCATTACGAAGCAAAAGGAGGAGTTGTCAATGACTGACATAAATAGTTTAGCACATTCAAAGTGGAGATGCCAGTACCATATCGTATTTGCGCCGAAATATCGTAGGCAGGAAGTGTAGGGCAAGGTCAAGGCAGACATAGGGCAGATATTGCGAAAATTGTGTGAACAAAAGGGCGTAGAGATAATAGAAGCACAGGCGTGCCCGGATCACATCCATATGCTCGTAAGCATCCCACCGAGTTTGAGTGTAGCGCAATTCATGGGATACCTCAAGGGGAAAAGCAGCTTGATGATCTTCGACCGACACGCAAACTTGAAGTACAAATATGG
>CBCSOX010000178.1:0-5507 GCA_965141735.1 uncultured Oscillospiraceae bacterium | reverse complement strand
AAACTGACACACAAAACAGCGTCCCTAAACGGAACAAACCGTTCAGGGACGCTGTTTTTTTGCTCAAATGCCTTATCACAGATCCCTGTTCTGCTGGTTGTTTTTCTAAAATCCAAAAGCGTTCCGCGGCGAGGGATAAAAGCCAGTATTTGCACCACGGTTTTGCAGCATATTTCGCTTTTAAGAGCGTCAATCCAGTACAGGTAGCCTATGCTGCTCTTTCAGAGAGAACAATACTGAACTGAAGAGGCTGTCAGCGGAGGCAAGCAAACCAGATAAAAAGAAAGGCTGCTATACTGTTTAAAAAGGGTGAAGTTTGAAAAAATACCAAGATTTTTTGAAAAAACCCTTGACTTGGAGTCCACTCCAGGGAGTAAACTGGTGATATCGGGTCAGCTGATCTTAGTTTTTTAAAATCAATCAGCCGAAAAGCGAACCTCCCTGCAAGAGTCCGCACAGATGCATGGAAAACGGTTCCCCATGATCTGCTGAACCAGACTGCGGCCCGTTTCAAGGCGTCGGTTGATATGAAAAAGCTATCTCTCATAAACTGTGACGCTGTTTAGCCCGTTCACCTGCACTAGCATCAGAAAGGTGGAATTTAGGATGCGCTCGTTAACTGTTTACTATTCCTACTCTGGGAATACCAAAAGAATTGCACAGAAAATCCACTCGAAAATTGGCGGGGATCTCGCCGAAATCACCACCCTGGAACCGTATCCAGACGACTACGACAAAGTGGTCCTGCAGGGAAGGCAGGAAGTAAATCAGCACAGCAAACCGGAAATCCTGCCCCTCAAGGCCGATCTCAGCCAATATGACAGGATCCTTCTCGGGACGCCGGTCTGGTGGTATACCTTTGCGCCAGCAGTTCGCACATTCCTTACACAGTACGATCTGAGCGGAAAAACGGTGTTCCCATTCGTGACCCATGGCGGCTGGATCGGCCACACGGAAAAGGACATTCAGTCCGCCTGCGCCGGCTCTGCGGTCGAGCGGGCGCTCAGCGTTCAGATGAACGGCTCAAATGTATTTACCCCTGAGGAGAAAATTGACCAATGGATCAGCAATCTCCAGAGATCAGCGAGGAGGAAGTTATGAAAACCAGATTTTTGGGCAGAACCGGCATTCAGGTCAGCGAGATTGGCATGGGGTGCGAGGGATTGGAGGGAAAATCCCCTGAGGAGTCCCAGCGCCTTGTGGACTGTGCGATGCAGGAGGGCATTTCCTTTTTTGACGTCTATACCTCCAATCCCTCTGTGCGTCGCCGGTTGGGCGGTGCGCTCAGCCGCTATCCGCGGGAGCAATTTGTGATACAGGGGCATCTGTGTACCGCCTGGAAGGATGGTCAGTACTGCCGGACGCGTCAGATGGAAGAAGTGCGGAGCTCCTTTGAGGCCCTGCTCGCAGACATGAGGCTTACTTTTGTCGACGTGGGGATGATCCACTATGTGGATGACCAAAAGGATTACGAGCAGGTAATGGGCGGTCCGGTCATCCAATACGCCCAGCAGCTGCGGGAACAGGGGACAATCCGGTCCATCGGCCTGTCCACCCACAACCCGGACATCGCGTTTTTGGCGGTGAATTCCGGGCTGATTGATGTGATCATGTTCAGCATCAATCCGGCTTACGACATGGTTCCCGCCAGCGAGGATGTAAACATCCTGTTTGAACAGGAGACCTTTGACCGCGTCTACCAGGGGATTGATCCCAAACGCGACCGGCTCTACCAGACCTGCCAGAACAGCGGCGTCGCACTCACTGTGATGAAAGCCTTTGCAGGCGGCCTGCTGCTGGATGAGCGCCAGACCCCCTTTGGCAGTGCGATGACCCCGGTGCAGTGCATCAGCTACTGCCTGGACCGGCCTGCGGTCGCCTCGGTTCTCGGCGGTATGGCGAGTGTGGAGGAGATCCGCTCCTCAGCCGCTTACAGCACTGCGAGCGCCGCGGAAAGAGATTACAGCCAAATCCTTGCCAACGCGCCCAAGCGCTCGTTTGACGGCCACTGTATGTACTGCGGCCACTGCGCGCCCTGTGCAGTTGGAATTGATATCGCAGCGGTCAACAAATACCTCGATTTGGCAGAGGCGCAGGGGACTGTTCCCGAGACGGTCCAAAGCCACTACGACCTGCTCGCACACCATGCGGGCGAGTGCATCCGCTGCGGATCCTGCATGCGCAACTGCCCGTTCGGGACAGACGTCATCCAAAAAATGAAGCAGGCAGCGAGCCTGTTTGGAAAATAGAAACGGAGGAATGAAACATGAATACAACAATTGACACCCGGATTGTCCGAAATAAATCCATTACTGTGCTGCTGGCGGTGGCTGTATCGGTGCTGCTGCCCCAGCTCTTTCACGCGGTGGGGGCGGTCTCCGGCCTCGGTGCCGTCCTAGGCTCCACCTTCCTGCCGATGCACCTCCCCGTGCTCCTCGCAGGGCTGGTTGCGGGCCCGGTCGTTGGGGCTGTCGCAGGTGCGGCAAGTCCGCTTTTGAGTTTTGCGCTCTCCGGGATGCCCGCTGCGGCAATGCTCCCCTTTATGATGATCGAACTCACGGGCTACGGACTCGCCGCAGGATTGCTCTCCAAAGTAAACCTTCCTGTCTTTGTCAAAGTCGTAATTGCACAGTTCGCGGGCCGTCTGGTTCGTGCCGCTGCACTGCTCTTTGCAATTTACGCAGTTGGAAACACTGGAATCAGTCTGGCACAGACCTGGAATATCGTTTTGACTGGGCTGCCCGGCATCCTGCTGCAGTGGGCGCTGATTCCCCTTCTGCTCTACCGTCTTGACGGGGTAAAAAAATACTATGAATGATCTGGAGCGGGCAAAAGCCCTATTGCAGAGCGGCAACTACAGCTGCGTGTTCTGCAATGGGGAACAGACATACACCAGCACAGAAAGGGGAATTCTTCCCCTCGTGCAGATCTTGTCCGGGGACACCCGTCTCAGCGAATCTTCCGCGGCTGACAGAATTGTGGGCAAAGCTGCGGCGCTGCTGTTTTGCCTGATCGGGGTCAAGCAGGTCTATGCCCCGGTCATGAGCCGCGCCGCTGTGGAGGCGCTGTCGGCACACGGCATTCTGCCATCGTATGATACAACTGTTGAAACCATTGTCAACCGCAAAGGCACCGGCCCCTGTCCTATGGAACAGGCGGTGAGGGGACTCGATCAGCCGCAGGCCGCGCTTGCGGCGGTCACACAAACACTTGCAGAGCTGGCGAAAAGAAAAGAGGGATCGTTGCAGTGAAAAAACTTGGATTTGGATTGATGCGCCTGCCCCAGACTGACCCGGACGATGCGGCGAGCGTTGACTTGGAGGCTGTCTGCCGAATGGTGGACCGCTTTTTGGAGCGGGGATTTACTTATTTCGACACCGCATACATGTACCACAACTTTAAAAGCGAAACCGTGCTGCGGGAGGCGCTCGTCAAACGCCACCCGCGGGACCGCTTTACTGTGGCAACCAAGCTGCCGGTGATGTTTCTCAAGGAGCAGGACGACCTAGAACGGATTTTTAACGAGCAGCTTGAGAAGTGCGGCGTGGAGTATTTTGACTACTACCTGCTGCACAACCTCAATGTGGCGCACAACCAGATTGCGCAGAAGTTCGATGCTTTTTCGTTTATTCAGCGTAAAAAAGAGGAGGGAAAAATACGCAACATCGGTTTTTCCTACCACGACAACGCGCAGCTTTTGGACGAAATCCTGACCGCGCATCCCGAGGTGGATTTTGTTCAGCTGCAGATTAACTACCTTGACTGGGACAATGAGAGCATCCAATCGCGGCTCTGCTACCAAACCGCTGTCAGGCACAACAAGCCGGTTATTGTGATGGAACCCGTCAAAGGCGGCACCCTGGTGAAGCTTCCTCCCCGGGCACAACAGCTCTTCCGCGACTGCCATCCGGACTGGTCCAATGCCGCGTGGGCAATCCGCTTTGCAGCGAGCCTGGATCATGTGCAGGTAGTGCTCAGCGGGATGTCCTCGATGGAGCAGCTGCTTGACAACACAGACTTTATGCAGCAGTTCCAGCCTCTGACTGTCAAAGAACAAGAGGTGATTCAGCGCGCAGTGGAGGAGATCCGCGCATCCATTGCCGTCCCCTGCACGGCCTGCGGGTACTGCGTTGCAGGTTGCCCCAAGAAAATTCCAGTTCCCAATTACTTTGCGCTTTACAATGCCGAAAAAATTGCGGCAAACAAGGGCTTTTCCATCCAGCAGGTGTATTACGAAAATTATACCGAAAGCCATGGCAAAGCGTCCGACTGCATTGGCTGCCGTCAGTGTGAGCGGGCCTGTCCTCAGCATATCCGGATTGTCGACGCATTGCGGGATGTGGCAGGCGCGTTTGAAACTGCGCAGTAAATTACGGTATTTATAAAAAAGGAAAAGCTGCTGTCCAGCTCCTTATTACTCAGGAATGGATAGCAGCACTTTTTTCTTAAAAAAGTGGATTGTGCACGCAGCAGCCAGTTTTTCAATTTTGTGGAACACCCTGAACAAAAGTTTTGTATCTGTCAGAGATGAGTTGACAAAATTTATAAGATGTGGTAAACTAATAAACACTTCTAAAAAATGACGCGGGATGGAGCAGTTCGGTAGCTCGTCGGGCTCATAACCCGAAGGTCGGTGGTTCAAATCCGTCTCCCGCAACCACTAGGCAGAGCCTGAACGCAATTTGCGTTCAGACTCTTTTCTTATTTGGAACGCAAAGGCTTGCGTCCGAGCTGCTAAGGAAAAGCACAACAGTGATAGCGGACAGCATCTGGACGCAACGCGCGCGCAGGCCTTTGTCTTTATCCAAACTAGAAGGTACGCACTAATTTTGCTGGTAAGACAGTCAACGATGAGATAGGGTCGCTTCCGGGATGGCAGCAGAACAGATATAAATGACAGCAAATGGAATCTAGACGCAATTGTGGTTAAATTTTTTTATAGAGTAATATGCGCTTTGTTTTTTCTTTTAATAGTTCACCTAAGATTTGTATTGGTTTTTATTCAGTCTTTAGAATGAATAGCCGGGTGTTTACATGTTCTGCTTCCTTGTTTTGATTGGGATAGAATACGATACGGTTGAGATGACGAGCGAACGAAGGAGGGTTTTATGACTGTACACAACAACATTGACGCTGGAAAAGCGTTTGATTGGGGACGGACTTCCACGGATTACGCTAAATACCGGGATATTTATCCGCCGGAATTCTACCAGAAACTCCTTTCGCTCGGGCTGTGCACCAAGGGGCAGCGGGTACTCGACCTGGGTACTGGAACCGGCGTGCTGCCGCGCAATCTGTATGCATACGGTGCGCAGTTTACAGGAGTGGACAGCTCGGAAAATCAGATTGCCGAGGCCCGCCGTTTAGCGGACCAAGCGGGAATGCAGATTGACTTTTTTGTCTGCGCTGCCGAAGAGGCGGCGTTTGCTGACAACACCTTTGACGCCGTCACCGCTTGCCAGTGCTTTTTTTATTTTTTGGGTTAGATATAAATCCGCACTTCCACC
>CBCSOX010000177.1:0-5547 GCA_965141735.1 uncultured Oscillospiraceae bacterium | reverse complement strand
AGCCCGGTCTCGGTGGAAACGCTCAGCGACGGCACGACGCTCGTCGATTTCGGACGGGTGATACCGGCGCGCCTGTCAGTTGATTTTAAAAACGGCGTGGCAGGCCGCAAGCTCACTCTGCAAACCGGCTATGAGCTCAAGGACAACGGCAGGATCAACACGTCTAACAGTGCGACTCAAAGCACGAAGATGACCTTCATCTACACCCAGACCGAGGGCGCACAGCGCTACGACACCTGGGACCACCTCGCGTTCCGCTACCTGGAGATCCCCGCCTCTGCTGGGGAAACCTTCACCGCGCAGGACATCACCGCAACCCTTCTCTACGCAGAGGTTCCGGAGGGACGCGATTCCACCTTCACAAGCTCCAACGAGATGCTGGACCAAGTGTATGACCTTATGAAGATTTCCGCGCTCTATTCGGCGCAGAACCAGTTTGTCGACACCCCCACCCGTGAAAAAGGCCAGTTCTTACAGGATTCTATCAACATCGGCGCGGTGACCACCACCAGCTGGTATGAGCGGGAAACCTCCCGCAAGGCGATCCGGCAGTTCCTCGATTCCGCCGACCGCTACTGGAATGCGGGCGGAGACCTGGGGCACTACAACTCAGTTTACCCCAATGGAGACGGCAAACGCGACATCCCCGACTTCTCCCTCAATGTCCCGATCTGGATCTGGAGATACTACCAGCAGACCGGAGACCGCGAGATTCTCGAGTACGCCTACCCCTACCTCCAAAACACCGCTGACTACGCCTACAATGCAATCCCCACAGAGGGTGCGACCGCGGGTCTAGTCACCACCCTTCCGGGCGGAAGCGGAGACTACAAAAACGGCATTGTCGACTGGCCGAAACCGGGCAGATTCGATTACGACATGTCGACCGCCGCGCGCACTACCATCAACGCCCTGTCGGTGCGTGTGTTTGACACCGTTGCGCAGATCGCAGAGGAACTCGACAAGGGTGAAAGCGAGGTTGCTGTATACGCGGACCGCGCGGCAAACCTGCGCGCAACAATGAACGAAAAACTCATCACCGAAGAGGGTATTTACTGCGATGGCCTGCTCTCCGATGGATCGCAGAGCAAGCACAACGGCCAGCACTCCACTTCTTACGCACTCGCCTTTGACATTGCCCCGGCCGACAAGGTGGAGGCAATGGCGGATTACGTCGCGTCGCTCGGCATGAAACAGGGGCCGATGACTGCCGACATCCTGGTCGAGGCTCTGTTTGACGCCGGTCGCGCCGACGCGGTGCTCAACCTGATGACCAACACCGATGACCTCGGCTGGGCAAAGCTGATCGCGGACGGAAACACCCTCACCTGGGAGCAGTGGGTCCATGGTCAAAGCCAGTCGCACGGATGGGGCGCGGCATCGGCGCCGCTGATCCTCGAAAACTTCCTCGGTGTGAAAGTCACCGCCGCGGGGGCAAAAACCGTTACCATTGACCCGGCACGCGATGTCCTGGATCATGCCGCAGGGCGGGTTGTGACCGAACGGGGGACGGTGGATGTCTCCTACTCCGGCACAGGAATCGATTACACCCTCAAAGTCACCGTGCCGGTGAATATGCAGGCGCAGGTTGTGCTGCCCAAACTCGAAGGCGGCCAGTTTGTGGACAAGAACGGAAACTCCGGAACCAGCAGCTTCACAGAGGATGAGCAGATCGTCACGGTGGGCAGCGGCACCCGTGAGTTTGTCTTCCGCAGCTATGTGGATGCCAACAAGGCGATCTTGAATACAGTGATTGCCTACGCCCAGGAGCAGAAGGATTCGGACGAATTCGACAACGTCATCGCCCAGGTGCAGGCCACCTTTACCGCAGCCCTCGACCATGCGGTCTCGGTTGCAGACAGCCAGTTTGCCACCCAGGAGGAGGTTGACGCGGCGTGGAAAGCCTTGATGAACGAAATCCACAAGCTCGGCTTTGTCAAGGGGGACATCAGCTCGCTGATCACCCTGGTCGAGGCGGCGGAGGACATTGATCTGAGTCTCTACGTGGAAAAAGGTCAGGCGGAGTTCACTGCGGCGCTGCAAGCGGCCCAGGCCGTTGTCGCTGACAAGGATAACGCGATGGAACAGGAGATCCAACAAGCCACCGACCGCCTGCTCGATGCCATGCTCGAGCTGCGGGTGAAAGCGGATAAATCCATCCTCCAGGCCCTGCTCGCGGATGCGGCAAATGTGGATATTTCCCTCTACACCGCTGAAACGGCTGCAGCCTTCCAGGCAGCCAGTAATGCAGCCAAAGACATCTATGACAATCCGGACGCAACTCAGGCAGAGGTCAACGACGCCGCACAGGCACTTCAGGACGCGATCAGCGGCCTGAAATCGGCTGGTACTTCTGCAGCGGACACCACAGTAGTACAGGGCGATGCCAACGCGACCTCGGGCAGCGGCAACGCCAAAACAGGCGAAACGGTCCCAATGGCTGCTGCGGCAGCACTGCTCTTAGCGGGTGCGGCAGCGATTGCTTTCAAGAAACGTTCCAAATAGTGAAAAACACCTCCAGCATATCTAGGCTGTAAACTGCCGGACAGCAAATGAAAAACCAGGTGCGCTTGTTTTGTGCGCACCTGGCTTTTTTGTGGAACGAAACTTCTGGAAAATTTTGATTTGCGCTGAAAAAGGCAATGCAAACAACCACTTTCGTTCTCATTCCAGTCGATAGTAGGGGGGATTTGCATTTTGTACGGGTCTTTGCCCGGTTTCTTATTCTTTTAAGAACTAAAATCAGCTTGATTCCTTTTCAGGTCTTTTAAATACCTTCAATTTAGTACTTCGGTTGAAAACATATTTTATTCCGGATTGCGTGAGGGACTTGCCAACGCTCCGTTCGGCTGTGATTGCGCAACAGCATTGCCTTGGAGCAGAGTTTCATAGAGATGGGTATTCGTCGCCAGGATGTCCGCAGGGGAGAGGAGGGTACTGAGTACATGATCGATTTCAGCCTGGTCGGAGCGGCCGAGGCATTCCATGAGCGACAGGATCACCTGTCGGGCAATTTTCATGGAGTCAATCTCCTTTTGGTATTTGAGTGAGCGGTAGATGAGCTCATAGGCCCCGCCGACTGAGAGGGTGACGGTGTCGTAGAGCTGTTCATAACGCTCGGGCGAGACGTGAAAATAGTCGATGCACCACGTCTCATTGAAGAGAAGGAGTTCTTCGGTGAATTCCCGGCTCGAGACAACGTCAAAAGAGAATTGCCGGACCTGTGGATTCATGATGAGAAAGGAAAAATACACCTGCCCCAGGCAGAAGGAGGAGGCAAAGGGATTTGAGCTGAGCAGCTTGTGGGAGTCCAGATATAGCCACATTTCATTGGTCAGCCGTTTAAAAAAAGCGGGGATAAACTGTGCTTTTTTAGGAAAATGAAATTGTACCACTGATTTTGAAAAGCCGCTTTGCTCAGCAATTTTTTGATAGGAAGTGTGCTGATAACCGTTTTGAAGAAAGCAGCGGCAGGCTGCCTGTACGATCATTTCTTTTGCCTGGAGATCTCTTTTTCGTCCCATACTGGTCCTCTTGTTAGTATTGGTTGTTGATAATGGTTGGGGAGTCGTCCTGCGCGAGCTTCTGCTCGGAGGAACGGCGCTGGTAATAGGTGAGAGAGAAGGAATCCGCTGAAGAGTGCTGCAAAAATTCGGTCGGACTGTAGCCGGTGATCTCCCGAAAGGTGCGGTTGAAGGTGCGTATGTTGTGAAAGCCGCACTGCAGCGCGATGTCGATGATTTTGCCGGAGGAGTTTTGCAGGCAGGAGACGGCGTGTTCGATGCGCAGCATATTGAGATAGGTGATGTAGTTGATGCCGATGAGCTTTTTAAACGTCTTTGAAAAATATCCTGTGCTGTAGCCGATCATTGAGGCGGCGGTTTCGAGCGGGATGTCCTCTGAAAAGTGCTCTTCGAGAAAACCCAGCAGCTGGTGGAATGAAAACAGCAGTTCAGAGCGCTGGCCCTGCAGATGGACGTCCGTCGGTTCGTCGGGAAGGCAGCGCCGGAGGCGGCACCAGAATTCCCGCAGGGCCGCTGTGATGATCTCCTGATAATAAAGCTGTTTTTCGTCCAGTTCGGCGTCGATTGTCTCGATCAGGTGGTCGAGCGGGGCAGTGAGCTGGTGATCCTGTAAAAATCTGCCCGGAATCAAATGCTGCGGACAGAGGAGCGACGGATAGTTTTGTCCCAGCAAAGCTGGATCGAACACGATGAAGTCAATGGTATTTTGCTGCGTCGCAGCATCGCTGTAGTGGATGTCCCCACTGTTGCAGATGATCAGGTCCCCCTGCTGCGCCTCGAATGTCCGGTCATTGACGCTGACCGACGAGCTGCCTGAGCGCAGCAAAATCAATTCTATTTCATTGTGCCAGTGTGCTAAAAAACTGATATCCTGGTAGGTGGAATGCCACAGGCTGTAGTTTGAGCGGTAGCTTCTCACCTCGTGAAATGCTTTCATATAAATCTCTCCCGGTAAGCCCTCATAGAATTCTCCTTGAATCTATCTATAGCTTACCAACAAACCGGCCTGTTGTCAACCGCTTCAAACGCTCAATGAAAGCCAAATACGTCCAGTTTAGATCGGAAAATTGCGAGACTATTCAACCGAGAACTTTTATAATAAAGACAGAAATCCAATCGGTATTCATCCCAATTTCGGTAAAAAAACAAACAAAAAACGGAGGTAAAAGCAATGGCAAAAAGCAGATTGATCGGCGACTATCCAGTAATCGGAATCCGTCCTACCATTGACGGGCGCAGAGGCATGCTCAAAGTGCGGGAATCCCTTGAGGACCAAACCATGGGCATGGCAAACGCAGCGGCAGAACTCTTCCGCAAAAACCTGAAATACTCCAACGGGGAGCCCGTTCAGGTTGTCATCGCTGACACAACCATCGGCCGCGTTGCAGAGTCGGCGGCATGTGCGGAAAAATTTAAAAAAGCGGGCGTAGACATCACCCTGACCGTAACCCCCTGCTGGTGCTACGGCGCAGAAACCATGGATATGGACCCGATGACCATCAAAGGCGTATGGGGCTTTAACGGAACCGAGCGCCCCGGCGCAGTGTATCTCGCAAGCGTGCTCGCCACCCATGCGCAGAAGGGCCTGCCTGCATTCGGCATCTACGGGCACGATGTCCAGGACGCGGACGACACCGAAATCCCGGCTGACGTACAGGAAAAGCTGCTGCGCTTCGGACGCGCTGCGGTTGCCGCCGCCACCATGCGTGGAAAATCCTATCTCCAGATCGGTTCAGTGACCATGGGCATCGGCGGTTCGATCATTGACCCTGACTTTTTTGAGGAGTACCTCGGCATGCGGGTGGAGTCGATCGACGAGGTCGAGCTCATCCGCCGCATGAGTGAGAACATTTACGACGAGGCGGAGTTCCAAAAAGCGCTCGCCTGGACCAAGGAGCACTGCAAGGAAGGTTTTGACAAAAACCCTGAGGATGCGCAGAAATCCCGCGAAGAAAAGGATGCGGACTGGGAGTTCGTCGTCAAGATGATGTGCATCATCAAAGACCTCATGAACGGAAATCCC
>CBCSOX010000176.1:0-5624 GCA_965141735.1 uncultured Oscillospiraceae bacterium | reverse complement strand
CGCTGATACTCGGCACCCTCAGCACCGTCGTGGTCGCCGTGATCAGCTATTTTTTGAAACGCACCATCAATACCATAGATGGACACGATCGGGACATCAACGAGATCAAGCGAACATACGTCACCAAAGGCGAACTCAAGGAAACGCGAGATGAACTGAAAGACGGACTCGAGAAGGTGTCCTCTGATGTGGAGGAGATCAAAGAAAACTGCCTCAGCAAACGCGACTACTACCGCGTGCAGGCTAAAACCGAGGAAAAGATCGATAAGATCTACGATATCTTAATGAAAATGAACGGAGGAAACCACCATGCCAATTGACAAGGACGCCATGCTCCGCAACATGCGGGCCAGTGAATTCAAGAGGAACAACGCAAAAGTCCTGTTAGTAATCAACATCCTGCGGCACCAATTTGAATCATTGCCGGATGTCAGGTATGCCCTGGATAAAATGGATGAATCTAAATTTTTAGATAGCATCAATTTTTTGAGCGAAGAAGGATATATCAAGCTGCGCACCATCGACGGGCATCAGGATACCACAATCGCGGACACCGACTATGCGGAGTTGGAGGCAAAGGTCACATCATTGGGCATCCGGTTGTTGGCAGGTGAAATCAAAGACGCGCAGGTCGAGGTGTAGGAAATGGGCAAGAAACGCAGGCGCAGTGTCGGAAAGATCGACCGGCTACAGCCGACGCTTAAGGAGACGGTGGAGCAGATGCTGCTCACCGGCAGCACCTACCGGGAGATCGTCGAGTACCTCCATACCAACGGCGAGGAAGTATCGCAGATGTCAGTCTGCCGGTATGCGGAAAAATACCTGGCAGCAGTGGAAATGGTCCATGTCGCTCAAGAAAACTTCTCGATGCTGATTGAAGAAGTCGAGAAGTACCCCGACCTCGACACCTCGGAGGCGCTGATCCGGCTGAGCAGCCAGCACGTCCTGAATGCTTTGGCGAACGTCACCGAAGATCAACTCGAAGGGGTACCGATAGACAAGTTGATCCAACAAACTAATGGTTTAATTCGCGCCGCCGCATACAAAAAACGGATCGCGGTACAGAATCAGGACGCCCTGGAAAATGGAATGGATCAGGTCAAATCCATGGTCTGGGAGACCATGGCCAAGGAGCGACCCGACCTGTATAAGCAGGTCAGCGCCTACATAGACAGTAAAAAGGATGGTGACAGTTGATGTGGTATGTGCTCCACGCTCAAACCGGCAAGGAATCCGAAATCCGAAAGCAGCTATCCCGCAAGGGATATACCGCATATTCTCCAGTGGAAATGCGGGCGATTCGCTCGGGCGGCAACTGGCAAGATAAGCCCTACACCCTGTTCCCCGGCTACCTCTTTATCAGCCTTGATCTCGACGGCGAGGTCTACTACCGGGTCAAATCTACTATCGGTGTCATCCGGTTTTTGGGGCATGAATCTCCGATCCCCCTGCGTGAGGATGAAGAACAGTACATCCTGTCCATTTGCAATAGCGGTCGTCCGATCAAGCCAAGCAGGGTGCGAATTCTGCCGGATGGGTCGGCCGAAGTGATCGGTGGCATCCTGTCCGAGTTGCGGGGCAGGGTTGTCAAGATCGACAAGCACAGCCGCAAAGCGACCGTTGAGGTCACCTTTTGCGGCAACCCCAAGCAGATCAAGCTGTCAATCAGTATTGTTGATGACCAGCGCAAGGATGCGGCAGACGCCGCCCGGTTGATGCGTCCCGGGAGGAACAAACCGCCGAAATAACCGTAGTCCGCCGAGACCGAATAGTCCCGGATGGCGAAGCTCGCTCTTCGAAATCGGGATGGCGTTTAAGAACCGTTTAACAGCGTTTAACTCAAACAGCAAACAATTACAGGTCAAATTACCTGCCAAAGCAATGAAGCGCCTTTACGGCGCTTTCTTTGCGCCCATTTTTGCAAAGGAGGCGATGTCGATGTGAACAAAAGAAAAAAGCGGGCGATCAACATCCTATTTGAGTCTCTCAAACAGGCTGAGGAGAATCTCCGAAAAGAAGCGGCAGAACCACAACAGCCTGTATTTTACGATTTAAACGATCTCAGGTATCTTCTGAAACTGTTTTTTAAACGCCAGAAAAACCAATCTGAAATCATAGGTCGAATACAGACACTTGATGACCTCAAGCGAGAGCTTGCAGATTTAAACGATACGCAGCTTGAAAAGCTGGTGCGTCTGTCAGAAAAAAAGAAAAACGTTGCAATGCAGCAGCTTGCCATGATCGAGCTTGCCCGGCGGGATTTCTGGTGGTACTGCCGCCTCAAAGCGCCAAACTTCTACCGGGAAAACCGTATTTACCTCAAAAAGCTATGCCGCACCTTACAGGATTTTTACGCTGGGGACGACATGGTGCTCCTCATCAACCTCCCACCTCGTCACGGCAAGTCCTATACCCTGTCGCTGTTTACCGAATGGGTCTTTGGAATTGACGTCAACGCCAAAATCATGACGGCATCCTACAACAAGACGTTGTCCACGGTGTTTTCAAAAACCGTCCGGAATGACATTCAGGAGAAAAAGGCCAGTGACGATATCGTTGTGTACAGCGATATCTTTCCCGAATCCAAAATAAAACGCGGGGATAGTGCCATGCACCTGTGGAGCCTCGAAGGAGCCTACTCGTCATATCTCGCTACCTCCCCCGAAGGCACCGCGACCGGCTTCGGCGCGTCGCTAGAATTAATCGACGACCTGGTGAAAAATCACTACGAAGCGTCGAATGAAGCTCTCTTGGAGGGGCAGCAGAAATGGTTCTCCGACACGATGCTCTCCCGTCTTGAAAAGGACGGAAAAATCATCATCGTTATGACCCGCTGGGCGTCCGGCGATCTCGCTGGGTGGGCAAAGGAACATTTTGAGTCCATTGGAACCCCTGTCCGCTGCGTGGAGATGAAGGCGCTGCAAAATAACGGAACCATGCTCTGCGACGACATCCTGACTCGTGACAAATATGAGATGCTGTCGAAAACAATGAGTCCAGAAATTGTAGCCGCCAACTACCAGCAGGAGCCTATCGACGTCAAGGGCCGCCTGTACTCGCAGGGGTTCAAGACCTACGGCAGCGACCTGTACAATCAGCTATCGACCAAGTGGCGGGGAGTCTACGCCTACGTCGACACCGCCGACGAGGGCAGCGACTATCTCTGCGCCTACATCTTCGGAGTATACAACCATGAGGCGTACATCCTCGATGTCGTTTACACGCAAGAGGGTATGGAAATCACCGAGGAGCTGACCGCCCGCAAGCTCGATGAGCACAAAACCCGACGGGCGGAGATCGAGTCCAACAACGGAGGCCGGGGCTTTGCCCGGTCGGTGCTGCGGTATCTGCAGACCGTGCTGCATAACTACGCCACCACGGTGGACTGGTTCCACCAATCGAAAAACAAAAAGGCCCGCATCATATCCAACGCCTGGTGGGTGATGCAGCACGTCTATTGGCCTGACAACTGGGGATCCCGCTGGCCAGAGCTGTACAAGCATTTGCACAAATACCAGCGGGACGGCAAAAACCAGCACGACGACGCGGAGGATGCTCTTTCCGGCATCGCCGAAATGATCGAAGTATTGAAACTGTAAGGGGGGTGAAAGATTGTACACACAGATACTCGATTACCTGAACAAAAAGTTTGGGTGCAGCCTCACCTCGAATATCTACAGCAAGATCGACGAGTGGCGGGACTGGTGGGAGGGATTCCACAAGCCGTTCCACCGGTACAAAATATCGGACGGCGAAAAGATCGTGGAGCGGGACATGTATGTCCTAGACATGGGCAAGAAGGTCTGCGAGGACTGGGCGTCGATCCTGCTCAACGACAAGACGGAGATTGTCGTCGATGATGAGAAAGCCTCCAGATTTTTGATCGGCAAGGAGGGCGAGGGCACCGGCGGAGTGCTCGGCTCCAACAAGTTCTGGCCAAGAGCAAACGCACTTGTCGAGAAAACTGCCTGGAGCGGCACCGGCGCGGTGGTGGCTCGGGTGAAGGGAATGACCAACCGGTTGTCTGACGGAGAGGTTATCCCGGATGCAGACGCGCGGATTCATCTCAGTTACATTACAGCGGATTGCATCATCCCCCTCTCCTGGGAGGATGACGAGATCACCGAGGTGGCGTTCTGCAGCAAAAAGACCTTACTGGGAAAGCCAACGCTCTATCTTGAGATGCACACCTTGGACGGCAACAGCTGTTATGTAATCGAGAACGAATATTTCCACATCGGGGAGGACGGCCAGACGCTGACGCGCGCCGATCTTCCGAAAGGAAAACTGGCAAAATGGGAAACGAAATCCCCGATTCCACTGTTCAGCATCCTTAAATTTGCGGTGGTCAACAATTTGAATCACCGACAATATCCTGACAGCGGTCATGGGATCAGCGTGATCGAAAACTGCATCGACTGCCTCAAGGGTGTCGATCTCGCGTATAACAACCTGAACTGTGATTTCAAATTGGGCATGAAGAAAGTATTCATGTCTAAGAACCTTTTGCAGCAGGACGATCAGGGCCGATTCATCACGCCGGACGACGCAGGCCAGCAGCTTTTTGTATATGTTGAAGGGGCATCCAGCATGTCAGGCGAAAGTAACCAGCTGATTCAGGAGCACAACCCTCAATTGAGGGTGGAAGAAAACACAACAGGTATCCAATTTGAACTCGATTGCCTCAGCTTTAAGGCTGGGCTCGGGCTCAAGCACTACCAGTTTAATTCGAGCTCTTCGGTGGTTACTGCAACCCAGTACAACGGAGATCGTCAGGATATGGTGCAGAATGCAAACAAGCACTATATCAACGTCGAAGCATTCCTGGTGCAGCTAACCAAGGCGATCCTTTGGCTGGGCAAGACCTGCATTGACCCGTCCATTAAAGCGGACGCCAACATCAAGATACAGTTTGACGACTCGATCATCATTGACAAAGAAAGCGAGCGGCTGCGGGACAAGGAGGATGTACGCGATCAAATCATGGCCAAATGGGAGTTCCGGGCCAAGTGGTACGGTGAAGATGAGACAACAGCTAGGGCGGCCATTGAGGCAATCGAAACAGGAGAAATGGAGGATGACGATGGTCTAAATGATCTTGGGGACGGTGATGGATAATGCTGTCGCCGCAGTATCTGGACGATCTCCCCCGCAAGTGGACGAAGATTGTCTCCGATCTGGAAGATGAGATTATCCGTGACATCGCCCGACGGATTACCAAGGCCAATTACCTCACGCCGACAGCAAAATGGCAGGTCGAAAAGGCCCGGCAGCTGCGGCTATCCAACGGCGAGATTGCAAAACGCATCTCACAGGCGTCAGGCCTCTCCCGCAAGCAGCTCGCCAAGCTGTTCCGCGACGCCTGCATCGACAGCCTGGCGGAGGACGACAAGGTCTACCGCCGCGCCGGGATGCAGCCGAAGCAGTATTTTCGATCGGAGGAATTTGATCGTGTCATCAAGGCTGGCGTCAAAAACGCACAGGGGGCGCTCAAAAACCTCACCCGCACTACCGCCAAAACAGCAGACCGGGCGTTTGAAAAATTACTCGACCGGGCGTATTTCGCGATGCAGTCAGGTGCCTGGTCGCCGCAAAAGGTGATCGCGGATACCGTCCGCGAGCTG
>CBCSOX010000175.1:0-5824 GCA_965141735.1 uncultured Oscillospiraceae bacterium | reverse complement strand
CGAACTGGTACAAAACTATGACATCGACGGGGTGCACATCGACGATTATTTCTATCCAAGCGGTGTGGACGGACTGCCGGAAAACGACGCGCAGTATTACCAGGAGGCTGCCCCAGGCACTGACATCGGCACCTGGAGGAGGAATGCCACCACCGAAATGGTGCGGGAAATGCACGACGCAGTTAAGGCTGTAAAGCCGGAAATCCCCTTTGGGGCGAGTCCCCAGTCAAGCCTCACCAACGATTTTGACCGGCTGTACATCGACATCGAGCGGTGGGTATCCGAGGGGTTGGTCGATTACCTGATGCCGCAGATCTATTTCGGCTTTCACAACACCAGCCAGCCGTTTGACCAGACTGCGGCCAAATGGAACGAACTGGTGGGGGACAAAACCGCCCTTTACGTCGGCCTCGCCACCTATAAGGTGGGTCTGGAAAACGACCAGCACGCCGGGGCGGGAAAGACCGAGTGGATCGACTGCTTCAACGGGGAAAACAACATGCTTGAGCGGCAGGTGGAAGTTTTAGAGTCACTCCCCAACTGCAAGGGATACTGCCTGTATTCCTACCAGTCGATCTTTAATCCGGACGGCAGCCGCAACCAGACGACGGCGGCTGAGATTGATCACCTGCTGGAGGCAGAAAAGAAACAAGAAGAACCGTGAGGAGAAATTCAGGATGTTCAAAAGAATTGGATGGGTGTTTTTTAACTGCATTGCGCTGCTCTTAGTCCTGTTCGGGCTGTTTACCCTTGTGACGCTGACCAGCCGGGGCGTTTCCGCCCTGCTGATCGCGCTTGGGCTTGTGGTGCTTCTCTGCGCCAACCTGCCCCGGGTGGCAAACCTCAGGCACAACTGCGCGCTCAATTTGATACACAAGGTGCTGTGCGTGCTCGTGGCGTTCGGCGCCTTGTTTGCGCTCGTCATTTCCTGCTTTATGCTCTTTGGCTTCCGTTCCTATCAGGGACGGGATTTTGACGGGACTGTCATCGTCCTGGGCTGCCACATCAAGGAGGACCAGCCGAGCGTGATGCTCGCGGGGAGACTTGACAAGGCAGCGGAGTTTTTGAAGGAAAACCCCCGGGCAAATTGCATTGTATCGGGCGGAAAGGGAAAGGACGAAATGTATTCCGAGGCGGAGATCATGAAGAAGTATCTCGCTGAAAAAGGAATTTCGCCTCAGCGCATTTTGGAGGAAAATCAATCGGTCAACACGCAAACCAACCTCAGCAACAGCAAGCGGATGATGGAGGAAAAAGGGCTTGGGAAGGCCGCTGTCATCGTCACCGACCGGTTTCACCACTACCGGGCGCAGCTGTACGCTGACAGAATACAGCTTGATTCCCAATCGATTCCGTGTGAAACGCGCCCCGACCTGCTCATTGCTTTTTGGTTGCGGGAAATTCCCGCTGTTTTGCAGGCGTGGCTGTTTGCATAATCTGGCGGAAAAGGTTGCAAAAACTCAATAAATGAAGTATAATAATCGTTAGTCTAAAACTTAGAAGGAGCGATGGTATGTTCAAGATAGTGAAAAAGAGGCAGCTCAACAGCTCGGTTGTCCTCTTGGAGATCGAAGCCCCGTTTGTTGCGAAAAAAGCCCAGCCCGGCCAGTTCATCATCTTCCGCACCGACGAGCACGGGGAGCGGGTGCCGCTCACGATTGCGGATTTTGATCGGGAAAAGGGCACTGTGACGATCATTGTCCAGACCGTCGGCCGTGCGACCAAGCTGCTCGGCTCGATGAATGAGGGCGACAGCATTCGCGACTTTGTCGGCCCGCTCGGCGTCCCCACCCATTTTGGCGATGCCAAACGCGTCGCTGTCATCGGCGGCGGCGTCGGCTGCGCGATCGCATACCCGCAGGCAAAGGCGCTGCACGGCATGGGCGCCCATGTCGACATGATCGCCGGCTTCCGTTCCAAGGAGATCGTCATTCTTGAGGAGGAGATGAAGGCGGTGAGTGACAACCTCATCATCACCACCGATGACGGCAGCTACGGCAAACACGGTTTTGTTACCAACGCGCTCCAAGAGCTGATTGACGCGGGCAACCAGTACGATCTCGTCGTTGCGATCGGTCCGATCCCGATGATGAAATTTGTCTGCCAGGTCACCAAACCCTACAATATTAAAACAATGGTTTCCCTCAATCCGATCATGATCGACGGAACCGGTATGTGCGGCTGCTGCCGCGTCCATGTCGGGGGAGAGACCAAATTTGCCTGTGTGGACGGCCCCGACTTTGACGGCCACCAGGTCGATTTTGAGGAGCTCATGCGCCGCAACGCGAACTACCGCGAGATGGAGCAGGAGGAAAACGAACATATCTGCAGACTGACCGGAGGTGTGAGAACCGATGCCTAATATGTCCCTGACCAAAGTCCCGATGCCCGAACAGGCGCCGGATGTGAGAAACAAAAACTTCGAAGAGGTCGCAATCGGCTACACCGAGGAGATGGCGATCGAAGAGGCCAAGCGCTGCCTGAACTGCAAGCACAAGCCTTGTGTCAGCGGCTGCCCGGTCAAGGTGCGCATCCCCGAGTTTATTCAGTGCGTGGCGGAGGGCGACTTCAGCAAGGCCTATGAGGTGATCACCTCAACCAACTCTCTGCCCGCCGTCTGCGGACGGGTCTGCCCGCAGGAGAGCCAGTGTGAGAGCAAATGCGTGCGCGGCATTAAGGGAGAGCCGGTTGCAATCGGCCGGCTCGAGCGGTTTGTCGCCGACTGGTACATGAAAAACGGCTCGGACAGGGTGGAAAAACCCGCGTCCAACGGGCACAAGGTCGCTGTCATCGGCGCGGGTCCCGCTGGGCTCACCTGCGCGGGCGACCTTGCGAAACTCGGCTATGAGGTGACCGTTTTTGAGGCGTTCCACACTGCGGGCGGCGTGCTCGTCTACGGCATTCCCGAATTCCGGCTCCCCAAGGCAATTGTCAAAAAAGAAATTGACAAGCTCGAGACACTCGGCGTGCAGATCATGACGAATATGGTCATTGGCAAGGTCCTCTCGATCGACGAGCTGTTTGACGAGATGGGCTTTGAGGCGGTGTTCATCGGCTCGGGCGCCGGCCTGCCCCGCTTCATGAACATCCCGGGCGAGGGCCTGGTCGGAGTGTATTCGGCCAACGAATTCCTCACCCGCATGAACCTGATGAAAGCGTATCTCGAGGAGTACGACACCCCGATTCGCAAGAGCAAAGCGACCGCTGTGGTCGGCGGCGGCAACGTCGCGATGGATGCGGCGCGCAGCGCAAAGCGTCTGGGCACCGAAAACGTCTATATCGTCTATCGCCGCAGCGAAGAAGAGCTTCCGGCGCGCGCGGAGGAGGTTCACCACGCCAAGGAGGAGGGAATCGACTTCCAGCTTCTCACCAATCCTGTCCGCATCCTCGGCGACGATCAGGGCCATGTCACCGGCATCGAGTGCGTGCGGATGGAGCTCGGCGAACCGGATGAGAGCGGCCGCCGCCGCCCGGTGGAAATCCCAGGTTCCAACTTTGTGCTCGAGGTGGACTCGGTCATTATGTCGATCGGAACTTCCCCCAACCCGCTGCTGCGCGCCACCACAAAAAATCTTGAGGCCAACAAGCGCGGCTGCCTCGTCGCGGACGAGAGCATGAAGACCACCCGCGAGGGCGTTTACGCAGGCGGGGATGCGGTCACCGGAGCCGCCACTGTAATCCTGGCGATGGGAGCGGGCAAAACAGCTGCTGAATCCATTGACGCCTACATCAAATCCAAATCTTAACGGGATCTTTGCAGAATCGACGCATAGTTTACAACTATTTCATAATTTTGGAGAATTGATTCTTGAAAAGTTCACCCGGACAGGCTATAATTAATTTTATGAATCCTATATCTTTATTTGGAGGAAGTTTATGAATTTATCTTTGTTGGATCAGGCAGCCGGACAGAGCGGCGGAATGCTCTCAATGGCGATGCCGTTTATCATGCTCGCAGTTATGTTCCTGATCATGTACCTGCTGATCATCCGTCCCCAGAAAAAGCGGGACAAAGAAACGCAGGCGATGCGCAACAACATTCAGGTCGGTGACGAGGTTGTCACAGCCGGCGGGATCGTGGGCCGCGTGGTCAACATTAAGGAAGACACGATTGTGCTGGAAACAGGCAGCGACCGCAGCAAAATCCGCATCAAACGCTGGGCTGTCCAGAGCAACGAATCCCTCAGCAACGTGTAACCAATATCCGGCGGAGCTTCCGCCGGATATTTTTGTTGTCGCTTTAGTGTATGGAAACCGCCAGCTCTACCGGGAGTGGGAAAAGGCGTTCATGTCAGGCATCCTGCAAGAAAGCTCGTGACCAAGGGAGCCCTTATTGGGTGGCAACTGGAGATATCCACAGGGTATAGGGCATAGAATACATTAGCCGGATTCAGCCGCCTAGGGGATAGGCCGCGCACAGTGCGAGGAGAATTATAGAAAAATGGAAAGATGTACACTGCGACAATTGACCTGAAAAACTGTCGAATCTGTCGTAGGGGGCTGTGCACGCCGTCAGGTCACAGACAGTTTTGAATGCAGAACAAAATCCACCGGCTGCGCCGCGTCTATTTTACATCTACGGCGCATATAGATACATTGTCCAATCGTTGAGCCAGCCGGGGGCTGTCAGGATTTTGTATCTAGTATTTCTGCCCGCGCAACCCGCGGGCGATAGGGGGATCACTATGAATGAGAACAACTCGTTGAAACTGCAAGATTATATCAAGCCATTCATTTTTGGGACGGTGTCTGGCACGGTGCTCATCCTCGTCCTTTTCGCCCTCTTTGCGGTGGCGATCACCAAGTTTTCCATCTCTGCCGGAATCCTCTCTTTGCTCGTCGTTATTGCGGGCGGTTTGGGAGCGTTTTTAGCAGGCTACATCGCCTCGAGGGCAATCGGCAGAAAGGGACTGGTGATCGGCCTGGTCAGCGGGGTGATTTTTGTCGTCATTCTCGCGATTTCCAGCCTGGCATCTGCTGGAAGCTTCGGGGGTGGACAGTCCCTGACCAAGTTCATCGTCATTCTCGCAGCCGCAGCCCTCGGTGGGGTGCTCGGGGTCAATTCAAAAAAATCGCGCAGATAAAACAGATCATTGCTTGAAAAAGATGTCGTGCTGTGGTATAATATGAAGAAATAATGAGAGAGTGTGAACTGCTCAAAAACTATGTAAGGAGAATTGTAATGAAACATATCAAAACTCTGAATGAAGCGAACCTGAAAAACACTGCGGCAAAGGGCGGCTGCGGCGAATGCCAGGCTTCCTGCCAGTCGGCCTGCAAGACCTCCTGCACCGTTGCAAATCAAAAATGCGAACGCAAAAGCAAATAATCTTTCGTTCCGCGTGTTTTACCCGTCCGTCTCGCGGGCGGGTTTTCTTTCTATGAAAAGGAAGCGTTTTCCATAGAAAAAAGAAAACCGATTCCGTGTATTTTTACGGAGTTGGACAAATTTTCGGTCCGATGGAATTTGAAAAGAAAACCATGGAGGTAGTTATGATACATAAATACAGACTCAACGGATACAACATCGTCTTGGATGTGCACAGCGGCGGTGTTCATGTTGTCGATGACCTGACCTATGCGATGCTCAACTACATCACTCCGCCGCTCGAGGAGCAGGCGCCGCAGAGTTTTTACAGCGACTATTTCTCCGACTATTCTGTTGAGGAAATTGATGAATGCTATGAAGAGCTCTATAAGCTTTATCACAATGGATTGCTGTTCAGCGAGGATGATTACGAACAGTTTTCCCGTCAGATGGTTTCCTCGCCAATTAAGGCGATGTGCCTGCACGTTGCGCACGACTGCAACCTGCGCTGCAACT
>CBCSOX010000174.1:0-5892 GCA_965141735.1 uncultured Oscillospiraceae bacterium | reverse complement strand
CGGCCAGCACGTCTATTACACCATCCCAGAAGGGGTTGAAATCCTCAGCCTGCAATACCGTGAAACCGGCTATGACACCGAGTTCGCAGGCAGCTTTTCGAGCGGGGATAAGTTTTACGACACCCTCTGGCAGAAGGCGCAGCGCTCCCTTTACATCAACATGCGGGACAATTTCATGGACTGTCCCGACCGCGAGCGCGCCCAGTGGTGGGGAGATGCGACCAACGACATGAATATCGCCTCCTACGCCTTTGACCCGAGCGCCTTCCTGCTCTACGAAAAGGGCCTTGACACCATGGAGAACTATACCGACCCGGACACCCACGTCCTTCAGACTATTGTCCCGATCCGCGCCCGGCTGCTCGAGTACCCGGTGCAGCAGCTCGCTGGCATCAACGGCTACTGGGATTACTACCTCTACAGCGGAAACAAGGACATCCTCGAGCAGATGTATGACTCGACAAAGGAATACCTCTATTTGTGGAAGATAGGGGCGACCGGCCTCGTCGAACACCATTACGGCACTGCCGAGTGGCCCGACTGGGGGGACAACGCCGACATGGTGACCCTTGAAAACGCCTGGTACTACCTCGCGCTCAGCGCGGCAAAAAAGATGGCGAAGGAAATTGGGCGCACCGACGACATCGCCGAGTACGACGCCCGGATGCAGCAGCTCTACCGCGGCTACCAGACTCTGTGGACGGCGGATGGGTTCAAATCAAACACTGTCGAGCTGCCCGATGATCGCGGCAATGCAGTCGCAGTGCTCGCTGGACTCGCGGACAAGACGCAGTATCCTGCCATCCGCAGACTCCTCAAAACGACGATGAATTCCAGTCCCTATATGGAAAAATACATTCTCGACGCGCTGTGTGAGATGAACCTCATGAACGACGCGCAGGCGAGGATGCGGGAGCGCTACACCCCGATGACAAACGACGATTACACCACCTTGTGGGAGTACTGGAACAAGAGCTCGGGCACCAACAACCACGGCTGGTCGGGCGGCCCGCTCGTCACGATGTCCCGCTACATGGCTGGGATTGCGCCGACCGCGCCCGGCTATGCGGAGTACCAGGTCAAGCCCGCGATGGGGGAACTGAGCACTATCCGCTCCACTGTGTCGACTGTGAAAGGGGAAATTCAGCTCACCCTGGCGCGGGACAGCGAAGCCAAGACGTTTGACCTCTCCCTCACCTCACCGCAGAACACCACTGCAACCGTTGCGGTCCCCCGGTTCACTGGAGAAGAGATGCAGGTCACCGCAGGGGATACCCTTCTGTTTGCCAACGGCGAACCGGTCGGTTCTGCTGAGGGCATTGCCTATGCGGGCAACGACAGCACATACATCTATTTTACCGTCCAGCCGGGCAGCTGGACCCTGCACGCCGGGCCTGCGGAAGCGGGGAGCGAGGAGAGCTATCCCGTGTGCATCGAGGGGCATGGCGGCAGCGTACTGCTCAACGGAACCGTGGTTCCCCTCCCTTACAGCGGGACCGCACCGGCGGGCTCTGAGCTCAATGTCAAAGCTGTCCCGGACAGCGGCTGGGAATTCTCCGGCTGGTCGGGCAGCTGCGGCAGCACAGACGCTGCGCTCGCCCTGACCGTCAGCAATCCGGTCAATCTCACCGCGGCCTTTGAGGAGAGCGCACAAAAGCAGTATTACCTCGTGCAGATGGACGATCCAATGGACGCCCAGTCCCGGGTGGAATACGAGGGGGTCACCTACACCCTCCCGGCGGCAATCGCAGTGCCCGCGGGGCAGAACGCCGCGATTACCGCGCTCGACGACACCTTTATCAACTGGGGCGGCAGCCTGTTCTCGACCGACCGCACCTTAAACCTTACGGTGACAGGGGATACAGTGCTCACCCTCAATGCCGCCTACAACCGCACCAGCAACTTTGCGCGCGGCGCTTCGGTCACAGCTGCGAACACCATCAACAACACAACCTGGACCAACACCCACCTCACCGACGGAAACACCGGAACCGGCATGAGCACCAATGTGATCAAAAATGTCGGGGAGGACGGTTCGATTGATCCGGCCTACGACATCACAGTCGACCTCAAGCAGGCGCAGACCTTTGACAACATCGTCCTCTATCCCCGCGCAAATTCCCACACTGAGGATTACCTCTCCCCCAACTTCCCGCGCGCGTTCACCCTCCAGGTGAGCAGCGACGGGGAGAACTTCACCGACGTCAAACAGGTTGTCACCGATCCCAACCCCAACAAGACGCCGGTGAGCATCGACTTTGAGGTGCAGACCGCCCGTTACATCCGCCTGCACATCACCCGCATGGGGGATTACGCGGCGGACGAGTCGGCGATCAACCCCTACCGCATCCAGCTGATGGAGCTCGAGGTGTACAACCGCAGCCATCCGGCTGGGGAATGCACCCTGTCGCTCGACAGCGTCGGCAGCGGCACCGTCCGGGTTAACGGGGTGGAGCAATCGCTTCCCCTTCGCAAGAGCTATCCGGCGGGCAGCGTCGTCTCGGTTGAGGCGGTGGCTGCTTCTGAAGGGGATTACCGGTTCATCGGCTGGACAGGCCAAATCGAAACCGCCAACCACCCCCTTTACATTCAGATGAATGAGGATATCAACCTCACCGCGACGTTCCAGTCCCTTCATGAGAAAGAGAAGGTCAACCTCGCGGCAGGCCGTCCGGTGAAGACGAACAACGGGCTCAACAGCGCCGACTGGAAAGCGGCCTATCTCACTGATGGGAAAACCGATTCCAATACCAAAGGCGCGCGCGGCTTTTCCTCCAACAAATACCCCAGCGCTGAGCTCGACGGAAACAATCCCTGGATCGAAATAGACTTCGGCGAAGAGACAGCGATTAACCAGGTTGTTCTCTATCCCCGGACCGACACCATCACAGCGAATGGGGAACCCCCCAACTTCCCGGTGGACTTCCAGATCCAGGTAATGGACTACCAAGGCAATTACTGCGACATACTTGCGGTGACTGGGCAGAAGCCGCCTGGTGTAGGCGAATCGGTTTCCTATCAAATCGCCAAATTAAGTACCCGTTCTATCCGCATATTCCCAACAAAGCTCGGCATTCCTGCAAAGCAGGAGCCGACCCTTTACCGACTCCAGCTTTCCGAGATTGAGGTGTACAACGAAGTACTTGATCCTAAGCCGGTGGAAACCGGCAGCATCGAGCTGAGCAGTCCGAAGGGGATGCTTGCCCCCGGTGAGCAGATGCAGGTGACTGCGGAAGTAGTCAACTCGAGCCTTGAGGACAACTCCCTATTATGGAGCATCGAGGACGAGCAGGGCGCGGTGTCGGATGTCCTGCGTCTAGTGCATACGGACAGCAGACAGCCGGTTATCACCGCAAACAAGACAGGCGTTGCCTATGTTGTCACCCGGTTTGCCAACGGACTGCCCGCGATGGCCAAACTCAAACTTGAGGTTGCAACCGACAAGTCGGTTCTCAAAGAAGTCATCGATTACGCAGAGGAACGTCTCGGAGACGAGTATCTCAGTGCAATTGAGAGCGTGCAGCAGAGCTTTTCAGCGGCGCTCACCGCCGCGTGGGATGTCTATAACGACCCAGCTGCTACTCCGCAGCAAATCGACAGTGCGTGGATCACCTTGATGGGGAAAATCCACAAGCTCGGCTTTGTGGCGGGTGATAAAGCACAGCTTGGCTTTGTGATTGAACAGGCGGAGCAAATTGACTTGGGTAGCTATGTGGCCAGCGGACAGGCAGAGTTCACCGCAGCACTTGCCGCGGCGAAAGAGATCTTGAGCGACGGCGACGCGATGCAGAATGACGTCGACAGCGCGGTATCCAACTTGGTGGATGCAATGCTTGCCCTGCGCTACAAAGCGGACAAATCGCTGCTGAGCAGCGCGCTCGCCCGCGCGGCACAGCTTGACCTATCCTCCTACACGCCGGAGAGCGTGAAGCGATTTGACACAGCCAAAAACCAGGCTTTAGAGATGCAACAAAACGAGAGTCTCAGCGTGGACGACCAGTCTGACGTCAACCAGGCGGCAGAGGAGCTCAACCGGGCAATCGATTCCCTTCAGCCTGTTTCCATGCAGATTGCTGGGGACCCAGCTGTTTCCCAACAATCCTCCGTCCCCAGGACAGGGGAGAGCGTCCCGCTCGCAGCCGCCGCCATGCTCATCCTGGCGGGAATGTCCTTCATCCTATTCAGAAAAACCCCCCCTTTTGACAGTTGACAATCCGGTCAGAGGAATCGGACAGTTTGGTGACCTAGCTCTAACTGTCGCAATCACGCCACGGGACTACAGAGCTTTCATAAAAAGTGCAAATTGCGATGCTGAAAACGATCTAGAAAGAAGCCTTGCGGCGAGTCTCAGCTCAGTATTTGAATGCACAAGCCTTGGAGGGGGGAATGGAACATCACACTGCACGCGTTCCCCCTCTTCAAACCGTCCCGGTTGCAATAGCTGGAGTGGTTGTGACGACCGCAGTTCCAATATCAAAGCTCCTGCGTAATACGCAGGAGTTGCGGCGAAATCTCACGGAGCAGAGAAAATTATGGCCACCGGTTGAGCCGGCGGCTTGTACTGAGTACGGGGTCTAAGATCGGCGTGTCTCTATACGCACCAAAAGTTGTTCCTTGTCCCGTTGCCTGTGAAGCAGCAAGACTTTTGGCAACAAACTTATTTATGGCTCGGCCCGTTCAATGCTTGAAGTGAGCGCAGACAGGGTGCCACCACTGTCTGAACCGGTAGTTTCCGAAACAATAAAATCCCCCTGAACCGGGCTGTCTGCGCAGTCTTTTGCAGCTCGTTCAGGGGGATTTTATTGTATGCTCAAGGTATCAAAAAATAGCTGGGATCGATCCTGTTTGGTGACAATTAGCCGCGATAGTCCTCTATGTAAGGCACTCGTTCAAGGCTTTTTACCCCCATTTCAAAAGGCCTTGCGCCGCTGCAATAAGGTGGAGCAAGGCTATTTTTGACAACAGCAATCGGATCAGAAACAAGCTAAGCTGCTTTGGATTCTCTCCGTTTGCTTGCCAGACGAAGATCTAGAAAAGGGGGGTGCCATGCTTGAGCAGGCTTTCGTCTGTAATCTTAGACAGCCTTGAGAACTCCAGTTTATCCGGCTTGGACTTGACCTGGGCTCCCAAATAGCTACACAATTTTTGTAGTCCAGTCCTCGACGTTCCACACTTCATTTACAACGTCCTCATAAAATTCTGGTTCGTGGCTGACGAGCAGCACGGTTCCTCGGAACTCCTGCACCGCCTTTTTCAGTTCCTCCTTGGCGTCGACGTCGAGGTGGTTGGTCGGCTCGTCGAGCACCAGGAGGTTTACCTCCCGCAGCATCAGCCTGCACAGCCGCACCTTGGCGTTTTCACCGCCCGAGAGCACCCGCATCTGGCTGGTGATGTGCTCGTTGGTCAGACCGCATTTGGCGAGCGCAGCGCGGACCTCTCCATTGGTCATGCTGGGATATTCCTTCCAGATTTCGTCGAGTGTGGTGTTGTCTGAGGCGTTTTCCTCCTGCTCAAAATAACCGGGCTCCACAAACTGGTCGAGTTCCACGCTGCCCGAAATTGCGGGCTGAATACCGAGCAGAGTTTTGAGCAGCGTTGATTTGCCGAGGCCATTGACACCCTTGACTGCAACTTTTTGATTGCGCTCGAGCACAAAACTCAGCGGACGTGTGAGCGGCTCGTCGTAGCCAATCACCAGGTTTTCCGCTGTGATCACGCAGCGCCCGGGCGTGCGCGCAGGGCGGAAGGCAAACGACGGCTTCACTTTTTGCCGGCCGAGTTCGATCACTTCCATTTTATCGAGCTTTTTCTGTCGGCTTTTCGCCATGTTGGTGGTCGCCACCCGCGCCTTGTTGCGGGCGACGAAATCCTCAAGCTTTGCAATTTCCTTCT
>CBCSOX010000173.1:0-5952 GCA_965141735.1 uncultured Oscillospiraceae bacterium | reverse complement strand
TCCACAGGGCTGGAGGAAAGCGCCGCGAATCGTTAGACAGGTATCTCAGACAAATTTTGAGACGACAAATTGGCACACAAGAGCCGGGGGATCCGGCTCTAAAAATTCGCGCCCGAAACGGGCTATCTTTTTTGCTACAATACATACCGTCGGTTGGTATGAAAGGGGTTTTCAAAAAATGCTATCAAAATCATTGTTTCACCGCGATTTCTCCCTCATGGTTCTCGGACAGATCATTTCACTGTTCGGCAACTCCATTCTCCGGTTCGCTCTCTCCCTCTATGTGCTCGACCTGACCGGGTCTGCCACCGTCTTTGGCACCATTCTCGCTGTGTCGATGATTCCCACCGTGCTGCTCTCTCCAGTGGGCGGCGTTCTCGCCGACCGGATCAACCGCCGCAACATCATGGTTTGTCTCGACTACGCAACGTTTGCCATCATCAGTGTCTTTTTGCTGACGCTCGGTGTTGGCAACGTCCTCCTCCACATCGGGGTAGTCCTCGTTCTGCTTCAGGTCATTCAGGCCTGCTATCAACCTTCGGTGCAGGCGAGCATCCCGGTTCTCGCCCCTGCGGAACATCTGGTGCAGGCCAATGGGATTGTCGCACAGGTCAATGCGCTCGCAAACCTCCTCGGCCCGATTGCCGGCGGGCTTGCCTATGGGATGTTTGGACTTAAGCCGATTTTGGTGACCAGTCTAGTTTGCTTTTTCGCCTCTGCAACAATGGAGCTTTTCATCCGCATTCCCTTCCAGCGGGCAGACCGGTCAGGCGGTGCACTCAAAGGCGCGGTATCTGACCTCAAAGAAGCGGTCGGATTCCTGACCAAACAAAAGCCTGCCCTGTTTCAGTTGCTGCTGGTGGTTGCGGGGCTCAATTTTTTCCTCTCGGCAATGGTGACGGTGGGGCTTCCCTACATCATTAAAATTACACTCGGCCTAAGCAGCCAGCAGTACGGATTTGCGGAGGCGGCGATGGGGGTTGGCTCCATCCTCGGCGGAATTTTTGCAGGAGTGTGTGCAAAGAGGGTGATTTTTAGGAATGTTTACCTGTTCTTAATCGGGGCGGCCGGCTGTATCCTGCCGGTCGGGTTGTCGCTGGCTGTTGTCTCGCAGCCCCTCGTCTCCTATGCAGTCATCCTGATCTTTGTGATGGCCTGCATGACATTTGCCGCGCTGTTTACTATTTTTGCCCAGACAGCGGCGCAGAGGATGACACCCAACCACCTGCTCGGCAAGGTGAGCTCATTCATCGCAGTCATCGCGATGTGTGTCTTCCCATTGGGGCAGGCGGTATTCGGCGTTTTGTTTGACCTATTCCACAGCCATGTCTTTGTTGTCGTGCTGGGCGCTGGGGTTGCGAGCGCCTTGATTGCAGTGCTCTCCCGCCCATCGCTCAGAAAACTGGACGAAGCTCAGCCTTAGGTGGATCAAGCAGCTTCATAGAGGAGTTCTTTATAGCCAGCTGGGCAGTTCATCAGTCAACGTGCGGCTGCGCAGTATACGTGCTTCGATAGCGGTTGGCAGACTGCACTACAGTCTGCCAGTGATCAGCCTCTTGAGACAGCGCGTGTTCCCCATGACTTGCCCACAGAAGGCTGGGGAAACTGCCGCTATGAAGAGGAGAACCACAGGAGAGGGCAAGCCTGATCCCTCTCTGATGTATCTGAACCAATGGCAGGCCTGAAAATAGAATGGGTGAATGATACCTGAGAAAAATTAAGAGCCCCATTCACACCGGCCAGCAGGCAGTTGAAAGGGGGCTCTTTGAGATATTTCGGGCATTCACCCGAATCTTTGTGCTATTTTCTGACGGTGGGGGAGAGCAAAACATAGGAGTGAAACACCCCGTGCGCGTACTCAAATTTTGTGATTCCATTGTATTTTTGTGTGATGTTCTGAACCGAAGGGATTCCGATTCCCTGGCCGTTGCGTTTTGAGGAGACAAACGCATTTCCCCGTTTGCGGAGAATCCCTTCATAGCTGTTGTTGAGCGCAATGGTAATCATCCCCTGTTCGGAGTGTTTCACAGCGAGCTGAATGAATCGCCTGCCGTTTGTTTGGCGCAAACAGGCTTCGACTGCGTTTTCCAACAGGTTGCCGAGCAGGACGCAAAAATCGCTCTCCAGCATAGGGAGTTCGAGCGGCAGATGGACTGTGGAGGAAAATTGTACCCCCTCTTTGAGCGCATTGTTGACGTAGTGGCGCACCACTGCGTCAACCGCCGCGTTTTCGCAGATCACCTCTTCGCTCTGCCCCGTTGTCTCCAAAAGACTGCCGAGGTAATCCTCAAGCCTTTTGTAATCCCGGCTTTTGGCGTATCCGTTGAGTGCGAGCAGGTTTTGGCGCAGGTCGTGGCGCGACCGCCTCGTCCGCTCAACTGTCTGCTGCAGCGACTTGTACTGTTCCTTTTGCAGGGCAGTTTGCAGGTCGAGCTGGTGCAGCCTCTCCTGAAGCTCGGAATTGTTGTACACCTCACGGAGCATTTTAAAGATGACGAAGTAGGACAAAAAGGTGCCGGCCGTCCAAATGACGGCAAGGGCGGGCGGATTTAAATTTGACAGGGAGGAAGATGCCCAATAGCTGGGGTAGATGGCGATGTGAAAGATGAAGTAATAGCAGCCGGGGATCAGCCAGAGATACCGCCAGAAGGACAGAGCGGTGTCTTGTTGGATGAGCGGACGGAGAAATTTGCGCAGAAACAACAGCACCAGGGGAAGGGTGACTGTCAGCACGAGAAACTGGCCGATCACCAGCGCCGAGACCGGAAGATCTGCAACGCTTGGATAGAGAAAGACGGCGATGAGGCGGGCGAACAGACTGACATCGTCAAGGTAGCTTTTGATCACCAGCAGAGCAAATACAGTTTTAAATGGGGATGCCTTAATCGCTCCCACACAGGCGGAAATCAGGATCAGCAGAAAGAGAAAGGAGTAGGCGAACCGCCACTGCACCACCCCGTCTGAGCGCGGGGTAAGCGGCATGTTGGTCGCGACTGAGAGGATGAACATGCCCAGTGCAATGAGGATGGAGAGCCAGGGGGATAGCCTCAGGTTAAAGCGGAACAGCAGCGTGAGCAGCAGGGCGAACGGGACAAATTGAATGGCTGTGGACAGCACGATGTTGAGCAGGTTCATCCAATCCCCCCGCTTAGTCTTTCAAACGCATAGTCTGCGTATTGCTGTCGGATCAAGGTGCGCTGCTTGCGGGCGATCGGAACCCATTCGTTGTTTTGCATCACGAAATCGTTTGGTTCCATTCGCCCCACGTGGTCCATATTAATGAGGCAGTTGCGGTAGCAGATCATGAACTGGGGATAGGTGAGCAGGATGCTGGAAAACTCCTGAAACGGCATGTAGGTTTTGACGATGCGCTGGACGGTGTGGATCTGGACATAGTGATTGGAATAGTCCACATAGATGATATCCTGCAACAGGATATTGATCCAATACCGTCCTTCCTTGACTTTGATCGAGCGGGAGTGCTTTGAGAGTTCCCGGTCACACAACAACATCGTTTCCTCCAGCCGGCTATAGTCGAACGGCTTAAGCAGATAGTCGAAGGCGCGGACGCGAAAGCTCGGCACAGCGTGGTGCTCGCTGGTGGTGACAAATACGAGCAGGGTGGATTCATTGTTTTCACGCAGCTTGCGCGCCACTGTCATCCCATCGATTCCGCCCATATAGATATCCAGAAAAACAAGATCATAATTGGTGTGGCTGCACCCATTTAAAAAGGCCTCTCCGCTGTCAAATTGGTCTGCATGGAGGGCAATGTGATGAGACTGGCAGTATGTTTGGATGTAGCTGTGGAGTGCGGTGCGGTCCGTCTGTTGGTCGTCTACGATCGCAAGATTCAAATGGATTCGCCTCCTTCCTTATGATAATCACAATAATTATATCATACTTTCGTTACCTCACAGGGAATTTTCCTGTAAAAAGAGGACGATTTCAGTAAATCTGTGTCTTTTGGCCTGTGTGCGTTGGGACTGATGGCACAGCACTGAAACGGCTGGGGTTTCTTCTGTGCTTTTGGAAAACCAGCTCCGCCTTTTTTGGTTTGTTTTTACCTCTTTGGGAGTCTGGGAGATTTCTTCCTTAAAAAGGGGGCGGCTGTTTCAACCTCAGAGCCTGTAGCGCAAGAGGGCATGGCTTCCGGCCGTTTTTGGCGGGTTTTGCCCCTGATCTTCGGGCTGACTGTCCCGGTAAAAAATAATTTGCCCTCGCTTCATAACTCCACCCAGTTCAGCATATATATTTGTCACACGACAATTTATGTTAGAGGGTGTAGAGATGGAAACTGTTGAAGATAGAAGCATCGTCCTCGGGCGGTACATCGTGGAAAACAACGCGACGGTCAGAAGCACAGCCAAAATCTTTGGCATCAGCAAAAGCACGGTCCACAAGGATGTGACCGAACGCCTGCGCAGGGCGAACCCGCAGCTTCACGGTCAGGTGAAGCATGTGCTCGAAATCAACAAGCAGGAGAGGCACATTCGCGGAGGAATTGCCACCCGCAAAAAATACAGGGGAGAATAAAATCTTCGGATAAAACAACAAGAGCATATTGATCGTTTGATCAATATGCTCTCTTCATTGGCAAAGGTTTTCTATTTACATTTCTGCAAGTACTTTGTGCACGTGCGCTGATTCAGTCACAACTTTAACCGGCTTGGAAAAATCCAGAGTGAACAAACCGATGAATGACTTTGCATCCACCATGATTTCGTTGTCCAGCGAGTGAATGAAAACATCCTCCGGGACTTTGCAGGCGAGTTCCTGGAGTTTCTGAATTTCTGCGATCGATTCAAATTTCTTTTCAGTTACCATAGCGCATTACTCCTTTTACATAAGATGACTACTGCCAGACACATTCTGGATACAACATTATTATACACACCGGCTGGGTTAATGTCAATCGCCTTTGCTTATTATTTACCAATTTGCCAACAAAAAAACACGGTTTGATCACAAACCCAGCCCAGCCGTTTGAAAACTTTTGCAGAAGGGGGGAATGGCCATGGTATGCCATGTCGGAGATCTGCGGTATAAAGATGTGGTCAACATCAAAAACGGGATCCGGATCGGTTGTGTGGACGATGTGGAGATTAATACCTGCACAGCTGAAGTGACGGCGCTTGTGATTTACGGGCGCAGAAAGCTGTTCGGCCTGCTGGGCAGGGAGGAGGATATCATCATTCGCTGGCAGGACATCGACGTCATTGGGGAAGATACAATTCTCGTCTGTTTTGAAGGTGTTCTGAGAAATTCTGGAAGCAAAAAACCGGGAAGCTTTTTAAACCGGCTGTTCAGCTGAAAAGAGAGGGTGGAGTTTTGTTTAAAATCCCCGAAGCGGGTTGACTTTTTGTCGAAAACATAGCATAATTAGAAATGGAATAGGACAAAGCGAAGAAAGTAGAAGGGATAGGAAGATCAACTATGAAATCAAAAACCAGGTTCAGGAAGACTAAAATAGTCCTGACCATCCTCTACCTTGTGATCCTGGCAGCCTATGGCATCTTTTTGTTTCTAAACTATCAGGCCCGGCGTGCAGGTACGGAGATTATGTTTGGCAGCAGCGCCTTGTACGAGGTGGATGAAGGCTTTGGGACAGGGGCGCTGGCCCGCCCGCAGGACAGCTACCAGATGGGACAAAAAGTGGTTTACAAGGCGGAGGACGGGTATGCTGTCGGCCGGATTGAGCAGATCGCCACCTCTAACGGGGTGGATATCGTTTCGGTCATTGCACAGGGGAAACGGGATCATGTAGCCCTCACCGCAGTGATGGGAGAGGTCACCGCCCAGATACCGGTGATCGGCGCACTGAGCGGATTTCTGAAATCCGCATATGGCGTTGTCCTCATTGTGGTGATTCCTTGCGTTGTGTTTTTGGTTCATCAGGTTGTGCTGCTGATGCACACCTTAAAGAACAAAAAGGAAAAAGAGGATGTAAGC
>CBCSOX010000172.1:0-5963 GCA_965141735.1 uncultured Oscillospiraceae bacterium | reverse complement strand
TGGATCAAGATTGACAAAATGGAGCGGCTGAGTGTTCAGCCGCCCCTTTTGTGCGTTTATACCCCAGAGCAATTGATGAGCGCAATGACACAAAGGAAGGCCGAACAAATTTGGTGTGGGGCAAGGCGGAGGACGCCGGTTGGCTGTTTCCTGCCAAGGACGTCAACGCCGTTCCCGCGCCGTTTTTACCGCCGATTTTGGTCATTGTATTTGCCAATCGCTCGAAGAGCCGCCTACGCGGCAGAAGGGAGAATGACTATGAGCAGACGAAAAAAAATTATTCGCACAAGTGTGTTCGCAGGGATTTTGCTGCTGATCGCAGTTGGAATCCTTCTGCGGTTTTCCATTGAGCCGGTGAACTACCGCGGCCCGCTGCAAAAAGCGGTGACCGCAGCGGTCAATCTGACTGACAGCGCTGTGCTCGGCAATGAAAACGGGCAGTACTCCAAACTCACAGTCGCGGAGTTCCAAAAGCAAATTGCTGCCGCAGATCAGCTGCTCCAAGCGGAACAATCCGCAGTCTCTCAGCAGAAGCAGCAGCTATCTGAACTGAAACAGGCGACTGAGGCGTTTAAAAGCGCTGCGAATCAAAACAGCCTCTCTGCCGAAGAACTGGAACAGCTGAAAGAACAGGAGACCACCCTGACCCGTGAAGTTGCAGTGACCAATGAAACAAAAGCGGTGTGGGAGATCAACCTTGAGGCAGTGGAACAGCCCGAAGCGATCAATTTTGACATCCGCCCTGACTCTGCCAACCAGGAAGAGATTGACAGCCTGCTCAAAGACAAGGGGGAGGAGGGGACGCTCCTCTCCTTCCGACACAACGGGGAGCTTCCAGCTTATGCGGTGGTCCATTACACCTACGCAACCGAGGAGCCGGGGGCCTATCTCTACCATTACAATCAAGATGACGAGACACTCGATTATGTATCAACCGTCACGGTGGTCGACAATCAGGCCTCACTCGCTGTCAACGAGGGCGGCGACTGGGTATTAGTGGATCACAAGCTAAATCAGGAGAATTCCTCCACTGGGGAAGGGGACACAGGGGAAGCACAGACGGGCAGTTCCTCCGAAGCGGGCGGATCTTCCGAGGCACCGGGGCAGGCATCTTCCGCATCCTCATCCAATCCCTCTTCTCAGCCATCCTCTTCCTCGGGCAAATCCTCCGGCGGCCTGCGCAATGATTCTCCTTCCAGTGGCAGCGGGCAAGCCGGAACGGCTCCCTCAGCGGGGCAGAACAGCACCGCGCCCCCTCCGGAACAGGGGAACACCTGTACCATCGAGATCCGCTGCGACACCATTTTGAACAACATGAATCAGCTCAAACCGGAAAAAGCGCCCTACGTCCCCGCAAACGGCGTCATCCTCTCCCGCATTCAAGTCAACTTTGTGGAAGGGGACAGCGTGTTTGACATTCTGCAAGAGGTCACCTACGATTATGGTATCCAGATGGAGTCGATTAATAAATCGGGCTTTAGCGGGGCGTATGTGAACGGCATTGCCAATTTGTATGAGAAAGACTGTGGTGACAAAAGCGGCTGGATGTACAAGGTTAACGGTTGGTTCCCCAATTACATGATGCCAAACTACAAGCTGAAAAACGGAGACGCAATCAGCATTGTCTACACCTGTGACAACGGCAAGGATGTCGGCGACCAGTATTACAATTAACCGGCGCAGCCCCTCAGGCTGGAATCTGACCTGAGGGGCTGCCAAAACGATTCTGTGGCGCAAAGGAGGGATTCGGATGCGCGGAGGCTTTCAGAGCTTTCATCCGGTTGTGAATTTCACCTATTTTCTGGCGGTGGTGTTTATCACGATGTTTTCGATGCACCCTGTTTTTCTCGCACTGTCGTTCTGCGCGTCGTTTGCCTATTCGATTCTGCTCGGCGGGCGGGGGGCGCTCAAGTTCAATTTTTTCGCCATGCTCCCCATCGTAATTTTTATAGCGGTAATCAACCCGCTGTTCAGCCACCAGGGGGTGACGGTGCTGTTTTATCTCAGCGGAAATCCGATGACACTCGAATCCACCGTCTACGGCTTTGCGGCCGCTGCCATGCTGGTGAGCGTGATCGTGTGGTTCAGCTGCTACAACCGCATCATGACATCGGATAAATTTATCTATCTGTTCGGGCGGGTGCTGCCCTCCCTCTCCCTTGTGCTCTCAATGTGCTTCCGGTTTGTCCCTTTGTTTAAGCGGCAGTTTCGGGAAATCTCCGACGCGCAGAAGGGAATTGGCCGGGACGTCTCGCAGGGAAGCCTGGTCAAACGGGCGCGCCAATTCCTGCGGGAGCTCTCCATCCTCGTGAGCTGGTCGATGGAGAACTCAATTGAGACCTCCGATTCCATGCGGGCGCGGGGCTATGGCCTGCGCGGGCGTTCGAGCTTCAGCATCTTTCGGTTTGACCGGCGGGACGGGGCTGTGCTCACGGTCATTCTTCTGCTCGCCGGGCTGGTGCTTATCGGGTGTGTGCAGGGGGAAAACAACATCTACTACTATCCGGCAATTGTCATTCAGTCTCCGACACTCTGGTCGGTATTACTCTACCTCGCATACGGTGTGCTGCTCAGCCTGCCGATTGCGATCGATCTAGGAGAACGGTATTCATGGAAATCATTCGTTTCGAAAGCATGAGCTTTGCCTACGCGGGCTGCGAGCAACTCGCGCTCCGCGAGCTCTCCTTTGGTATCAAGCCCTCTGAGTTCATTGTGGTGTGCGGTCGGTCGGGCTGCGGCAAGAGCACCCTGCTGCGCCACATGAAGCGTGAGCTCGTGCCCGATGGGGACCGGGAGGGGCAGGTTCTCTACAACGGGACCGATGTCGAGGAGCTGGCCAAACGGGTGAGCGCGGCGGAAATCGGGTTTGTCCACCAAAATCCCGAGCGGCAGATCGTCACCGACAAGGTGTGGCACGAGCTCGCCTTTGGGCTGGAAAGCCTCGGTTACAGCTCCAAGATCATCCGCAGGCGGGTCGCCGAGATGGCGAGCTTTTTCGGCATCCAAACCTGGTTCCGCAAAAGCGTGTTCGAGCTGTCGGGCGGACAAAAGCAGCTGCTCAACCTCGCCTCCGTCATGGCGATGCAGCCCAAGGTGCTCATCCTCGACGAGCCAACCTCCCAGCTCGACCCGATCGCTTCCTCAGAATTTCTCGAGACCCTTGCAAAGATCAACCGGGAACTCGGCACCACCATCATCCTCTCAGAGCACCGCCTGGAGGAGGCGTTTCCCCTGGCCGACCGGGTGCTCGTGATGGAACAGGGCAGGCTGCTCACCTACGGCACCCCTGAGCAGGTGGGGCGCAGGCTCGGCGCGGAGGGGGAACGCCACCCCATGTTCCTCGGCCTGCCGACCGCGATGAAGGTATACGCGGGGGTGCGTCCCGAGGGAAGCTGCCCGATCACGGTGCGGGAGGGGAGAACTTGGCTGAGCGAACAGCTCGGCCCTTCGCCCCGGGTCACGGCTGTGGAATCTCCTCATCCGCATAGAGAGAAGCGGGAGAACGCCATTGAGCTCAAGGATGTGTGGTTCCGCTACGACCGGGGCGGAGAGGACGTGGTGCGCGACCTCTCGCTCCGGGTTGCACAGGGAGACCTGTTCTGCCTGATCGGGGGAAACGGCGTCGGCAAGACGACAACCCTCAAGCTGATCAGCGGCGCGCGCAAGCCCTACCGCGGAAAAGTGCTCATCGGCGGGAAGGAGATCAAAAAGTACTCCAACCAGGAGCTGTTTACCCGCAACCTCGGGATGCTTCCCCAAAACCCGCAGGCGCTCTTCACCGAAGCAGCCGTGGAGGAGGAGCTGTATGAAATGCTCTCCTACGCAAAGCTTTCGGACAAGGAGCGGCTCGCGCGTGTGGATGAGATGCTCAAATTTCTCGGGCTGACAGACCTGCGCAAGATGCATCCCTACGACCTGAGCGGGGGAGAGCAGCAGCGGCTGGCCCTGGGCAAGGTGCTGCTGCTGGAACCCAAAATACTCTTGCTCGACGAGCCGACCAAGGGACTTGACCCGTTTTTCAAAACAGTGCTCGCCGGACTCTTTGCAGAACTCAAGAGCAAGGGAGTCACCATTCTCATGGTGACCCACGACATCGAGTTCTGCGCCGAATATGCGGACGAGTGCGCGATGTTTTTTGACGGCTCGGTCGTCTCACAGGACACGCCGCGGGCCTTTTTCAGCGGCAACAGCTTTTACACGACAGCGGCAAACCGGATGTCCCGGCACCTGTTTGACAACGCGGTCACCTACAAGGATGTGATTTCACTATGCGAACAAAATTTAACCCCGCTGCTTTTGCAAAAGCACGGAAAAAGCGAACCATCCTCTCTGCACTCCTCATCTTCCTTCTAATCCCGCTGACCGTCTTTGTGGGCATCCGTTTTTTCGACGATCAAAAATACCTGATCGTCAGCCTCTTCATCGTACTCTACACCATGCTGCCCTTTTTTCTCGTGTTTGAAAAGAGGCGGCCCAGAGCGCGGGAAATCGTCGTCATCGCGGTGATGGCTGCGCTCACCATCTGCGGCAATCTCCTCACCTACATGTTTCAGCCATTCCAGGCGGGGACCGCGCTCGTGATCATTGCGGGGGTGTCATTTGGGCCGGAGGCGGGATTCCTCGTCGGGGCGCTCGCCCGCTTTGTGTGCAATTTTTTTCAGGGACAGGGGCCGTGGACGCCTTGGCAGATGTTTTGCTGGGGGCTGCTCGGCTTTCTCGCGGGCCTGGTGTTTAACAAAATAAACGCGGATAAGGCGAATTCCCGTGATTTTAAGGTGATCCTCGGACCGGTCGTCTGCGTGCTCATCTCGGTGGGGCTCGCGTTTGGCGTTCATCTCATCTGGGGCCAGGGGAGCTTTCTCGGCTGGCAGCTCTATATTTTCGGTGCTGTCGGACTGCTCGCCGGGGTGCTGATTCAGCGCAAACGTCTCCCTGTCGATTCCTTTACCCTCGCGCTGTTTGGGTTTCTAACCGTCTTTATCATCTACGGCGGAATTATGAACACTGCGGCGATGATCATGAGCAGCGCGATCCCTGCCTCAAATATCTCAATCAGCTGGGAATCCCTCACACTGCTCTATCTATCGGGGGTTCCCTATGACGCCATGCATGCGGCGGGAACCGCCTTCTTCCTCTTTATTTTCGGGGAGCAGATGGTGCGCAAGATGGAGCGGGTCAAGGTAAAATACAGGCTGTATCTATAAGAACACGGCGTGACAGCAATCCTGTCACGCCGTGTTTTTTAAGCGGCTTATTTTTCAAATTTAGGTGTTTTCCGGAAACATTTTCGTTCACAGGTCACCTTGTTGGCCCTGCTGAGAGTTTGAGAATTGAATGGCGCACTGTGTGTGAGGAACTCAGGATTCTATCCGATCGGGCGAATGACCGAATTCACTGCGAGTTGGCTTTTTGCTTGTCGGTTGCAGAGGGTGGGTTGATGACTTCCATTCGGGTGATCTGCGGCTCGTCGGGTGAGCTGGGATTCGGTTCGTAGTAAACCTTTAACAGCTTGGAGGTGGTGATGAACCGTTCGTCTAATTTTTGAATGCCGGGCAGGATGGAGTTTTCGTCGATTCCTCCGACCTCATCGATGTTGATTTCAAACTCCCGTTCGTTGAACCTGCTCCCTTCGCTCGCTTCCACCTTCATGCTGACAGTCCGGTCGGAAAACCCAGTGACAAGTGCGATGAAGTGCTGTCTGCTCTTTGGATCGGGCTGCCCGAGGTACATCAGCAGCAGACGAAGAGCAACCAATGAAAGGACAATTACGACGGTTATAAAAATGGATTTCTTTTTCAAAAACAACCCTCCTTTGGTTACTACAATGTTCTTTGCAAGGCGATTAAATCTGGATACGATACAGACGAATGTTTTCCCCCACTGAACTCAGCTCATCTTGATTGAACAACTACTTATAGTATAGCATAAAATACAGAGATAACAAATATACTTTTTGTATATTA
>CBCSOX010000171.1:0-6024 GCA_965141735.1 uncultured Oscillospiraceae bacterium | reverse complement strand
CCTGCTGCTCGGCTTCGTTAGCTGCGACAAGCAGCCGGGAAATACGGCTTCCAATGGGGAGTATCAGCCGCCGCGCAAAACCAGCACCTACGCCATTGTGGTCAAGGATAGGAACAATCAGTATATGCAGAGCATGATTCAAGGCTTTCAGGCCGCCTGTGACGAGCTGGGGGTCAACGCGATCTCCAACGGGCCGGATACCCCATCCGCCGCCGAACAGGTCGAGATCATCAACGACCTGATTGAGAAGGAAGTCTCGGTCATTGCGATCGCCGCCAACGATGCCGAGGCGCTCAGTCCCTCCCTTCAGGTCGCGATTGAACGCGGCATCAAGGTGGTGTCGCTCGACTCTGCCGTTGCGGCGTCTGGCCGGCAGCTTCACATCCAACAGGCAAGACCAAAAAAAGTTGGGCGGGTGTTGATTCAAGCTGCAGCTGAAATCATCGAGGGATCGGGCAAGCTCGCCGTCTTATCTTCCACCGAGAACGCACCCAACCAAAACGACTGGATCAGGTGGATGAAAGCCGAATACGACGAAAATCCCGACAAATACGCGGGAATTGAGTGGACGGAAATTGTGTACGGCAACGATGACAGCGAGCTTTCCCAAGCCAAGACGCGGGAGCTTCTGGAGAAATATGGGGAGGAACTCAAGATCATCATTGCCCCCACTGTCGTTGGGATGGAGGCGGCCGCCAAGGTGATCACTGAAACCGGTTCGAACACTAAGCTGACCGGACTCGGCCTTCCCAGCCAGATGTCCAAATACTTTACCTCCGACGACGGTGTCTGCCCCTGGATGTATCTGTGGAACGTCATTGATGCGGGATATCTCGCCGCTTACGCCGCCCACGCACTCGAGAGCGGAGAAATCAAGGGGGACCCAACCGACGTCTTTATGGCGGGCCGCCTGGGGGCAAAGGTGGTCGATGACGCAGAGGACGGCGGGTATGAGGTGCTGCTCGGCGATCCGATCAAGGTGGATAAAAAGAATATCCTGGTTTGGGAATCCGCTTATTAATCGAGAATCTGTTTTGTGCGAAAGACAGTTCTATTTCATTGAAATAGAGCTGTTTTTTTGCTTTTCTGGAAGATGTTACTAATAGTCTGTGGACTAAAATTGAGTTTTGCAACATAATATTGGTATAACATGGTAAATTCGATTTCATTCGAACGAAGTGGTGATTCAATGGAAATAAGGAAAATATTTGGGGAGAATATAAAAAAGTACCGCAAACAGAAAAGTTTTTCACAGGAGAAACTTGCCGAGCTTTCCGGCCTCCACAGGACGTATATCAGTGCTGTGGAATGCGGGAGGCGCAGCATCTCGCTTAACAACATAGAGAAAATAGCGGATGCGCTGGAAGTCGAGACCTACCAATTATTCGTGCGGTAACTTCCCGAGGAGTGGATGAGCGATGCGGCCTTTGGCGAAAACTGGTTTAGTTTTCTTTTGCTGCTTTGTAGCTGCATCGTTTTTTCGCGTCCAAATTCAAATTGTAGCCTGCTGCGCCTTTTTGGGTGTGGCTTTCTTTTTTGCGTTTTTGCTCAGAAAACGGGCTGCTGCCGCAGTGCTCGTTCTCGCTGGCCTGGCGTTTGGATACATGGGGCTGTATACCCAGCTGGTGTATGAGCCCGCACATCAGTTCAGTGGAAAGACAGCGCAGATCACCGGGACAATCGTTGAAATGTCCCCTTCGCAGGGCGGATTGTTTTACCAGCTGCGGGTAGCAGGAATAGACGGGGAAAAGGTCGTCCCGTTTCAGGTCTCGCTCTACAGCGAGATCGACTTGGGTGCGGATTATTACGACACTCTCACAGTGCAGGCAAAACTGCGTTCCTCCTCGCCTCCTGGGTCTGCGCTCCAGCTCGGGGACCGGCAAAAGCCAAAGGGAACTTTTCTCTCCGCTTCCCCCGTCGACGGCAGCGAAATTGTATGCGCTTCCCCGTCGGCTCGGCCGCCCCACCTGGTGTTCCTTCATCTGCGCGACGGTATGATCGAAGCGATTGACCGCTGCGTGGGAGAGCCACAGAGCGGCCTGGTCCAAGGGCTGCTGTTTGGGCGGAAAGATGGCATCGAATTCTCCACTTCACAGGATTTCCGACGAGCCGGGCTTGCGCACGCGCTCGCCGTTTCAGGGCTGCATCTCACCATCTTATCCCAGGCGCTGCTGCTCTTGTTCTATCTCTGCCGCATTCCCCGAAAAGCGGCGCGGCTGATCACCATCCTGTTTGTGCTTGGATTTATGGCGATGGCTGGGTTTACCCCCTCGGTCGTCCGCGCGGGGATCACCACGACAATCTACCTTGCCGCCGCCTTTTTCGGGAGGGAATCCGACGGGCTCAACTCGCTGGGCGGGGCCGCTGTCGTCATTTTGCTGCTCAACCCCTTTGCGGTGGCAGATGTCAGTTTTCTGCTCTCATTCAGCGCAACGCTTGGCATTCTGCTTGTTTCTGGCAAAATCGCGGCGTTTGGCAAGCGGTTTTGCATGGGCGTCCGATTGTTGGAGGGTGTTTGCGAGAATTTCAGCGTCAGCCTGGCGGCGGTCCTCTTTACCGCCCCGGTCTCCATGCTGGCCTTCCAGGAGTTTTCGGTGATTGCTCCGGTATCCAACCTCGTGGCCTGCCTGATGTTTGCGCCGCTGCTTGTCGCGGGATTCCTCACCGGTGTTCTGGGCATGGTCTGGCAAGGGGCGGGGGAGTTACTCGGCCGAATCACCCGTTCGCTCGCCTGGATGTTGTCGAAAATCGCCGAATTTTTTGTAAATTTCCCCTACTCTCACCTTCCGCTCGGGTTTGGATTTGTGAAAGTCTGGGTCTTTTGCGCGGCTGGACTGATCATCCTATCGATGCTCAGCCGCAGTAGGCGCAGGATGGTGCGGTACTCTGCCCTGCTCAGCGTGATTGTGTTGCTGGGCGGAATCCTGTCGCACCAGGTGTTCTTTCGGGATGTGATCTGCGTCGCGGTTGTAGGCAACGGCTTTGGTTACAGCATTGTCGTGACCTATGACAGCCGGGCGACGGTTATCGACTGCGGAGGAGGGGACTACAGCGGAAGAAATACCTACAACTATCTTTGCTCCAAGGGAATTGAACAGATCGACAGCCTGATCCTGACCGGGCTTGACCGCGAAGCAGCGGGAGGGGCGGCGTTTTTGGTCAGTCAGTGCAGTGTCCGCTCGCTGGTCATGCCTGACAAGGGGCCTGCCCTAGGGGAAATCCAGCACGAGGCGGAGCGGGCAGGCATCAAGACCGAACGTCTGGACGGGATGCAGATCACCCTGAGCAGCTATTGCCGGGCTGAGATCGACAACCGGTTCAAACAGCCGGCTGTCATCCTGCGTTTTCCCCATGTTGCGTTCGGATATTCTTCAAACGCTGGGTCCCTCTATGAGGCGGTAAAAAACGATAATGTGAATATATTATTAACAAAGGATGAAATTAACACCTCATTGAAGAATTTGCCGGGCAGGTATGCTATAATTTTAAATGATATTCCCACCAGATCGGACAGCGGACAGCCGGAAAACCTCCTGTACGCCCCGCCCGATCAGACCACCGAATTGATGGTTGGAATGGGAGGGATCATTGTGGAAAGGGGGGACGGATAGATGCCGACAATCAATGACCAGGCGTTTGTCAAGAGTATCCGGCAGGGTGAATTTGCAAATCTGTACATGCTCTATGGAAAAGAGACCTATATGCTCGAGGGCTGCCTGAAACTGCTGCTTGACCGGGCGGTCACGGTGCAGAAGATGCTCAACCTCAATCGGTTTGACGGAGCCAAGTGCACCCTTGAGGAGATCGAAAACGTCACCGAGACCCTTCCCGTGCTCGCGCCGAGGCGGTGTGTCGTTGTCAGCGACCTGAACGTCGAAAAGCTGGGGAAAAATCAGTACGAACAGCTCAAGGGAATTGCCGGCAACCTCCCCGAAACGACCGTTTTGGTGCTCGCTTACCCTAACACCGAGATTAATTTGCGCAAATCCGCACGTTACCGCGCGTTTTCTTCCCTTGTCTCCAAAAACGGGGTTTTAGTCGAGTTTTCTCCCAAGACCCAGTCTGAGCTCTCCAAGGTGCTGGCCAAGCGCGCGGCAAAGCAGGGGGCAGAGCTCACCCCAGCCGCCTGCCGGCGCCTGATCGACTGCTGCGGCACCGAGCTCAGCCGGCTGACAGTCGAACTTGACAAGCTCGCCGCCTATGCGGGGCAGGACGGGGTAATTGGCCCTGAAATGGTGGACGAGCTCGTGGTTCCCAGTGTGGACAGCTCCTCTTTTGATCTTGCCCGGGCAATTTTACAGGGCAGGGACCAGCAGGCGTTTTCTCTGCTCGGGGAGCTGTTTGACCAGCGGCAGGAGGCGATTACCATTCTGGGGGCGCTCAACATGTCGTTTATCGATATCTACCGGGCAAAATGCGCCCAGGCGGCCGGTAAGGACGCCGACGCGATTACCTCGGTTTTTCCCTATAAGGGCAAGGAATTTCGCATGCGCAACTCGATGCGGGACGCCTCCCGCTTCTCCCCCGCGCGCATCAAGCGCTGCCTGGGCATTCTGATGGAAGCGGATGTCAAGCTGAAATCCTCCCGGGCAGACAACCGCGTGATCCTCGAGACTGCAATCGCCCGGATGATGCTCGCAGATGCGCAGGAGGTTAGAGGATGATCCGGCTCGAGCAGGCGGTGATCGTGGAGGGAAAGTACGATAAGATCAAGCTATCCGGCGTGGTGGACGGGTTGATTCTCCAGACCAACGGCTTCCGAATTTTTAAGGATAAAGAAAAGCGCGCTCTCATCAAATCCCTCGCGCACGGGCCGGGAATTGTCATCCTCACCGACAGCGACACCGCGGGACTTGTGATCCGTAATTTTATCAAATCAGTCGCTGGGGGCGGCAAGGTCACCAACGTATATATCCCGCAGATTCTCGGCAAGGAAAAGCGCAAGCAGCAGCCCTCGAAAGAAGGGACACTGGGGGTGGAGGGGATGACCGAACAGGTGCTCCTCCAGGCGCTCGAACGGGCTGGAATCGGCACCTGTGCACCCAAGTCGGGGAGGCGGGTGACCAAGCTCGACTTTTTTGAGGACGGGCTCACTGGAAAAGCGGAGAGCGCAAAGCGGCGCAGCCGGCTGCTCACCCGGCTGGAGTTGCCGGGCTATCTCTCATCCAACGCCCTGCTCGAAGTGATCAATGCGATGATGGATTACGAAGAATACAAACAGTTGGTCAAGCAATTGGAGGAAGAGTAGATGACCTTTTCGGGGCTGACATTTTTATACCTGTTTCTCCCCGCTTTTCTGGGGGTGTATTACCTTGTCCCCAAGCGGGCGAAAAACGCGGTGCTCATGGTGGCGAGCCTGCTGTTTTACGCCTGGGGGGAGCCGTTTTATATCGTTTTGCTCATCAATCTCTCAATTGCAAACTTTATCTTCGGCTACCTGATCTGCCGTTTTCAAGAGGACAAGACGCTCAAGCGCGCCTTTTTCATCATCTCCCTTGCGGTCAATCTCGCGGTGTTTGCCTCCTGCAAATTCAGTCCCGATCTGGTCGGCTTTCTCAACCGGATGATCCCTGGCCGCTTGTTTTCAATCCCCCAACTCGCCCTTCCGCTCGGTCTTTCGTTTTATACGATCTCCTGCATTTCCTACATAGTGGATCTCTACACAGGCAAGTGCAAGCGGCAGAAGAATTTTATCCGCCATATGGTTTACATCACCATGTTTCCCAAGCTGCTCGCCGGGCCGGTTACCCTCTACCGGGACATCGAAAGCCAGCTGGGTGACCGCTCGACCACCATTGACAGCATTGCCGACGGGATCGGTCTGTTCATCAAAGGGCTTGCGAAAAAAGTGCTGCTCGCAAACAACCTCAGCGCCCTGACGATGAGTGTCCTCTCGGCGCCGATTAACGAGCTTCCGGTAGTGACGGCTTGGCTGGGTATTATCTCCTTTGTGTTCCAGTTTTACTTTGATTTTTCGGGGTATACCGATATGGCGCGCGGCCTGGGAAAAATGATCGGCTTTGA
>CBCSOX010000170.1:0-6056 GCA_965141735.1 uncultured Oscillospiraceae bacterium | reverse complement strand
CCAGTCCCTCTTCATCGTCGACGAATCCACCGAGCCCCCGGTTCCGGAACAGGCGGACAAATCGATTCTGCGCACCGTCCTCTCCTATGCGGAGAATGCGTATAGCTCAGATGAGTTCAAACATGTCATCACCGACGTGCAGACATCCTTTACCCAAGCGCTGAAACACGCCCGGTCGGTTGAAGCTGACCCGGCTGCGGAGCAGTCCCAGGTGGACCAGGCCTGGCTGGGGCTGATGAAGGAAATCCACAAGCTCGGGTTTGTGCAGGGGGAGAAGGATTCCCTAGAAACGTTGGTTCAGGCGGCGCGCGAAATTGCCGGACAGCTCGACAAGTATGTAGAAGCGGGACAGGCGGAATTCCTCGCTGCCCTCGACAGCGCCGAGGCCACCCTCGCGAGTGGCAACGCAATGCAGGAGGATGTCGACGCGGCATCGTCCAGCCTGATCGAAGCAATGATGAATCTGCGGTTCCGGGCGGACAAGAGCGTCCTGCAAAAAGTGCTCGAAAAGGCGGCGGGCGTCGACATTGAGGCGTACACCCCGCAAAGCATCGCGGCTTTCCAAGCGGCAAATGAAAACGCACAGGCAGTCAACAACCACCCCGATGCGACACAGGCCGAAGTCGACCGCGCGGTTGACGAGCTGAGCGCCGCACTCGACGGCCTTGAGCCGACAGCGGTGCAGGGCGATTCTGTCCAAGCCAGCCGGGGCAGCAACGCCAAAACCGGGGATGCGGCACCGATCTCTCTGCTTGCGGCAATCACACTTCTGGCAGGGGCCGCGGCGTATTCCATGAAGAAAAAGAGATGACGTTGTTTGTTTCTTCTCTAAGTTTGAGCACACCAAGGGACGCAGAACAAACCGGTGGCCCAGCTGACTGGATCTGAACTGATTTGGTGTTTTCAAGTGAATGAAACAACGGCCTCTCTTTCAAAGCCGCAAAAGCGTTCCGATACGCCCCAAACGAATCAAATGGTGAACAAAACAAACTAATAGGGAGATTGTATGGGTATTTGGTAAAAAGCGCCTGTGGCTACTGAAAACTCCGGGCAGTACAGAAAATTCCCGGGGATTCGGGCGGTTTTCACACTGTTAAGGTAGTAAAATGTGCCCCGGAAGAATGATCAACGCGAAAACGCTCTCATTCAGAAAGGAGTAACCATGAGTTTCTTTGCTTATGAAAACAAAAAAGTGTATTACACTAAAATCGGGTCTGGTCCTCCTTTGCTCCTGCTCCATGGGAATACAGCGTCCTCCAACATGTTTTATGGCATTGCGGACCGGTACGCTGCGGACTTTACCGTCATTCTCATTGATTTTTTAGGACATGGGCAGTCTGACCGCCTCAAAGAATTTCCCGCTGACCTGTGGTTCTACGAAGCGCAGCAGGTAATTGCCTTGCTGTGGGAAAAGCAGTTGGGACCAGTCAACATCATTGGCAGCAGCGGCGGTGCCCTGGTCGGCATCAATGTTGCGCTGGAGGCTCCCGAACTCGTCGGAAAGCTCATCGCCGACAGCTTTGAAGGGGAACGGCCTCTTGCATCCTTTACCGAAACCGTTGAAGAAGACCGGGAAGCCTCTAAGCGGGAGCCGGACGGCAGGCAGTTTTACGAGTTTATGCACGGTCCTGACTGGGAGATGGTCGTCGACCAGGACACGAGCGCGATTGTCAGGCATCAAAAGGAAATCGGAGTATTCTTTCACAAGGATCTGAAAACCCTCAAGCCTGAGATTTTGCTCACAGCCAGCAGGGAGGATGAATTTGGGCTGGCCTATGGAAGAGAATTCTTTGAAACCGTCTACCAAGAGCTGATTTCCAAAATTGGACACGGGCAGATCCATCTGTTTGACACAGGGGGACATCCCGCCATTCTGTCCAATCAAGAGGGATTTTACCAGCTGAGTAAGGCATTTTTCAAACAACAAGCGGAATGATGCAAACAACAAAAAACTCCTGCCGTTTTTCCGGCAGGAGTTTTTTGTAGCTCAAACGGTTTACTTGGAGGGAAAAAATCGTCAGGCATCTTGCGGAGAAGCACTCTATATAATGGCGGCAACTACTGTTGACAGAGAGAACGAGATTGAGCTGCCTCTGCGCAACCGAGCTGGTAACCGGAAGCTCGGATTTGTCCGCGGGGACAAGACCGCCCTCGGACAGCTCATTGAAACGGCAGAAGTATTTGCTCAGATCATCGACCGCTACACCCCGGCGACCGCGCAGCCGTTTGCCACAGCGCTTGAAGTGGCAAAGGAAACCTACAGCGACGGAGACGCGATGCAGGGCGACGTGGCAGAGGCGGAGAGCAGTCTGTTGCAGGCGATGTTGGACCTGCGGTACAAAGCGGACAAGTCGGTTCTCGAACAGGTGATGGCAGATGCTGCAAATTGTGACCTTACCGGTTACACCGCGGAGAGCGTCGCTGTCTTTAACGCGGCAAACGATGCGGCAAAGGCTGTGTACGGCAACCCGGATGCAGCCCAGCAGGAAGTGGACGATGCCGCAAGCGCGCTCACCGAAGCGGTTGAAAACCTCGAGAGGATCACGTCCAGCACGCAACAGCCCGCAGTGCAGGGCGACAAAGCGGCGGCAACGCCAAGACAGGCGAAGCAATCCCGATTGCAGCGGTCATCGCCTTCACACTCGCAGGCGCAGGAATTGTCCTGAGCAAAAAGAAACAGTAGAATTATCCCCCGATTCTCACTCGCCCAGCAGGGATGTTACAGATTCGCGAAAGCGGCCGACTGAAAACATTCCGGATGTCTTGCAATCGAATCAAATAAGAGGCAAAGCCCCCAACCGTCGGCAGATATGCGGTTGGGGGCTTTTTACGGCATGGAGAAAACAAGCCGCAATAGCAGGCTGGATCCTTTTCATCCGAAGGGGATCTCCCAGCTTGTCGGTACATCACGCCGTGGTTGCTTACCCAGGCCGCTGGCGTATTGAAACGGGGAAGACCTTGCTGCGCGTCCAACGCAGCGCCAGAGGAAACCGGCTTACACAATAGAGCTTTGGAATCCGGGCTGCATCGGCAATTTGCTGTGGCTCGGACTAGGACAAGTGATCGCTCAGCCGGTGGACTAGGTTGTTCCTGAAAAGCAAGGAGAACGCCAAATCGAGGGATTCATGGTCATCTGGAGCAATATTTTTGCATGAACCGGGCAAGATTTTCTATTGCTTTTCGGTCTCCGTCATTCTATAATAAAAAAATGATATTGTATATAAAAAAACAGTAAAAGAGCACAATGCGAGCTGGTACAACGGACCGGCAAGCGCAAAACTTGCCCTGTCGTCCGTTTCCAAATACAACCGGGATGGAGGGAGAGATAACCGGGACAAGAAGCATTCAACAAAATGACACAAAGCAAAGGGGGAAATGAAATGTTGAAACGATCACTATCCGCATTTCTTGCGCTGCTGCTCGCCCTGTCTGTTCTGACAGGGCTGACGGTTTCTGCGCAGGGGGAGCCTTACCAACCGCGCAACGCCGCGCTCGCTTCGGGGGGAGCGGCTGCGGCTGCGTCCTCATCCCACCCGCCCGACAGCAATCCTCTGAGTTTCCAACCGGTCAACACCATTGACGGGCTGCGCAACACCGGGCTGTTTTGGAATGACAACACCGCAAACACCTATCCCGACTGGGTCGAAATCACCTTCCCGCGGCGGGAGACAATCGACACCATTAACGTCTTCACTGTGGGGGACGACGTCGGCGCGTCGATGCCCGATCTGACCACCACCTTCACCCTGTACGGAATCCGCAACTTTGAGCTGCAGTACGACGACGGGGGAAACTGGGTCACCCTCCCGGGCACCCAGACGGAAAACAACAACCATGTCTGGAATCAGTTCACCTTTGACCCGGTGACTACCACCAAAATCCGACTGCTGATCACCGGCGGCGGGGATTTTTCCCGCGTCAGTGAAATCGAAGCGTTCACCTGTGCGCCCAGCCCCGATGGGGAGCCGGAGCCCCCTGCCAAGGACGCTGCGTTTGACGACGCCCAGTGGATGTGGCAGTCAGCTGCGGGTCCGGCCAACACCTGGATGTGCTTTAAAAAGTCTTTTACAATCGACCAGCTGCCCGAGACTGCGGTCGCGAGCATTGCGGTCGACTCCAAATACTACCTCTGGGTCAACGGACAGCTCGCCGTATTTGAGGGCGGGCTCAACCGAGGACCGGAAGCGGGCAAGGGCTATTACGACGCAGTGGACATCGCCGAATACCTCAAGGAGGGGGAAAATGACATCGCCGTCCTCGTCTGGTATTGGGGCAATCAGGGCCGCAACAACGTCGACTCGGGCGGCGGCGGGCTGCTGTTCAGCGCCGACCTGGACGGGGAGCGGATCAACAGCGATGCGAGCTGGAAGATGCAGCCTCACCCCGCCTATGGGGGAACAACGGGAGAACAGCCCGCCTACCTCTACGGCGGCTACAACATTGGCTTTGACGCGCGTAAGGATTTTTCCGGGGACTGGACACAACCTGAGTTTGACACCTCTGACTGGGGTGCACCCGTGCTCAAGGGGACCGTCGGCTCCCGGCCGTGGGGAGAGCTCGAGAAGCGTCCAATTCCGCAGTGGAAATACAGCGGCATACTCCGCTACACCAACGAAATCCTGCGCGACGGGGACAAGGTGATCATGAACCTCCCCTATGGGGCGCAGGTGACCCCGTACCTGAAAGTCAATGCGCCCGCCGGGGCGGTGATCGATGTGCGCAGCGACCGTTACGCCACAACCGGAGGCCCGGGGGACGGGCACAACCTCTACCGCGGGCACCGCACCGAATACACCACAAAAGAAGGGGTGCAGGAGTTTGAGGCGCTCGACTGGATGTTTGCCGAACAGATCATCTACACCATTCCGGAGGATGTGGAGATTCTCGAGCTCGGCTACCGCGAGTCGGGCTGCGACGTCGAACTCGTCCCGGTGATTCAGACAGACGATTCCTTTTACAACGCTCTCGCCCAAAAGGCGCAGCGCACCCTCTACGCCTGTATGCGGGACAACTTCATGGACTGTCCCGACCGGGAGCGTGGCCAGTGGATCGGCGACGTGAGTTCTCAGGCTCCGCAGGTGTTTTACGCTCTCGACCCGAGCGGTGCGGAATTCCTGCGTAAATCCATCGACAACTTTATCCGCAACCGCAAAGGTGACGTAATTGTTGGGAACGTGCCGGGCGTCCACTGGGACGAGCTTCCCTCCCAGTCCCTCAACGCGATCAGCACCGAGGGCACGGTGATGCAGTATTACCAGTTCACCAGCGACGCCTCTATTTTTGAACTCACCTACGAGCCGGTGCGCAACTATCTCAAGCTGTGGACCTTCAACGAGGACGGTTCCCTTATCAACCGCCACGGAGGCTGGGAGTGGTATGACCACGGCACCGGCATCGACAACGCGGTCAACGGCACCTGCTGGTACTACATGGCGCTCAAAGCAGCTGTCGAGATGGCGCAGATGACCGGGCACGAGGAGGATATTCCTTGGTTCACTGAAAAGATGGAGGGGATCAGCAGCACCTTTGAAACGCTGTTCTGGAAGGGAGACGGCTACCGCAGCGGTAGCCTCAATGACGACCGCGCCAATGCGCTCGCCGCGCTTTCCGGCCTCGCAGACCCCGCCCACTATCCGCAGATCAGCCAAGTGCTTCGCGATGTCCAGCAGGCGACCCCCTACATGGAGGGCTATGTTCTCGAATCCCTGTTTGTGATGGGCTATCCCGAGCAGGCGATGGAGCGGATGAAGCAGCGCTATGCCGTCCTTGTTGAGAATGAAAACTCCACCCTGTGGGAGGATTTCAGCGGCGTCGGCACCAAAAACCACGCCTGGTCGGGCGGACCGCTCACCCTGCTCAACAAGTATGTGGCCGGCTTGTATCCGACCACACCCGGCTACGACACCTACTGCGTCACACCCAACCTGTGCGGGCTGCACTCGGTCAGCGTGGAGGTCCCATCAGTCAAGGGGGCGATCGGGCTGGAGATTTCCGCGTCGGATGACAGCCTGACCATGCAGCTGGCCTCGCCGGAGGACACGGTCGCTCAGGTTGCT
>CBCSOX010000169.1:0-6141 GCA_965141735.1 uncultured Oscillospiraceae bacterium | reverse complement strand
ATCCGGTTGATTGCGCTTACAAGCGCGCTGACTGATGAGGTGATGATGTCGGTGTGCATTCCTGCGCCCCAGATAATTTTTCCGTCCGGACCGGCGATGCCGACATAGGCGACCGCCTTGGACTTGGAGCCCGATTCGAGCGCGTGCTCCTTGTAGGTGACAATGGTGTAGTCATAGTCAAAGTAGGACTTAATCGCATTGCTCACCGCGTCGAGGCGGCCGTTGCCCGTGCCCACCATATGCTTTTCTTCTCCGTTAATCTCGATGGTAACCGTCGCCTTCATTTCCTTACCCTGCACATAATGCGCTTCAATGAGCTTGAATTTGGATTCGATGTTGAGATACTGCTTGGTGAAAATATCGTAAATTTCCTCCGGCATCAGCTCTTTGTGCAGATGGTCGGATACGCTCTTGACCGCGTAGCCGAAGTCTTCCCGCATCTTGGGCGGAAGGTCGAACCCGTATTTCTGTTCGAGAAGATACCCGATGCCGCCCTTGCCGGACTGGCTGTTGATGCGGATGACGTCCCCTTCGTATTCCCGGCCGATGTCCTTGGGGTCGATCGGCAGATAGGGCACGGTCCAGTGCTCCCTCTCCTCGGCTTCGCGCCACTTCATTCCCTTTGCAATCGCATCCTGATGCGAGCCGGAAAACGCTGCGAACACGAGCTGGCCGCTGTAGGGCTGGCGCTCATAGACATGCATGCGGGTGAGGCGTTCATACACCTCGGTAATTTCGGGGATATTTTCAAAGTCGAGTCCGGGATCCACGCCCTGGGAATACATGTTGAGCGCCAGAGTGATGATGTCGACGTTTCCGGTGCGCTCCCCGTTGCCGAACAGAGTTCCCTCGATGCGGTCGGCTCCTGCAAGCAGACCCATCTCGGAGTCCGCCACGCCGCAGCCCCTGTCGTTGTGCGGATGGAGGGAGACGATCACGCTGTCGCGGCGGTTGAGGTTGTCGCACATGTATTCGATTTGGCTCGCGTAGACGTGGGGCATCGAGAGCTGGACAGTGACCGGCAGGTTGATGATCACTTTGTTGTCCGGCGTCGGCTGCCAGATGTCGATGACCTCGTTGCAGATCTCGAGCGCAAATTCCATTTCAGTCCCAGTAAAGCTCTCAGGGGAATACTCAAACTGGAAGTTGCCCTCATATTCCTTTGCGCATTCGTTGAGCAGGTTTGCGCCAAATTTTGCAATGTCGATGATTTCCTGCTTGGATTTTTTAAACACCTGCTCGCGCTGGGCGACCGAGGTGGAGTTGTAGAGGTGAACGACCGCGTGTTTCGCGCCTTTGAGCGCCTCAAAGGTCTTGCGGATGATGTGCTCCCGCGACTGGGTGAGCACCTGGATGGTCACGTCGTCTGGGATCAAGTCCTCTTCGATGAGCTTGCGGCAGAACTCATATTCCGTCTCGGACGCCGCCGGAAAGCCGACTTCAATCTCCTTAAAGCCAATTTTGACGAGGTATTTGAAAAATTCCACTTTTTCCTCAAGGCTCATCGGGACAATCAGCGACTGGTTGCCATCGCGCAGGTCGACGCTGCACCAGATCGGGGCCTTGGTGATGTACTCTTTTTCCGCCCATTTCATGCAGCGGACGGGGGGCATAAAGTATCCTCTTGTGTATTTGCTGACGTTTTTCATGATGCGCTCCTTTCGGGAAATTTCCCTGTCCAATTGAATTGACTGACACAAAAAAACCTTCGTCTCTTTATGCCAGTTTGTTGTGCATAAAGAGACGAAGGTAAAAAATCTTACTTCCGTGGTACCACTCTTCTTGACGCTTGTGCGCCCACTCAGCCGCATCGAACAATGCGTTTCTCGATAACGGGAGAAAACCGTTCCAGCCTACTTGTCGTTCAGCCGACTGCTCAAGGACGAGTTATGATTTTATCGCAATGCCGTCTCACACCACCCGGCGGCTCTCTGAAAAAACGGTAAAACTTTTATTCCTATCATCGCATTTGCTATTTATTACTAGTATCATATACGAAAAGGGCTCATTTGTCAACCCTTTTTTGAAAAATAGTTAGGCGAACGGGACCCCATCCTCACACCAGACAGCGGTGCGCAAAAAAGAGACATGGGAAACGAGACCGGGATTGACCCGCTCAAATTCGTCGGTGAGCAGCCCGGGGTTGATTGTCTTTTTACCGGCGGGCAGCCTGAGCTTTAGACGAAGGCAACCCTCTCCCCGCTCAGTTTGACAGGAGAGGATTTCCGGCTTTAGGTCAACCGTTTTCATCCCTTTTTTGGTCTTTTTCTCTACCTCAATCCACGGCTCGGCGAGAAAATCGGAAAATCGGCACTCCAGCTGTTCCACATCGCCGTACAGCTCGACTGTGTAGTCCGCTGAGACGATCTTGTCAAACTTTTCCCCCTTGAGAGCCACCCGGTAGACCTCAAGCCCTTCGGGCAGGACGGCGTTGAGCCTGTTCTGCACCTCTACGAGGTCGGTTTCTTCAGTCAGACGAAAATCCATGATTTCGCAGTCGCTCTCATAGCCGAGGGAGAGCGGCAGCGCAAAGGTCAGATAGAGATGGGGGTTGAACCCCTCGGTGTGCCAGCAGGGCAGCCCGGTGCGCACCAGCGCCCGCTGCATGCAGCGGTTCATGTCCAGATGGGAGATGTACTTGATTCTCCCCCGCTTTTTGTAAAAGACGCGGATGTCAATGAACTTATCCAAAGCATTTCCCTCCCACCAGCTGGTTTGCGCCGCAGCCGGCGCAGCTGAGACGGCAGTTCGGTGTGATTGCCGCCTGTTTTGCCTTTTCGTTTTCCCGCTGCAAAAACTTGTCGCTCACCCCGTAATCGAGGTGCGACCAGGGCAGCACCTCGGTAAACTCCCGACGGCGGCTCGCGTAAAACGCCGGATCCAGCCCGCACTCTGCAAACGCCTCAAGCCAGCGGTCATAGAAAAAGTTTTCATCCCAAGAGTCAAAGTAGCAGCCCCGTTTCCACGCGCTGAGTATCACTGCGCCCAGGCGGCGGTCGCCTCGGGCGAGGACGGCCTCGAGAATGCTCGTGTCCACCTTGTGCCAGCTCAGCCGGATTTTGCGGGTGGTTGTGCTGTCAAGCATGTGCTTTTGCTTTTGCTCAATCATCTCGCGGGTATCCTGCGGCTCCCACTGGAAAGGGGTAAACGGCTTGGGCACAAAGGTCGAGGCGCTGACCGACACCGACAGCTTGCCGCGGGGACGCCCTGAAAGGCTGTAATACATGTCCACAATCCGCTGCCCGAGCTGCACAATGCCCGCGACGTCGTCGAGGGTTTCGGTGGGCAGTCCGAGCATGAAATACAGCTTGACAGTGGAATAGCCACCCTCAAACGCGATGCGGCAGGTCTGCATGATCTCCTCTTCCGAGACGTTCTTATTGATGACGTCGCGCAGCCGCTGTGTCCCCGCCTCAGGGGCAAAGGTGAGGCCGCTTTTGCGCACCTTGGCGATCTTTTCGAGCAATTCATCCGAAAAGTTGTCGATGCGCAGTGAAGGGAGCGAGAGGTTGATGTGGTGCTGCTGGGTGTAATCCATAAAGGTGTCGAGCAGCGGCTCGAGCTGGGAATAATCACTTGTCGAGAGGGAGGAGAGGGAGATCTCCTCAAACCCGCCGTTTTCACACAGCGCCTTGCCCTGAGAGCAGAGCAGCTCAGCGCTCTTTTCCCGCAGCGGGCGGTAGAGAAAGCCCGCCTGGCAGAAACGGCAGCCGCGGACGCAGCCGCGCATCAGTTCGATCATTGCGCGGTCGTGCACTGTCTGAATGAATGGAACAATGAACCCATCCGGATAGGGGACGCTGTCCATGTCGTGAATGATCCGCTTTTTCACCTTTTCAGGCGCGCCGTCCCGCGGGGTAATCGCCTGGACTGTCCCATCTTCGTTGTAGCTCACATCGTACAGCGAGGGGACGTAGACCCCCTGAATCTGTGTTGCCCGCTTCAAAAATGCCTCTTTGGTCAGGCCCTGCTTTTTGGCGGCGGCGTAGAGGTCAATCAGCTCGACGAGGACCTCTTCCCCTTCCCCGAGCATGAACAGGTCTACAAAGTCCGCCAGCGGCTCGGGGTTGCAGGCGCAGGGGCCCCCTGCGACAACGAGGTTGCGCAGCCCCTCGCGGTCCTTGGCGAGCACCGGAATCCCGCCGAGGTCGAGCATGTTGAGAATATTGGTGTAGGACAGCTCGTACTGCAGCGTAAACCCGACGATATCAAACGCGCTGAGCGGGTCAAAGCTTTCAAGGGCGTAGAGGGGGATTTCGTTTTGCTTCATCTGCTCCTCAAAATCCAGCCAGGGGGCAAACACCCGCTCACACCAGCAGTTTGGCAGATCGTTGAGCACCTTGTAGAGAATTTTCATCCCCAGGTGGGACATTCCCACCTCGTAAGTGTCGGGAAAACAAAACGCAAAACGGACGTCCACCTGCTCCGGGTCCTTTACAATACTGTTGACCTCTCCGCCGATGTAGCGGGCCGGCTTCTGTGCCTGAAGTAAAATTCGTTCTAATTCGGTTGGAATGCGCATTTTTCCGCCTCCTCTCCATCGTTTTCATAAATTATTTGTCTGCATGTATTTGACAGCACCGCAAGAGACCTCCTTTTCACGGTTTCTCTTGGTGACAGGCCTTTTCAGAGTATTTCTTCTTAATACGAGTCGCGGCTGTTTGATCCGCCTCAAAGCCTGGACACTCTGCAGATCGGGGAGAAACTTGAGAGTATACATTTCTTTTGTCATTCCAACACTCCGCTGATAAATCGGCCTGTGGTGTGCCCACACTGCGTTTCTATTGCAAACTGAGCAGCTTTGACGCAAAAGCGTGGAATCAAACGAAGTTCTCACCCATTCGACAGAACTTTATCTATTATAGCACAACTTTGCCCCGATCACAAACAATTAATTTCACCAAAACAGCGTGAGATGAAAAACAGGTTCAGGCCAGGTCGGGCATGGTGATCCGAATGCATAGCGAGCTTTTTAAACATTCCTGTTTTAACACGGTGCACTCTTGCTCACCTCGATTCACCGAAACTGACCGATCCCATCGGGTGAGCAGTTTTCCCTAGACTGCATACAACAGGGGGTTCCACTTGCGTGGAACCCCCTGTTGTTTTAGCCCTAGCTTTTCGATTCTGCGACGGCTTAGTCTGTAATCTGCCGAAGTTTCTCAAGAGAACCATTCTGTATGGCATCAATATTTTCTGCGATCAATTCCTTGGGCCAATCCCACCATTTCATTGCAAGCAATGCATCAATCGTCTGTTCGGAAAACCTCTTTCGAATCGGCTTCGCGGGCACTCCGCCGACAATCGTGTACGGCGCGACATCCTTTGTCACCAAAGCGCGGGTTCCAATGATCGCGCCGTCCCCGATCGTCACTCCCGCAAGAATGACAGCTTCATATCCAATCCAGACGTCGTTTCCAACCACAATATCCCCTTTGTTGTCCCATGAATCGGTGACCGAGTCGCGGTCCAATCCCCATTCCTCAAAAAACAGCGGAAACGGATAGGTGGATAGCGATGACAGTGTGTGGTTTGCGCTGTTAAAAAGGAAACGGACCCCACATGCGATGGAACAAAATTTTCCAATCACCAGTTGATCCTGGTTGATCGGATACTGGTAAAGCACATTATTTCGCTCAAAATCAACCGGATCATTCACAAAGTCATGGTACATTGTGTATTCACCAACCGCAATATTGGGTTTTGTGATGGTGTCTTTGAGGTAAATCGTGTGCTTATCTCCCGTCCTGGGATAGATTTTTTTCTCTGGAATAGTCATTTGGATTCCTCCTAGAATAAGTGTGATGAACGGACTATTCCAGCAACTCCAATGCAGCGTTTCAAATGAAACCACCTCTCTTTATCACTAAGGACAGTATACCTGATGTGCAACTTAAAATCAACAGGAAAAACAAACCCTTCCATAGGAATCACTCTGCTCTCTGCATTGGATTTCCACTGTTTCTCGTCCTCTGATCATTGCTGGAATACAGTGAATCTGACCCGTAGAATCCCCCAATTTCAGTTTGCCAAAAGGACTGCTCGTTTTGGTCCTGGATTCCACATTGTGGGTAAAAATAAAACAATCTCCGCTCAACTGCTGAGGGCTTGCAAATTTCTTTTACTTCTGGTACACTGAAC
>CBCSOX010000168.1:0-6162 GCA_965141735.1 uncultured Oscillospiraceae bacterium | reverse complement strand
ACGGTCACAAGCCCGTGAAGAAACGCAGAGTGAGGATAAAATGAAAGGTGGAATTTGATGGCCCGCAAGAAGGTACCGACGGAACCCCGGCTGAAAAGCTGGGAAGAGGTCGATGCAGCGATGAAGGAAATACTGGAATGTGAAAGCTGCATCGATGAAATCACAGTGGAGTTAAACAGGAAGGTAGCCGAAATAAAACAAGAGGCCACGCAGAAAGCAAAGCCAGCGCAGGATCATATCAAAGAACTGGAATACGACATCAAGGAATACGTAATTGCTCACAGAAGTGAAATAGACGGGAAAACGAAGCAGCTCAACTTTGGGCAAACGGGATTTCGTGCAAGCACCAGAGTGATTGTCCCTCCCGCTCAGACAGCCGACATCATTGCGGCCATTAAACGCTATGGAATGGAGGATTGCATTGTTGTCAAGGAAAGCGTCAATAAGGATATCTTAAAACGGTATCCCAGCGACGAAGTCTTGAAGACAGGGGCATATTTCAAGACAGTGGACGAATTCTGGTATGACACGAATAAACAGGCGTTGAAATCCAATGAGGCAGGTGAGAAAAATGGATGAAATGCACCGCAAAGGAACTCAAAGCGCCAAAGTAATTGAAGTTATTGAAACCAAGAGTGTCATAGGCTCTGGCGTGGCAGCTGATCCGTACAGGATTATTGTTCAGTTTTGGAGTTTCGATGGAAAGTTACTTGCTGAATGTGACGATTCGGAAATGTAATAAAAATCCATATTATTTTCTTTCAACTGGTGGATTTAGTATCATTAGTTTAACCCTAACCAATTCTATAAAAATTTGCATATATTTTTTTAAAATATTAAAATCATGTTCTGGATATTTGCGCATGTAGTGTGCCGCATCATTCCCTAGTATTCGTACAACATCGGCGGTTTTTATTAATTCTTCACTCTCGAGGTATTTCCCAATTGCATTACAAAGAGACCTTGATATTACGGTGTCGCGCTCTTCCTTAAGTGTGTTGATGGCAAAGTCCTTCACTAAAATTTCAAGGCTGGCCCGATAGCCCATCGCAGCTAGATCGAAATTCCGGTTGGATTCAGCAGTTAAAGATTGGTTATACATATCAATAAATCTTGGAGATACTTTAATAATTTCTTCGTCAAAAAATTTCTGTTTATTGTCAGGATACATTTGACAATAATCAGCACGTTTGCTTTCTTTATCAACTAAATAAGTTACTACATACATTCCGGAACAATGGGTACAACGGTAGGATACAACTCCAATCTTGACTTTGACAGTATTAGTTTGGAAAAGAAAGCGTTCAGAAACCGTGCCATCCTGAAATGCTTCGCATAACGGGCAAAGCATAGGTTTGTATAATACAAAATTATATTCAGAAGATGAAGTGTTGAATGTGGTTCCACAGTTTTTGGTAGTAAATGTTAATTTATTCATTCTATTTACCTCCTTAATGTAATAGTAACATATAGTAAGTGTGGTTTCGACAGACAATATGTAACGAAAGGAGGGTGAAGTCAATGATTATGTCCTCACTCATGTTTGCGGTCTACACAGCCTGCATATTGATTGCTGGCGCATCCAGCGCAGTAGTTGTCATGCTGCTGCTTGATCGCGATCCAAAAGCAAAAACCAAGAAGAAAAAATAAGGGAGGAGGATCAGGTGTGAAGAATATCCACCCATGGCAGGTCAAAAAGATCTATGCGATCGCAAACGCTATGGGGCTGGCTAATCCCCGGGACACCCCTGACGAGCTGCATCTGCTAGTGCAGGCGATTACAGGCAGAGAATCGGTCAAGGCTCTTACATACAGCGAGGCCAACAAGGTCATCGCGGAGCTTGACCGCCTGCAGGGCGGTTCACCCCTTAAACCTAAGACTCACGCCGAAATCCCCGGAGGCCCTACTGACGGCCAGCAACGCAAGGTCTGGGCGTTGATGTACCAGCTCAAGAAGCTTGACCAAGAGCAAATAGATACGCCCCTCGGCGAACGCCTCTGCGGAGTAATCCGCAAAGAGCTCCAGGTGGATGCAGCCCCCGAATAACCGTTTGCATGGCTCACACAGAAGTCGGCCAACAAGCTCATCGAAGTCCTCAAGATCTACATAAAAAATGCCAAAAAGAAAGCAGGTGACGCCGATGGACTACCTGGACAAGATCACACTGGATGACCTGGACGACGACCAACGACAGCTGGCTGAGTTGCTCTCCCTGCCTGTCTATGTCACTCTGATCCGCACCTATGGCGGCACCTATATGTACATACCAAAGCCCGAGACGATTAGCAAAAACATCCGCAATGAGATCATCAACCGGGAGTTTGACGGCGCCAATTACAAGCAGCTGGCCAAACGGTACAAGCTGAGCGAGGTAACCGTCCGGACGATCGTATGCGAGAAGGAGCAGGAACTCGCCCAACAGCCCCTCGACGGCCAATTGAAACTAGAACTGTAAAATCTTCGTTTAAGTACTTAAATGTATCTATATTTTAAAATAAGGTATAGTTGTGATAACGCTCACAGCTATACCTTATTTCTTTTTGGGAGGCAGAAATGGTTATTGATATATCGCTGATCCTCGGTACCTGCATCACTGCGGTAGTCGCCGTCATCAGCTATTTCCTTAAACGCACCATCAGCACGGTTGACCGTCACGATCAGGATATAAATGAAATTAAGCGCACCTATGTAACCAAGGATGAACTCAAAGAGACTCGTGACGAGCTCAAGGATAGCTTAGCAAAGGTGTCGTCTGATATAGAGGAGATCAAGGGAAACTGCCTCAGCAAACGCGACTACTACCGCGTGCAGGCTAAAACCGAGGAAAAGATCGATAAGATCTACGATATCTTAATGAAAATGAACGGAGGAAACCACCATGCCAATTGACATTGATAAAGAAGTCATGATCAAAAAGATGCGGGCGAGCAAATTCAAACAAAACAATGCGAAAGTACTGTTGACCATCAATATCCTGCGCCATCAGTTTGAGGCCCTGTCCGACGTCAAGTATGCGCTGGAAAAAATGGAAGAATCAGAGTTTCTGGACAGTATCAATTTTCTATGCGAAGAGAACTACATCAAACTGCGCACCATCGACGGGCATCAGGATACCACAATCGCAGATACCGATTATGCTGAACTGGAAGCAAAGGTCACATCATTGGGCATCCGGCTTTTGGCGGGAGAAATCAAAGACGCGCAAGTAGAGGTGTAAGGGGTGGGTAAAAAACGCAGGCGCAGTGTCGGAAAGATCGACCGGCTGCAGACATCTCTAAAAGAAACCGTTGAACAGATGTTGTTGACCGGCAGTACCTATCGAGAAATCACCGAATATTTGCACGAGAACGGTGAAGAGGTATCGCAGATGTCGGTGTGTCGGTATGCCGAAAAGTACCTGGCAGCCGTCGAAATGGTGCATGTGGCGCAGGAGAATTTTGCAATGCTGATTGAGGAAGTCGAGAAGTACCCCGATCTCGACACCTCCGAAGCTCTTATTAGGTTATCCAGCCAACACGTGCTCAACGCCCTGGCGAACGTCACCGAGGATCAGTTGGAGGGCGTGCCGATCGACAAACTGATCCAGCAGACCAATGGCCTGATCAGGGCGGCGGCATACAAAAAGCGGATCGCGGTGCAGAATCAAGACGCCCTGGAAAATGGAATGGATCAGGTCAAATCCATGGTCTGGGAGACCATGGCCAAAGAACGGCCCGACCTGTACAAGCAGGTCAGCGCCTACATAGACAGTAAAAAGGATGGTGACAGTTAATGTGGTATGTACTGCATGTACAGACGGGAAAGGAATCCGAAATCCGCAAACAGCTGTCCCGCAAGAGATATACCGTATACTCCCCGATTGAAATGCGAATGATTCGTTCGGGAGGCAACTGGCAGGACAAGCCCTACACCCTGTTCCCCGGCTACCTCTTCATCTGTTTGGATATGGACGATGAAGTATACTATCGGGTTAAATCCACGCCTGGCGTCATCCGATTTCTGGGCCACGAAATGCCAATTCCTCTGCGGGAGGACGAGGAAAAATATATTCTATCCCTCTGCTGTGGCGGTCGCCCGATCAAACCGAGCAGAGTGCGCATCCTGCCAGACGGATCGTCCGAGGTGATCGGCGGCATCCTGTCTGAGATGCGAGGCCGGATTGTAAAAATCGATAAACACAGCCGCAGGGCAATCGTTGAGATGAGCGTCTGTGGATGCCCCAAACAGATTAAGCTGTCTATCAACATTATTGATGATCAGCGCAAGGACGCGGCAGACGCCGCCCGGTTGATGCGTCCCGGGAGGAACAAACCGCTGAAATAACCATAGTCCACCGAGACCGAATAGTCTCGGATGGCGAAGCTCGCCCTCATGAAAATCGAGATTAAAGTGGGAGGGCGTTTAAAAGCCCTTTAACAACGTTTAACTCAAACAGCAAACAATCACAGGTCAAATTACCTGCCAAAGCAGCGGAGCGCCTTCCTGGCGCTCCATTTTCGTGCCGAAATACCGTGAAGGGAGGGATCTGAGTGAACAAGAAAAAACAGAAGGCAATCAACGCACTTTTCGCCGCGCTGCAGGAAGCAAATCAACACATCCGCCAAGGCGATTCTGCCATCAAGGAAACGGAGTTTTTCAATTTAAACGATCTGCACATTGTTTTTAAAGACTTCCTGAACAAGCAAAAGGTCAAACAAAAAGACCAGCTGCTTGTCCGTCTGCAGTCGGTGGACGACCTGCGTGCCGTTCTCTCAGAACTTCCCGACAATCAACTCAAGGATCTACTCAGACTATCTCGCAAGCGCAGCAAGGCTATGGAGCAGCTCACACTGATCGAGCTCTCCCGCCGGGACTTTTGGTATTACTGTCAGCTGCGGGCCCCCCACTTCTACAAGGACAGCCGCACTTACCTCAAAACCCTCTGCGCCACGCTGCAGGAGTTTTACAGCGGCGACGAGATGGTGTTGGTAATCAACCTCCCTCCCCGCCACGGCAAGTCCTTTACCATCTCCCTGTTCGCTCAATGGATTTTTGGCCGGAACACCGGAGCCAAGATCATGACCGGATCATACAATGAGCGCTTGTCCACTGGGTTCTCCAAGACCGTCCGAAACGGGATCGTTGAGAAAAAAGCGAGCGACGACGTCGTTGTGTACAGCGATATCTTCCCTGAAACAAAGATCAAGCAAGGGGATGCGAGCATGAACCTGTGGAGCTTAGAAGGGGCGTATGCCTCGTATCTCGCGACCTCTCCGACCGGCACCGCGACCGGCTTCGGCGCGTCACTCATCCTCATCGACGACCTGATCAAAAACCACTACGAGGCGGCCAACGAGCTGCTGCTCGACGACCAGTGGCATTGGTTCACCGACACCATGCTCTCCCGCTTGGAGGAGGGCGGCAAGGTGATCCTCGTCATGACCCGCTGGGCGCTCGGCGACCTCGCGGGCCGGGCGGTCGAGCATTTCCGGGGGATTGGCAAGCCCTGCCGGGTGTTGTCGATGAAGGCTCTGCAGAACGACGGCTCCATGCTGTGCAGCGAGGTGCTCTCCAAAGAGAGCTATGAGATAAAAGTCAAAACGCTCTCTCCAGAGATCGCAAATGCCAACTACCAGCAGGTTCCGATCGACACCAAAGGCAGGCTGTACAGCGGATTCAAAACCTATGACAGCCTCGATGGAATCAAGGATGGCTTCCGCGGAATTTATGCCTACGTGGACACTGCCGACGAGGGCAGTGACTACCTCTGTGCCTACATCTTTGCCGACTACAATCATGAGGCGTACATTCTCGATGCATTGTTCACCAAAGAGGGCATGGAGATTACCGAGCCGGAGACGGCCAAGCTGCTCGGCCGGTACAAGGTCAACCTCGCTCGCATCGAGTCCAACAACGGTGGGCGTGGATTTGCTCGCGCAGTCATCAAATACCTGCAGGAGCGGCTCGGCAACTACAGTACTACCGTTAAGTGGTTCTCGCAATCCAAAAACAAAAAAGCGAGAATTATTTCCAACGCATACTGGATCACCGAGCATGTGTATTTTCCAGCCAATTGGGCTCACCGGTGGCCAGAGCTCTATCGCGATTTGGTCAAATACCAAAAAGAAGGCAAAAACAAGCATGACGACGCCCCGGATGCCACGACGGGGATCGCCGAGACG
>CBCSOX010000167.1:0-6197 GCA_965141735.1 uncultured Oscillospiraceae bacterium | reverse complement strand
GCGACCCGAATGCAGTGCAGGATGAGGTCGATGCAGCAGCAGAAGCCCTCAGGGCTGCGATCAACAACCTGCAGGCGGCAGCTGACGCTGCAGAAAATACTGCGCAAGTGCAGGGCGATCACGCCTTGACTGCAGGTGGAGGAAACGCCAAGACAGGTGAGAGAGGAACCATCGCAGTTGTTATTGCATCCATCACCCTTGCAGGCGCTGGATTGTTGCTGAGCAAAAAGAGAAAGTAGGAATCGTCCCTCCATTCATACAAAATAAAACAACAAGAAAAGCACAGTGAAAACTGTGCTTTTCTTGTTGTTCTCCTGTTGGGACAGCGGGCTACGCGTGCAGATACGTCTTGCGGTATTGTGCGGGGGTGATGAGATATTTTTGTTTAAATGCTTTGTCAAAATGGCTGCGATCGTTATAGCCGACTAATTCCACGATTTTTGAAATTGGTATGTCGGTATCTGCGATGAAATCGGCAGCTTGTTTTAATTTGGACGATCGGATAATTTGAGATAAGGTCTGCCCGGTTTCTTTTAAAATCAGATTTGAAAGATACTGTTTGTTGTAGTGAAAATGTTCTGCAATGGATTCCGGGGTTGCAGTTTGATAGTGGCTGCCAATGTAGGAGAGAATCGAAGAGAAGGACCGGCCGGTTTCCTGCAAAACCGACTGCTCTAAATTTTCCTTGTGCTCTTTGGCCAAATCATTCAAAAAACAGATGAGCAGCGCTTTGAGAGTATTTTGGTTGGAAGGTTCGTCGGAGTTGTAGCTTAAGATGAGCTGAAGTAGATAAAACTCCACCGTTGACCCGGGGCGGCAGTTTAGATAAATGGTCCTCTCCTTCGGATCGTGAAGAAAGAGAGAACTGATGTAAAAATGCTGAATGGGGCTGCAAGCGGACAGTATGTTGACAAAAATACTTTCAAATAAAGATTTCTTAATTAAAATATTGATGACAACCGAGTTTTTATCGTCCAGGGTAATGCTGGGAAGCACCGACCGAAAAACTCAAAAGCGGGTTTTATGTCATCGACCATTACGGGACAGCTGGTGCGGAATCCATCCTCAAATATTGGAAAGAAGAATTTATCCCCAGCGTGGGCGAAGACTTGTTCCGCGCCAATGCGCGCTCTATTTTCTGCGATTCCCTGGAGCAGTCCGGCAACTGGTCCCGCCAGTTTCTGGAGACCTTCCAAGAGGAAAAAGGATATGATATTTCCCCTTACATCTTCCACCTCGCCGGCGGACACTACAATGAGACCTACAAGCTCTCTGACAGCGAGCTCTCCAAACAGATTCAGCGGGATTACTACGATGTCCTTACCACCTGTTTTATCGATTACCACCTGAGTCCGATCCGCGAGTTCTGTCACAAGTACGGCAAAACCCTGCGTTATCAGACCGCCTACGGAAAGACGCTGGAGTTTGCTGAGACAGCGATGTATGTTGACATTCCGGAAGGCGAATCCATGATGATCCGCAACACGATTGACAATTTCCGCGCGCAGGCGGGTGCGGTGCACACCACCGGCAAAAACCTTTACACCGCTGAAATTCAGGCGGAAGGCTCCCGCAACGATGTCCAGGGCTGGGATGACTTTCTGTGGATTTTACAGCGACAGTGGGCTGGCGGCATCAACAACTTTACCCAGCACGGCATGTCTTACCGCGGAGATTTCCACGGGGAGGACTACACCCCTGAAAATGGCTACATCGACGGTCTGGAGTGGCCGGGCTACGAAGGGTTTGGCAGAGCAAACTTCTCCAACAACTGGAATCATCTCCTATCTTGGGAACATATTTCGGACTACACAGACTACGTCTCCCGCAACGACTACATGGACAACATTTCCGGCTCGGACGGAAGCTGGATTGCAAAAGACGGAGACTACATTTATAAGGACGGCGGTCAGCTTAAGCGCGCAGGCTATACTTACGATTTTGTCTGCCCCGCCAATCTTGCGCTCGAAAATTCTGTTGTAAAAGACGGGGTGCTCTGTGCGGATGGGCCTTCCTACAAGACAATGGTCATTCAGTACCAAAGCTACATGCCGACTGAAACAGCGCAGAGAATTCTGGAGTATGCACAGGATGGTCTGCCTGTGATTCTTATCGGCGCTACGCCGACGATTACATCCAACTTAACCGAAGAAAACACCCAGCTCCTCGCCCTGATGAAGAACTGCTTGCAGTGCCCAATGTCAAACAGGTGGAGAGTTATGACGACGTATTGGGTGCGCTGGAAACACTCTCCGTCCAGCCGGACACCGCTTTCTCCCAGCAGGAAGAAGTGCTGACAGTTCACCGTTCTGCTCAGGATGCAGATTTCTACTATGTCTATAACTTCGGGCGCTGCGACAATACCAAAACGGTCAGCGAGCCGGCCCGAGACAGCATCAAGCCTGTTGATTTTGAAGTCTCCTTTGTCGGGGAAGGCGTTCCCTATCTGCTCGATGCCTGGTCGGGAGAGATCACCCCAATTGCCGAATACAAGACAGAGAATGGTCGGATCACCGTCAACGTCGAGCTCGATTCCAACGAGTCCAAGCTGATCGCCTTCGCTTCTCCGGAATGGGGCGGCGTCACTCAAACCAGCCATGCGGTATCGAGCACGGGCGGAGAGTTCATGGCTGCTGACAACGGCCTGCTCAAAGTCAGAAGCTTTGAAAACGGCACTGCCGCGGTAGAGCTAGACAATGGACGCACCTGCAAAGCAGTGGTCGAAGGAATTGAAGCCCCGGTCCAACTGACAAACTGGAATCTCAGCGTGAAGGATTACTGCCCTGGAGATACCCCGATTGAAACGGTGTTTAACACCATCGACATCGGTGAAACCACACTGAAATCTTGGATAGAGATCGATGGCATCCGCAATGCCGCTGGCATCGGAACCTACACCGCCTCGTTTACTTTGCAGCAGGGATGTGAGCAGGGCAAGGGGGCTATTCTGGACCTCGGACGGGTACAGGATTCCTTCCGTGTTACCGTCAATGGAACAGAACTTCCCCCGAGCAACCGCTATACCTCAAAAGTCGATATTGGCCCGTATGTTGTTGCCGGAGAAAATACAGTTGTCGTAGAAGTGGAGACTACCTTGGTCAACAAACTCATTGAAGTGATTCCGGGAGAAAAGCGCACCGTACAGGATTACGGTCTGCTCGGGCCTGTCACCGTGACCCCTTACGCCGATGTTTTGGTTTCTCCCAGCAGCGGAGCCTTGGAAACCTTGATTGCAAAAGCGGAGCAGCTCAAGGCGGACGGGGCGCTGGCCAACACTATGCCTGCGGTTGTCACCGAGTTTGAAGAAGCGCTTGCGTCAGCAAAAAGTTTACAGGAAACCTACGACACACAGCAGGAAATCCGCGCCGCTTCGATCCGTTTGCTCGATGCAATCGGCATGGTGAAATGGAAAATCGTCGACAAAAACGATCTGTCCGAAGCGATTTATCTGGCTGAGCACATCACTTCCAACATCGACCGCTATCTCGACGAGGGGAAGGCCGAGCTCGACACTGCGCTCAAGGATGCAGCGGCTGTCATGCAGGACGACAACGCATTCCAAAGCGAAGTGGACACCGCGTACCTCAATTTGATGGAATCAGTCACCAACATGAATTTAAAACCGGATAAGAGCAAATTACAAAGCCTTGTTGACAGCGTGGGACAGATTGATCTGAGTCAGTATACCGCTGAAAGTATTGAGAGACTCAACGCTGCGCTGGTTTCCGCCAATGAAGTGTTGGAAAATCCCAATGCGGATCAAGAGCATGTCGACCAAGCAGAACAGAATCTGCAGGAGGCAATTGATAGTCTTGAAAAAGCAACTGCTCCTGCTGTGGATACCACAGTACAGGGGGATACAAACGGAACAACAAGCAAAGGCAATGTAAAGACCGGAGAGACAACTCCCCTCGTGATGCTTCTCTCGCTTTGCGCACTCGCCGGCACCGGACTGATTCTGAACAAAAAGAAGCAATAGAATTCCCCGATTTGCATTTTCTCTATCATAAGCAGAACAGCTCAACCACTTGTGGTTGAGCTGTTCTGTCTGTCGAAATCTTCATTCCAGGCCAAAAAATGAGATATCCACGACATGCGCGTCGGATGTCTCGCCGGAAAATGCTGGTTTTTAGAAATTTTTGGGGATGGCTAGGGAGAGGGAAATGCCCATTTCCTCAAAAGTGCCAACATGATTGACACGATTAACAGATCGGCCGCAGATGGCTGAGCGGGTTCTGTTTGATGCAGCGAATGAAGGGGATATGCGCTACAGTGAAATCGGTAACGGGCCAGAAATTTTATCACTGCACTGAAGTAATAGATGAAACCCGCGGTTGATCTGGTGGTCAAGCGAAAATTTTATAGGGATGGGCGCTGAGCGTTTCCCATACAAAAATGCGGAGGGAACTGCTCCCTCCGCACAGATTGAATTATGAAACAACGACGGCCAGCCGGTCATCCTGCAGGGTGACGGATAGTTTGCTGCCGGGCAGGATGTCGCTTGCGATGATCTCTTTTGCGATGAGGGTTTCCACTGCCTGCTGGACAAACCGTTTGAGAGGCCGTGCGCCGTAAATCGGGTCGTAGCCATGATCGATGATGAACTGCTTCGCCTCTTCGCTGACCTCGCAGGAGAGCTGTTTGGAGGCGAGCCGGCGGTTGAGGTCTGCGATGAGCAGGTCGACGATTGCGGTGATGTCCTGGCGGGAGAGCGGTTTGTAAAAGACGATTTCGTCGAGCCGGTTGAGAAATTCGGGGCGGAAGGTGCGTTTGAGCAGTTCGCTGACCTCAAATTTTGCCGTTTCGGTGATCTCTCCGTCTGCGCCGATGCCCTCGAGCAGGCTGGAAGAGCCGAGGTTGGAGGTCAAGATGATGATGGTGTTTTTAAAGTCCACCGTGCGGCCCTGGGAATCGGTGATCCGTCCGTCGTCAAGCACTTGGAGCAGGATGTTGAAGACATCGGGGTGCGCCTTCTCCACCTCGTCGAACAGCACGACCGAATAGGGTTTTCTGCGCACCGCCTCGGTGAGCTGTCCCCCCTCCTCGTAGCCGACGTAACCGGGAGGCGCGCCGATGAGGCGGGAGACCGAGTATTTCTCCATATATTCGGTCATGTCGATGCGCACAATGCTGTGCTCGTCGTCAAACAGGCACTCTGCAAGCGCCTTGGCGAGCTCGGTTTTGCCCACGCCGGTCGGGCCGAGGAAGAGGAAGGAGCCGATCGGGCGGTTGGGGTCCTGGATGCCCGCCCGGGAGCGCATGATCGCCTCGGTCACCTTGGTCACCGCCTCGTCCTGACCGATAACCCGTTTGTGTAGCGTATCCTCGAGGTGGAGGAGCTTTTCCCGTTCCCCCTCCATCAGGCGGGAGACCGGGATGCCTGTCCACCGCTCGATGATCCGTGCAATTTCCTCCTCAGTGACCTTGTCGCGGAGCAGGGTGTTTTTCTGTTCGTTTGTTTCAGCGGTTTTTTCCGCCTCCTCAAGCTGTTTTTGCAGCGCGGGGAGCTTGCCGTATTTGAGTTCAGCGGCCTTGTTGAGGTCATATTCCTGTTCTGCTTTCTCAATTTCCGCGTTTAACTGCTCGAGATTTTCCCGCAGCTTTTGCACCTTGCCGATTGAGGCTTTTTCGTTGTCCCATTTTGCCTTGAGGGACTTGAATTCCCCGCGCATTTCGGCGAGTTCCTTTTGAATTTCGTGCAGGTGCTCCTGTGAGAGGGCGTCCTTTTCCTTTTTGAGCGCCGCCTCTTCGATCTCGTGCTGGATGATCTTGCGCTGGATGACGTCGAGCTCGGTCGGCATCGAGTCGATCTCGGTGCGGATCATTGCACACGCCTCATCCACCAGGTCGATCGCCTTGTCAGGCAGGAAGCGGTCGGAAATGTAGCGGTTGGAGAGGGTAGCCGCGGCGATGATCGCCTGATCCTGAATCTTGACGCCGTGGTACACCTCGTAGCGCTCCTTGAGTCCGCGCAGGATGGCGATGGTGTCCTCCACCGTCGGCTCGCTGACGAGCACCGGCTGGAAGCGGCGTTCGAGCGCAGGGTCCTTTTCAATGTATTGGCGGTATTCGTTGAGGGTGGTCGCGCCAATGCAGTGCAGCTCCCCGCGGGCGAGCATCGGTTTTAGGAGGTTGCCCGCGTCCATTGAACCCTCGGTCTTGCCCGCGCCCACGATGGTGTGCAGCTCGTCGATAAA
>CBCSOX010000166.1:0-6236 GCA_965141735.1 uncultured Oscillospiraceae bacterium | reverse complement strand
GGTGTAACCCGAGAGATCGATCACCCCGTCGCTGAGGAAATTTGCTCTGAGCCGCTCTCCCTCGACACAGTAGGTTGCGATGCCGCCCGGAATCGAGTTGACCAGATGGTCCATTTCCAGCTGCGTGTCCTTGAGGTCGGAGATGTTGTGAAAGACGCAGTGGAGAAGTGGAGAACCGCCCTCCTCGCCGAGCCAGTTGATCTGAACGCGCACCCAGACGATGCTTCCATCCCGGTGTTGTTTGCGGAATTCAAATTCAGCGACCTGGTGCGTCCGGATGACCTCCATAGCCCTGGAAATCACCCTGTCGGCGTCCTCCCAGTAAATCATCTCAGCGGCGTCCTTTTGAATCAGCTCGTGGTATTGCTCAACCGTGTAGCCGGTCAGTCCGGGCACTCCGTCCGAAAAATAGACTGTTTCAAACCGGTCGGTAACCTTGTAGATCGCAACGCCTCCCGGAATTGCGTTGATGATGTCCGTCATCTTGCTGTTCGCCTCTGCCAGCTCTTTTTCAAGGCGCACCTGTTCGCTGATATCGCTGAACACCGCGTACAAATACTGTATCCCATCCTTCTGCTGTTTGATCGAACCTTCCAGGCGAATCCAACGGTATTCCTGCCGGACATCGTTGAACACGCGAAAGGTGTGCCGCACAACCGAGTTGTTCCGTATTACTACATCCAGCTTTTTTCGGAACAGGGAGATATCATCGGGATGGACGCCGGTAAACGGAAGCTCCTGCTGAATGCGGGAGATATGGTCCTGCGAATACCCCAAAACAGTAAAAAAGGCGGCGTTAAAAAATCGGGAAAGAATCTTTCCGCCCATAATCTGGTAGACACACAGACCACAGGGCATGCTCTGAAACGTCGTCTCCAGACCTTTTTCAGAATTTGTGGAGCACTCCTCTTTCGCTTTTTGTTCAGCCCTACTCATTAGGTAGGAAATATGTGCTGCTCTGCCGTTCCAATTGGTGAGCTTTCCACGCAGCTCAAAAACGCTGCCGCTGTCCGGGAGGGGCGGTTCATCTGCTGCCCAGCACAGAGTAGATGCGGTTCCATCTCTGTGCCGAAGCAGACCGCTCCCTTGAGGCCGGTTTGGTGCAGCCCCAATTCACGCGCCTGACGGTTTGCATAGAGCGGCGCCCAGTCGTCAACTGAACTGATAAGAATTGCTACCGGGGCATCCTCCAACACTGCCGTCATTTGATCTGCCGAAAGAGGGTTCTCCTGCATCATCCCTACTCTCCTCCCCTCAATTTCTCCCGAAGCTCAGCTGCTTTTTGGTATTCGACACAGATGTTTTGGTAGAGTGCAGCGTAATCGCTGCGCTCTTCCCCAGCACGCAGCGGCTCGACAATGGCACAAACCGAATTGTAAAATGGTGTGAGGCCCATGTTGCCCACAACCCCCTTCAGAGTATGCGCTGCTGCAAAAGCGGCGTCATACTCTTCGGAATCGAGGGCGCTGCCAAGCTGCTGCATGGTTTCATCCTGAAACAGCATATCGAGAAAACGCAGGTACATCCCTTCATTTCCCAAAAAGCGCGCCATGGTGGACGAATAGTCCGCCCCATATTCTTCAAATACTTCTTTAAATCCAGGCATCGTTTAATCCTCCTTTCCAAAGATAAAGTGAAACAATGTTTGGTATAGCCGTTCCGGCTCGATGGGCTTTGCGAGATGGGCATTCATGCCGGCAATTTTGCTCTTTTCAATGTCGTCGTCAAAGGCATTGGCTGTCATGGCAATGATCGGAACAGTTTGAGCATCCGTATTGCTCAGGTGCCGTATATTGGTCGCTGCCGTCAGACCATCCATCAGGGGCATTCGTATATCCATCAGGATGGCATCGTACTCCCCTTCCTCTGATTTGCTGAACAGCTCGAGTGCCCGCAGCCCGTTCTCTGCCGTGTCCACCGCAAAGCCTTTGCCTTCGAGCAGCATCACCGCCACCTCGGTATTAATGCTGTTGTCCTCCACCAGCAGCACCCGCTTTCCGGTGAAATCATAATCCGGGGCCTGCGCCTGCTGCATCTGCTCCTCTTTCTCCCCCAGCGCCTTGGAGAACGCCGAGATCAGAGAGGACTTGAACATCGGCTTGCTCATGAGAAGATTGACACCAGCGAGCTTTGCCTCGTGTTCGATGGACACCCAGTCGTAAGCTGTCATGATGATAATGGTGATATCCGGTCCCACAATGCGGCGGATGCGCCGGGCGGTCTCAATACCATCCATTCCGGGCATCTTCCAGTCGATGAGAACCATGTCAAAATACCTGCTGTCATCCCAGAGAAGCCGCACTCTGTCAATCGCCTTGCGCCCACTGTCGACCCACTCCGCCTTGACCCCCATTTCCTCGAGCAGGACGACCGCGCTTTCGCAGACCGCAACGTCATCGTCCACCACCAGAGTTTTTAGGTGGGAAAAATTGCAGACCGCTTTCTTTTTGTGGCGCAGTTTGCCCTCCTCGGTAATTCCCAGCTTGACATCCACAGTGAATTCGGTGCCAATCCCTTTGATCGAGCGGACAGTGATCTTGCCGTCCATCAGGTCCACAATATTTTTAGAGATCGCAAGGCCGAGCCCCGTTCCGCCGTAGAGGGCGGTTGTGCCGGTCGATTCCTGTGAAAAGGGTTCAAAGATATGGGGGAGGAACTCCTCGCTCATGCCAACGCCTGTGTCGTTTACAATAAAGCGCAGCTCAACGTCGTTTTTAGTTTTTCTGCGCTGCGAAGCAGAGAAGGTCACCTTTCCGCCTTCCCCTGTAAATTTGATTGCGTTGCTCAGAATGTTGATGAGAACCTGCTGCAGTTTCATGGCATCGCCGATGTAATAGTCGTCGAGCACTGGATCGACGATACACTCGTACTCCACCCCTTTGGACGCGGCCTGGGCGTAACAGATCGAGCTGATGCCGCTCAAAAACTCCTCTGTGGGGATCTTGTCGCTTTTGAGCAGCAGCTTTCCGCTCTCAATTCGGCTCATATCCAAAATGTCATTGATCAGCGATAGCAGGAAGCGGGAGGAAATTCCTATTTTAGAGATGCAGTCCTCCACCTGTTCATCGTCTCCGATTGACTGGGCAGCGATGGTGCTCATGCCGATGATGGCGTTCATCGGTGTGCGGATTTCGTGGCTCATGCGGGAGAGGAAATCGGATTTTGCGGCGTTTGCCTGCTCCGCAGCCACCAGGGCTGCAGCCAGCTCCTCCTTTTGCCGCTGTTCCTGCCGCACAACGTCGGTCACATCAGCGCGTGCAATGCAGACCCGCTCAAGATCTTTGTCAATCAAAAAGACCTGGAACCGCTTGACCCTCATAGAGCCGTCCTCTCCCTTCATTTCTACAACAAAGGTATAGGAGTCCTCTTTCTCAAGGTGCTTTTTCATATAGTCAAAATCGAGTTTTTGAAGGTACTCCTGTTTTGAGGCTTGGTCCATATACTCTTCGGCGATCGCCCGTATTTCATTTTGAAATTCCCCCTTGGGAGAAATGATGTCCGTCCGTCCGCTCTGGAACGAAACCAGACGATGCGTCCCCTGCTGGAGGTCGATTTCAATGATAATGTCGTAGCCGAGCTGGGTAATTTTACTCAGCAGCATTTCCTGGAGCTTTTGCTCGGTAATGTCGAAGGTATAGAAAAAAATAATAATGTCGCCGGTTTCCGGGTTCAGGCAGGTGCGGAGGTTTGTGCTCCCCCAAAACGCGCCGCCGTCGTTGCGTTTGCGCAGGAATTCAAAGTGATAATCCACCTTGCCGGCTGTGTAATCCCCGAGCACCTTCTCCCGGTCGAGCTGACAGCGAATTTTTTCCCCATAAGCAGGATCGACTGCCGATGCCGCGAGGCTTTCAACTGTCTCCAGATAGGAGGTTCCAACCCTCGCAATTGCCACATCAGATGTGGAGAGATAGGTATCCACCCGATCTTGTGTGACATTAATCCGCCCTTGGATGCTGCCAGCAGAGGAGGAGAGCTCGGCAAAATAGGCAAGTTCCTCCTCATACAGCTCTTTGACCCGTTCCTGAAGCTGCTTTTCATCACTGATATCCACAAACACGCAGTAAAAATACCGTTCTCCGTCCTCTTCCCGAAACAGCTGTGCCTTGATGGAAATCCACTTCACCACACCACTTTTGCAGATCAGCCGGTTTTCATTCTGAATGGTGTTCCCTTCTTCGAGCTGTTCATTCAGCCGCTGCGCCATTACTTCGAGATCTTCCGGATAGATCACAGCGGACATCCGATTGCCCATTTCTGCGAATTCCTCACGGGTATAGCCCAGAAATTCAAATAGGCCATCGTTTGCTTCGATGACCGAGAAATCATTGTCAAACCGGCAGCGGAACACAGCGCCCGGAATGTTGTTGTAAATATGCAGCACCTCATTCTGCGCCTGCTTTTGCAAAGTGATGTCGATGCACACTGACGAAATTGCCGGGCGGCCGTTTTCTGCCGTCATCCTTCTGCCCACATCGTGAACCCAGATGTAAGAGCCGTCTTTTTTCTTCATCCGGTATTCCACAATGTACTCGTCGTTCTCTTTCAGCTGCTCGAATACCGCCGCATCCACTGCTTTGCGGTCGTCCGGGTGCATACAGTTGCTGATCAGCCCGTGGATATCGGCGACAAACTCCGCCTCGCTCACATAGCCCAGATAATCAAGCATCCTGCGGTTGATGAAATAAAACGGGAAATCCGGCGCGATGTAGCCGCCCATCATACCGCCGGCAATTGAATTGTTCAAAAGCTCCTGCCGCTGTTTGAGCACATTTTCGAGCACGAGCGACTGCGGGTAGTGTTCATTTCCCCTTTGGTTGCGGCTCGGCTCGGAGATTTGGATGCTGCAGATCAGCCACCGCTGCCGCTCTTTTCTGCAAACAAAACAGGCGCGCAGATGCCAGGTGTAATATGAATTGATCAGCGTCATTTCAACGACAAGCGAAGTGATCCCTTCTACAAATAACTGCTCGTGCTGAACCGTCCATTTCATGCGGAACGGCTCGGGAATCTCACTGATATCCTGGCGAAGATACGCGGTCATCTCAGAGAGACCGGTCGCAGATTCACCGGTTCCTGTGCCGACAAAACTAATATCCTCAGTTAAAAATGAGACGGTTTTTTCCAGGTCCCGTTTCTCAAACCAGAAGAGACAGAAGTCCTTGGCAGTCTGCCTCGCGTCGATTGGGCCGTTCATATCGTTCCCTCTTTCCACAAGCGGCAGCTTCCTTTTTTCTGGTTTTTCGCCTGATAGAGAGCTTTGTCCGCCCGGTCCAAAACCTGCGAAACAGTGTCCCCGGCCTGCATGATCGCCACGCCGGCAGAGCAGGAAATTTCCATGCCACGCCGTGAACTCATCTCCTGCACTGTTGTGCAGATCTCCTGTCCTTTTTTCTCCGCAAGCTCTCCAGAGGGCATTTTTCGTATCATTGCGACAAATTCATCCCCTCCAATGCGGGAAATCACATCTTTGTCCCGCGTGTGCTCCCGCAAAACTGTGCCAAACCAGGTCAGTACCCGGTCCCCTTCAGCATGTCCGAAGGTGTCGTTACACCATTTCAAGTTGTCCAGGTCAAACAGGTATACAGCGAGCGGCAAGTCATTCTTGTTGAGGGAATCGAGCGCGGCTTCCAGCCCTCTGCGGTTGAAAACCCCGGTCAGATAGTCTCTATAGGCCGCGTCCTGAAAAAAACGGCTTCTCTCCTGGTTGGCGACCGCATTGTGCGCGCGTTGAATTCGCTTGAGCAGGCTTTGGGGAAAGTGGGGTTTGCAGATATAATCGTCTGCCCCGAGCTCAAGCGCTTTTCTTTCAAGCTCCGCATCCGGTGCTGCTGTGGCGATAACCGGAAGGTTCCACAGACTCTTATCCCGCTGAATGCTTTCCAACACCGAGAACCCATCCGGCTCTGGCAGGGTCAAGCTCAATACAGCAGCGGCAAGCTTTGGATGATCTTCAATGTAGGCCAAGGCCTGCTGGCAGTTTTCCACACACTCCACCCGGTAACGGCCTTGAAATGCGCGGATCACCTCTTCTCGATACGCAGCGTCCTCGTCAGCAACCAGAACAACCGGAAGTTCTTTGAAAAAACGCAGCGCGCCGTCCTCCTTTTCCTTCGGTTCCGACGCGCCCTGTTTCGCCAGCAGGGCTTCAAATTCCTTATGCGGCATCGGCTTTGCAAAATAATAGCCCTGCACATAATCACAGCCGATCTCGTCAAGTCTTGCGAGCTGTTCTTTCG
>CBCSOX010000165.1:0-6247 GCA_965141735.1 uncultured Oscillospiraceae bacterium | reverse complement strand
CTCCTGAATCTTGCACAGAAAGCAGCAGCAGTTGTCGGACTCAAATTGACTGTCGTCAACGGCAAGACTGTTGTGATTACCGATGCAAACGGGGTCACCGTCTTTAAAGCGGACGCAGTGATCAAAGCAACCGGTGGACAAGCAGCGGATGCTACAAACGTTGTGATCCTCGCTCTGGTTGTTGTTGGAACGATCGCAGCGGCGGGCTTTGGCGCGCGCAAGCTCAAAGTAGCCAGGGCGTAGTCCATCATGTCAAGACGTTACAAAAAGAGTTATAGGAAGAATTTTATCATTCTCCCTATAACCTTTTTCATTTTGGGATATCTCGTTTTGTTTGTAGCATTTGCGCCGGTTGTCTCCCCGTTTTCTTCGGTGCTTGACCTAGTTTTTTTGGACAAGCCAGTCAATTTTTCCTCCGATTACGCGAGCCTTTTCAGTTCCTCCCAGACGCCCAACCAGTCTTCAGATGAAATTAAGGCGAGCGAACTCACCCTGCCGGAGTTCGGAACCCACTTTGGACAGCTGACCATTCCGGGGACGCAGGTAGATGCGGGGCTGTTTTTCGGCGATGGGGATAAGGAGCTGAAAAACGGAGTTGGCGTTTACAACGGCAGCTTTATTCCCGGATACGGGAAAACAGTGCTGGTAGCGGGACACAATCACACTTATTTTCACGATCTTGGTTCCGCACAGGTGGGCGGTAAAATTGAAGTATCGACAAATTATGGCCAATACGTCTACGAGATCACCGAAACAAAGATCACCACTGCGCAGGATACCACCGCCTATGACTTGGAGAGTGAAGAGGAAAACCTCGTCCTCTACACCTGCTATCCTTTTGATCAGATTGGACTGACCCCAGAGCGCTATTTTGTCTATGCAAAATACCTCTCAGGCCCAAAAATCAACATCTATGAATAAGGAGCGGGTGAGATGAGTAGAAATACAAAAAGCGGCATTCGGACTGCACTGAGTATATTGCTGGCGTTTTTTCTGTGTCTGTTGCTGTTTGTGACAACCTGTGTCGGCATTCTTCAGACCACAGTTTTAAATGAAAATTACATGCGTTCCAAACTCTCCCAGAGCGGATTTTACGAACAAATGGCGGATGAAATTGAACAGAAATTTGCCTCTTTTGGTGCGGCCAGCGGGTTTGACGAGCAGTTTTTTGACGGAATTGTCGATCCGGTCAGGGTGCAGCAGGACATTGGCAATGCAGTCACCCAGTTTTACAACAACCGCGGCAAGCAGGTGGAAACCGCTGATTTTGGACAGCAGCTGCATCAATTGTTTTTAGCAAATGTTCAGGAGCGCGGAATAGAAGTGACGCCTGAGTTGGAGGAAGCGGTGCAGGCGCTGACCGACGCCTGTGTCGAGAGCTATCAAGACGCAGTATCGGTTCCCTATATCACAGAGATTTCTCCCTATGTTCAGAAGGGATATGGACTGGTTCGATTGCTCCTCATTGTCCTCATCGTTGTGATGGTGGTGATCGCAGCAATTCTCTTTTTCATGCATTCCTGGAAGCACAGGGCGATTCGCTATTATATCTACGCTTTATCCGGTTCGGCCCTGATGATGGTCATGCTTCCTGTTGTGGTCTTTTTGTCAGGGAAAGTTCAGCGGATTGGGCTGGCCTCTGCCTCGCTGTACCACTTTGCTGTCTCATATATGAATGGATTTCTGTGGCGGTTTGGCACAGTTGCGCTCTTCCTTGCGCTGGTTGTGGTTGCCTTGGGAATCATCTATCAAAAGCTCAAGAAAGCAGTGGAATAACAAACACCCGGCTGGTATTCAGCCGGGTGTTTCATCTTAATAATTGAAAATGCAGGCGGATTTCTCTTTTACGCCTTACAAGGCATATAGCACATTTTAGCTTTAGGTGTCAGATGGTTTCAATCTATAGAGAAAACCAAAATTGCGAGCGCTGCTGGTGGAGAGCAGATACGCAAGAGAAAGAGAAGAAGGCAAACAAAAAATATTTTCTAAATAGATTTTAATGGAAAATAATACAGCTGTTTTGGCAAATACAGTGGCGGAAATGAACTGAATAAATATGTAAAAACGGTAATTTGTTAGAGGCTTTGAGCCCTCTTTTTATCATACAAAGAATGTGATCTATAGAAGTCAAACGATGCTGACAGAGTGTGTTATGGCATATCAGACAATGTTTGAGTGAACAGAATGCTTTGCACGCCAGGTTTTGCAGCCTGTTGGCGGCAGCCTTGTAAAAAATGATACCCTGCCGGCGAAATTTCAATTTGCACTGCATCGCTAAATGGATGGTTTAGCAAGCAATAGGAACCAATTTAAGGATAGGGCATCTATGTATTGGATTTCTGGAAGAGTGGGGGATCGCTGTAATTGGGACGTCACAGTACCGCTCACAGAGAGGTTAAGGTACCGGGTTGCCTCGATAGTCTGCACCGGCCCAGTCAGAGCTTGCCTTTTTTGAAATGATCTGTTATTGTAAATAGGAAGCACTGGTGATGCCGTATTCTGACCGGGAGGAGCAAAGCCTTTAAAATCACCAGTGAGTAGTGCGATGGGATTTCTTTGGAGGAAACAATGAACTATGTCTATATCGTCAGGTGCAGCGACGGAACGCTTTATACCGGATGGACCAACAACCTGACACTGCGCATTCAGGCTCACAATGAGGGCAGGGGGGCAAAATACACTCGCGCGCGGCGGCCGGTTCAACTGGTGTATAGCGAGACAGCGCCCTCCAAATCCGCGGCAATGAAGCGGGAATGCGAAATCAAACGCCTTTCCCGAAGGAAAAAACACGAGCTGATTGAAGGGGATCAGGATGCAAATTAACCGTCTTTTTGAAATGATCTATCTGCTGCTCGACCGCCGCAGAATGACAGCCAAAGAGCTGGCAGAGCGGTTTGAGGTGTCAGAACGGACCGTGTACAGGGATGTTGAGGTTCTCTCAGCAGCGGGAATACCGGTGTACGCAACCAAGGGAAGGGGAGGGGGAATTCAACTTCTCGACGATTTTGTGCTGGACAAATCTGTCCTTTCCGAACGCGAAAAAAATGAAATCCTGTTCTCACTGCAAGGCATGTCCGCTGCACACTATCCAGAAATTGACGAGGTGCTCAATCGACTGAGCAGCTTATTTCAGCAGGGCAGCACTGCCTGGATTGATGTGGATTTTACCCAGTGGGGCAGCGACGAAGGGGAAAAGGAAAAATTTTTCTTATTACGTGATGCGATTCTAAGCCGAAAAAGAGTTCGCATGTGTTATTGCAGTGCTTATGGGATCCAAAGCAGTCGCACGGTTGAACCTGTTAAACTGCGTTTCAAGGGGAAAGCTTGGTATTTGCAGGCGTATTGCTGCACACGCCAGGAGTACCGGATGTTTAAGCTGTTTCGAATTTCGGATTTGATTGTAACAGACGAACTGTTTGAACCCAAACAGCCTCCGAGTTGGAAGGCTGAAAAGCCGTCGTTTTCACAAGTAGAACTGAAACTCCGATTTTCTCCTACAATTTTTTACCGGGTCTATGAGGAATTTGACCGTTCTTGGATTCAACAGGAAGAAGATGGCTCCCTGCTGGTGGCAGCGTCTTTCCCAATGGATGAGTGGGTGTATGGGTATTTACTTTCGTTTGGCGAAGAGCTCGAAGTGCTGGAACCGGAACCAGTGCGGGAGACACTCAAGAAAAAAATACAGCAGCTGCACCAGCGGTATTTTTAAATATGACATGCAGTTGTCTGGTTTGCTGTGCTATACTCAAATCATCCTAAGGAAAGAAATGAGGTCTGGATGATGAACTATCAAATCGTACAGTTACAGGAAAAAAAGGTAGCGGGGTTTAAAATCCGCACGAACAACCAGAGTGAAACAATGGGCGCCCAAATTGGGGCATTGTGGCAAAAGTTTTATAACGAAGCAGTTTCGTCGATTCCCGGTCAGGTGACAGGATATGGAATCGGACTGTACACCAACTATGCAAGTGATCAATCCGGGGATTATGACATGTTTGCCTGCTGTGAAGTCACCGAGAAGACAGCGCTTCCAGAACAATTCGAGACGGCGGTAATCCCGGCGGGGAGGTATGCTGAATTTGTGGTTTATGGGGATGTGCAGCACGACGTCGCCGCTTTCTGGGCGGAGCTTTGGCAGATGCCGCTTCATAGGAGCTTTACCGGAGATTTTGAGGAATACCGTTGCGTCGACAGCATGGGAAATGCACAAATTCATATCTATATCGCACTCAAAGATGTGCCGAAAGGGGAGCAGGAAAATGGCAACTGTTCTTGAACATCCCCCTGCCGAGGGAGAACTTAAAGGGCTTCTCGCTGGAGCGTATCCCGCGTGGAAGGAAATCGAACGGTACCTGTTTGATCACTATCAGGTGGAAACCAGGTGGGCAAACGGAGGAAAGGCCGGAATTTACGAGTACAAGTTTCGCAGTGCCTCGCGCACGCTCTGTGGATGTTACGTCCGAAATGGATCGTTTGGCTTTTTAGTCACTCTTGGACGGGCAGAGAGGGAGCGGTTTGAACTCGCAAGAGATGCATTCAGCTTGACAGTGCAGGAAAGCTACGACGCAGCACATACCTATCCGGACGGAAAATGGGTGATGCTCGAAGTACATGACAATGGTTCTTTGCAGGATATAGAGCGGCTATTGACAATCAAAAAGAAGCCTCGGGCTGTGCAGAAGGTCGACTATAAAAAAACGCTCAAGCATCTTTATCTTCCGCCGACCCGACCGGAAGTGATCGATGTGCCGCCCGCGTGCTACATTATGGTGGATGGGACAGGGGACCCGCAGGGAAAAGCCTATCAAGAGGCGATGAGTATTCTGTATTCTCTGAATTATACAATAAAAATGAGCCGCAAAAGCGGAACAGAATTGGAGGGGTATTTTGACTATGTCATCCCACCGCTGGAAGGGCTTTGGTGGAGTCCGGGGGGAAAACTCGACCTCTCTCAGCGGGATCAATGGCAATGGACTTCGATGATCCGCCAGCCAGAGTTTGTCACACCTGAGGTGTTCGCATGGGCTGTGCAGAAGTGCCAGGAGAAAAAGCCGGACATTGCTGTCTCCAAGGCCAGGCTGGAGGTTTTCGAAGAGGGCACCTGTGTCCAAATGCTGCATATCGGGACATATGATCAGGAAGTCGAGTCTATGGCAAAGCTCGTGGAATTTATCGAAAGCAACCGCTATCTTGACTGTTCTGGACAGGCTCGGAAGCACCATGAAATTTATCTATCAGATCCCCGTAAAACGGCTCCAGAACGCCTTAAAACGGTTTTGCGCGTTCCGGTAGAGCGAGGGTAACCACTGCGTCCTTCGGGCGAAGTTCTGGCAGAGCAGTGTTTTGGTATGAGTGAAAACCAACCAAATTTTTTATGATTTCATCAAGAACACAATTGGTCTATTTTCATTGAACGCGCAGCAAAGGTAGCGTATGTCTAAAGACAGCGGACATATAGCCCCTGACTCCGTGAACCTATTTAAAAGCTTACTGGCATCGAATTCCCGGCGATGCTGAAAGAGGGATGCTGTCACCAAAAGGCTTTGCAGGGGAATCAGCGCTAATCTCAACAACCAGCTCACACTTCTGATTCGCTTGTTGTCCATCCACTGTCTGTTGTATTTTGAATCTTTTATCATCTCAATCGGATTAACAGGTGATGTTGCCTTTTGAAAGTTGCGCAGGCTGCTCGTCTCCAAACTATACCGTTACAGGCAAGTTGAGACGGGTATCTATTCTCTGCGGCTAGGATATATCGTTTAAAGAAAAATCAGTGATTCGATCAGAATACTGGAGAAATGTTTGGTTTTCTGCTTCACGGGCGATCGTCTACCGTCATACAAATTCAATGGGTGGATTTATAGCTCAACAGCATAAGCAGCAAGGCTTTACAAATGCATTAGGCCGTGGGCAGGGCATCACCGCCAGTAGAATTTATCTATACTATAAGCATCCCCCTCCGGAGACGGGAGTTTTATTCTATCGAAAGGACTTTTTTCATCTCGATCACGAAAGCTTTTTAGAACCTCCGGCATAGTTGGAGAGCGGCTATAAAGAAAAGGAACCAGCCATTGGCTGGTTCCTTTTTGTAATCAGGTTGTATAAAAGGGTGTCAAAAAAACCTATTTGCGTTTTTTGATGATGATTGCAGAACCTGCGAGGAGGAGAGCTGCCATTGCCATGGCGATCGGGGTGGCTTCACCGGTCTTGGCGGATCCGCTGCCTCCTGTGATGCTGCCGTCTCCGT
>CBCSOX010000164.1:0-6260 GCA_965141735.1 uncultured Oscillospiraceae bacterium | reverse complement strand
CACATCCTGAGCGTCGTACGCCTTTTCAATTGAAACCGGCATGAGACGCACCGGGCAGGCGTGGATGCATTTTCCGCAGCGGATGCAGGCGGTCGTCGGCTGGTCGAGCAGCACGTCGGAGGACAGCGCGAGAACAGCATTGTTGTTTTTGATCACCGGGGCGCTGGTGTCGAGGAGGGCAACCCCCATCATCGGGCCGCCGCAGAGGATCTTTTTCGGGGTCTTTTTGAGTCCGCCGCAAAAGTCTATGACGTCCTGAATCGGGGTGCCGATGAGCGCCCGGACGTTCTGCGGGTTGGCGATGCAGTCGCCGTCCACCGTCAAACGCTTTGCGGTGAGCGGCATTCCGGTGCGCAGGTAGCGGCCGAATTTCGAAATCGAGGTGACGTTCATCACCACCACCCCAACCTCCGCCGGAATCGCACCCTCGGGGACAACCCGCCCGGTAGTTGAGTAGATCAGCACCTTTTCCGCGCCCTGGGGGTAGCGGCTGCTCAGCGAGACGACATCAATCCCCTTGCTGTTCTCGGTCTTTTGAGCGAGGAGGGAGAGCGCCTCCTGCTTGTTGTCCTCAATGCCGATGAGGGCGCGCTCAATGCCGAGAAATTTTTGAACCTGTTCAATGCCGTGGACAATGTCGTCGGCGTTTTCCAGCATCTCGCGGTTGTCCGAGGTAATGTAGGGCTCGCACTCCGCGCCGTTGATGATGAGGGTATCCACCTTGACGCTCTCCCCAAACGAGAGCTTGGTGTGGGTTGGGAAGCCCGCGCCGCCGAGTCCAACCATGCCCTGCTCATACACCGCTTCGAGGAATTCCTCTTTGGTGGAGATCCGGGGCGGTTTGACCGACTCGTGGACCTCCTGTTTCCCATCGGTGTCGATGACAATGGCAGGAACGACCATGCCGCCGTAAGCGGTATAGTCCACCAACGCGGTCACCTGTCCCGAGACGCTCGAATAGATCGGGGCGGAGAGCTTTTGGCGGTTTTCGCCGATCTTCTGGCCGACCTTGACCTCGTCGCCGACCTTGACCATTGGGATACAGGGCGCGCCCATGTGCTGGGACATGACGATTTTGACCTGCGGCGGCACCGGCATGCGCACGGTGGGAGAGTCGTGGGTGTTTTTGTAGTGCTTGAGGTGAATGCCCGGGAGATTCTTTTTCGCTTTGATAATTGGCATTTGCTTCACTCCGTTAAACAGAAATTTTGGGATGTACCAGAAAAAAATCCTCTCCTGGGGGGACGAGGATTCTGTTAAACTCCATATTTATTTTATAGTAACACAAAAAACAAAAGGATGTCAATAATTTTACCCCTTTTTTTGCGGATTGGGAAATCTTTTTAGTGCAGGAAGAACAATCCTGAGCAGTGTCCCTGTGATGAGCCCCATCACAATCCCCGCCAGCAGCAGCACCGGAAGGTAGCCGAACACCAGGGTTCCAAGCAGCAGTGAAGCGGCGCCGAGCTGCCCGATGTTGTGAAAGACCGCCCCGCAGACGCTCACCATCTGGTAGGAAGGCTTGAACCGCTTGAAGGAGAGCAAAAGCAGCATGACGCCCACCGCGCACAGTCCGCCGGTAAAGCTCATCAAAAATGCGGTGAAGCCGCGGGTCAAAAAGACAAAACTAGACTTGAGCAGGGTGACAAGGCAGGCGGAGCGCCAGCCGGCATAAAAGAGGCAGTACATGGTGACGATGTTGGCGAGCCCCAGTTTGATGCCGGGCACCGACGGGACAAGCGGAGGGACAAGCCCTTCCACCAGCGACAGCACAACCGAGAGCGCAAACAGAAGCCCCAGGCTGGTCACCCTGCGCACATTGGTTTTCATCCATTTGCCCCCTGTCCTTTGGCATAAAGTTTGACGTGGTACTGGTTGGGCATGCACACTGCGATGTCCCCTTCCCGGTGCAAAAATCCCGTCTGCTCGCAGATTTTATCCGGACAGTCCACCCGGATGAACCGGATCTGATGGTCTTTGACCTCAAAATGCACCTTCTGTTCACCTGGAAGATCGATTTCCCCATCCGGCGCGCGGTCCAGGTCAATGGTCTTGACCAGCTCCCCGCTGTGGTAGATGCGGGCTTCGAGATTGCTCCCCGGCCCGCGCCGCATCAGCAGAAACACGGTAACAGCGACAGCTGCCACCGCTGCCAATACAATCAGTTCCCACAAGTGCAGCGTCGATTTTCGCTCTGTCATGTTTTCTCCTATTTCAATGTGTAGCCGCTTGTCTCGTCAAAGGTAAAGCTGTCCTTGAGCTTGTCGCTGACATACACGTTTTTCTCATCGTCCACCGCAATGATTTCGTAGTCGTTGAGATGCTCGATGACATAGTCCTTACCCATGATAAACAGGTAGGTCGAGAGATAGTCGGCCCGCGTACCGTTAGTATGGACAACAGTAATCCCGGTTAAACCATTTTGGGCGGGTTTTCCGGTTGCGGGATCAAAAATATGGTGATAGCGTTTTCCATTCATTTCAAAATAGCGTTCGTAATCTCCCGAGGTTCCGATGAACGCGTTGTCAATGGTCAGAGTTCCCACATAGTCGTTGACACTCCCGCGGGGGTCACGCACCCCAATGGTGAAGCTATCCCCGTCTGGCTTGGGGCCTTTCATCAGGATGCTGCTGTTGGTCGAGAGCAGCACCGAGGATAGCCCCGCCTCAGTATAGGCCGCATCGGCGAGGTCGGTCGCATATCCCTTGACAATTCCGCCCAGGTCGATCCGCATAAATGGGTCTGGGAGCTTGACTGTGCGGTGCTCGTCATCAAACACAATCTTTTGATAGCCGGTGTGCTCAAGAGCTGAGGCAATTTCTTCATCCGACGGTACCCGTTGGGTGTCGGTTCCAAAGCCCCACAAATCGATCACCGCGCCCATGGTGATATCAAACACGCCGCCTGATTCCTCGCACAGCGCAACCGCCTGCTTGAGCAGGTTGTAGGTCTCCTCGCTCACCGCAACCGAATTCAGTCCGGCCGCGTCGTTGATCTGGGAAATCTCTGAACCAGCGACGTAGCGGGATAACCGGCCCTCGAGCTCCTGGAATGTGGCGATCACCCCAGCAAACGTCTCTTTGCAGCTCTCATCGTACCCTTTTTGCGTCACAAGCACATCCATGACAAAATCCGAACTCTCAACAGGCTCGAGCGGAGCTGTTGAGGAAACGGGCGCAGGGCGCAGCGGCACGTTTTGAATCAGATAGTACCCGCCGCCGAGCGCAACGACTATGAGAAGAATGGAAATTAGAATGATAGTCACGTTTTTTTTCATAGAGCAAACTCCCAAAATTTAATTTTTCAAAAACTACATTTAATGATAATAGTTTGGTATAATAAAGTCAAGCAAACAATTCTAAACTCTATTCTATGGAGGTTGCTATGAAAAAAACAATCTGTCTGCTCATGGCGGGCGTCATGACCGCGTCAATGCTCGCTGGATGCAGCAACAACAAAGACAGCGGCGACAAGGACGTTTCGACCACCTACCGGGCAGAATATAAAAATGCAGTACACGATTACATCCCATTTGTCGAGATCACTGTGGACGCCGACAAAAAAATTACAGCAGTCAATTACGACTGGATGCAGGCGGACGACCACTCTAAGCTCAAAAGCCAGGATGAGGAATACAAGGCCACCTGGGAAAAAGTCAACCCAGACATGAACCAAAACATCGCCCGCGAAACCCTCGCAGAGCGGCTGATGGATTCACAGGACATCGGCAAGGTCGACACCGTCGCCGGTGCGAGCATGGCGTCCGCTGAATTCAAGGACATGGTTGAAAAGCTCATGAAGGACCGGGTGTCCAAAGGAAACAAAAAGACACTCGTCATCGACAACAAGGTCGAATCATAACAGCCGCCTCCGCCCCGCGCGGAGGCTTCTTTTTTGCTCACTTTACAAAACCAGCAGAACGAATCACCCACTCGAAAGGGGCGGTGTGAGATCACGCAACAAGCATACAAAGAATATCTCTACGTTTCACTGCGGCTATTGCTCAACTCCTTACTTTACAGAGTAAATGACTGGGCGCTCTCCCCAATCGCTTGAAAGCAATCCAAAAAGGGATCCGCAGTCCTGTCCAGCGCAGCGTAACCATTGTCTGCCGTGCGTTTTTTAGGAGAAATGCTTGCTCAGCCACCTCAGATATCCATAAAAAAATGCCCGGGGAAAATCCCCGGGCTGAGTGGGTTTGGGTGTTACTTCAGAGAGTTCTCGTAAGCTTCAACCATTTTTTTGACCATCTGGCCGCCGATGCTGCCTGCTTCTCTCGAAGTGAGGTCGCCGTTGTAGCCCTGTTTGAGGTTCACGCCTACCTGAGATGCAGCTTCCATTTTGAATTTTTCCATAGCTTCTTTCGCCTGGGGAACCATGATATTGTTGTTGTTATTGTTAGCCATAATCAATTACTCCTTAATCTATTCAAAAATTTGATTTGTTATCGCGTTTGCAGTATTATTATGGGCGGCCGATCCGTTATTATAACTGGTAAGTTGTCCCTGTCAGAGTTCCAGTTTCAGGTTGTCGGTATCGTCCATAAGGATGCGCACGGCCGCAAGGCAAAACAGCGGGAAGTGCTCAAACGGGGAGGAATGCTGGATCGGCAGTTCGAGCGGTTCCCGGATGTTCCCTCCGCCAAGGTCAATGGGGCGCTGCAGCGAAATCACAGAACTGTCCGCGCCAATGCTCGAAAAGGTCAGCGTGTCCTTGTGGGACATGCCGCAGGTGATTGCGGGCAGGCCGAGCCGTGCAACCGCCTCTACCTGCCGCTGATTTCCCGAGTTGACCAGCACGTTGACATTTCCCTGAATGTTGCGCAGCGCGCCGAGGTTTGCCTTGTTTTTGAGGATGATCAGGCAGCTGCGCGAGTTGACACACCGCAGGCTGTCGGTTTCAAGGAGCAGAATGTCGCTCGACCGCCCGGAAGACAGCAGGCTGCTGCCGTTGATCGCAGTCAGGTCGTAGCGTTTGATCAAATGCTCAATCAAAAATTTTTGCAGACCAATTTCTTTTTGATTTCCAAATAATATGATATCCATAACTGCCCCCACACTGATCGAATTCGGACACATGCGCATAGTACTACTATTGACCGGATAAATCCGATTATGCTATACTGAAAAGAAAAACGGGGGGATAAAATGAAAACAAAAATTCTTGTTGTAGACGACGAAAAAGAGATTGCCGACTTGGTGGAACTCTATTTAAAAAATGAAAATTATGAGATTTACAAATTCTATGACCCCCTGCAGGCACTCACATGTATTGAGGAGCAGCCGGTCGACCTCGCCATTCTCGACGTCATGATGCCTGGGATGGACGGTTTTTCCCTCTGCGCCAAAATCCGGGAAAAGCACAACTTTCCCGTCCTCATGCTCACTGCCAAGGTGGAGGACATCGACAAGATCACCGGCCTGACGATCGGAGCGGACGACTACATCACCAAACCGTTTCACCCGCTTGAAATGGTGGCGCGGGTCAAGGCGCAGCTTCGGCGGTACACCTGCTACAACGAAGGCCGCCAAAAGCAGGACAGCGCAGTCATCGAGCTACACGGCCTGGTCATCGATAAAGACACTCACAGCTGCTCTCTCTACGACAAGCAGCTCACCCTCACACCGACTGAATTTTCCATCCTCTGGCTGCTGTGCGAAAACTGCGGCAAGGTAATCTCCTCCGAGCAGCTTTTCCACGAGATTTGGGGAGAAAAATATTTTGAATCAAGCAACAACACCGTTATGGTGCACATTCGCAGAATACGGGAAAAGATGAACGAGCCGGCGCGCAACCCCAAGTTCATCCAGACTGTGTGGGGGGTGGGTTACAAAATTGAAAAATAGATTTGGATCCCTCAAGCGCAAATTGTTTGTCCGTGTCCTGTTTTACGCCCTTCTCATTGGAATCGTCGGCTTCCTGCTCGTCAACTGGCTGGTGGACGGGGTGCTGCAAAAACCGTTTGCTGATTGGTTCGTTTCGGCCATGCGCGGCTTGGGCGCGAATGACGATTTTGCCCACATTATTTACGCCAAGCTGTTTCGCCAAAACAAAGAATTTTATCTGATGGTCGGCTATGTCCTCCTCCTGCTCACTGTCTTTTATTTCAGCCTTTCCCGCATCACCCGCTACCTCAATCGGATCAACAGCGCTATGGATCAGGTGCTGGTTGAGGATGAGCATCCAATTTCCCTGCCAAGAGAGCTCAGTCCAGTGGAGGATAAACTCAACGCGGTCAAGGACACCCTCAGGCGGAAAAA
>CBCSOX010000163.1:0-6261 GCA_965141735.1 uncultured Oscillospiraceae bacterium | reverse complement strand
CTGACAGCTTGATTATTATATCACGCCTTCCTTCGACTGTCAAGTCCTTTTTTCATCTTTTTTTGATTTTTTTCCTCTGCATAAGAATAGCTGCATTTGGAAACAGTAATGGTAGAATCTGTGAGGTGAACTAGATGAAAAAGAAAAGAAAATCAACCGCCCTGATTGCAATCGTTATTCTCTTAATCGGCATGATTACCCTCAGCGCCTTTGTCTCGCCCGATCCCCCGGCCGCCGAGACGCTCTCCCGCCTTTGGTCCACCGGAAACGAGGTGTCGGCAATCCAGCAGAAACTCAAGGAGCGCGGACTGTACACCGGAAACGTCGACGGGATCTATGGGCCCAACACCCAGTCTGCTGTGATCAAGTTTCAAAAGCAGCAGGGCTTGAGCGCGGACGGCATTGCAGGTCCCGCAACCCTCAAGCGGCTCGGCATTTCAATCGGCTCGACCCCCAGTGCCACCACGGCAAATGTCAACCTCCTCGCCCGGATCATCTCAGCAGAGGGCCGCGGTGAGAGCTATACCGGGCAGGTGGCAATTGGGGCGGTCATCCTCAATCGCATTGAACACCCCTCCTTCCCGGACACACTCTCAGGCGTGATCTACCAGCCCGGCGCCTTTACCGCGGTCACAGACGGGCAGTTCAATCAACCAGTCGCCTCCTCCTGCTACGACGCCGCAAGGGACGCCCTCAACGGCTGGGATCCAAGCGGCGGAGCAATCTACTATTACAATCCCGCAAAAACCTCCAACCAGTGGATCCGCTCCCGCCCGGTGATCAAACGAATCGGCAACCACCTCTTTTGCAGTTAGTCCCCTCTTTTAACGACACAAACCATCTCCCTCCGCTCCTTATCGCTTGTGTCCATTCCCATGGGCAGAGCATTGGTCCTCTGCTAAATGTCGTCCAGCTGTTTCTAAGGCATACAAAACACCTGCCAGCAGATGTTCTGGCAGGTGTGAGTGGATCGGCGAAGGAGATGTACCCCTCCCCATTCTTATCCCCGCAACTGCTGAAAAACCGGCAGTTGCCGCCAAGCAATCCGACGCAGGTGTCGTCGGATTGCTTATTTTTTGCTCGAGTGAAGTCTGTACAGTCCGACAGATTTTTTAATTTTTCTTCGTCTTGATGGCGTTGAACTCCACCTCAATCTGGCTCAGCCGCTGTTGGAGCGACTTGCGCTGGTTGTTGAGGAAGCTGACAGAATCAACGCAGTAGGCGAGCGCGAGCCCCATAATGAGCAGCAGAAAACAGCCCAGGATCAACACGATCATCAGGGGAACATTTTCCTGCAGCAGCGCCACTGAGAGCGCTGAGCCCGCAATGGCGAGCAGGATGCTGAGCACCCGGATGACATTAGACATCAGGCCGACCGTCATATTTTTCTCCTTTCCATAGAAAAAAGGCTGCCGAAAACGACAGCCTTGCAAACACAATCATTAGATTCTGTCTTCGACATATTTGACGATATCGCCGACAGTCTTAATATTCTCTACTTCCTCGTCCGGAATTTCGATATTGAACTCTTCTTCCAGGGACATAACCAAATCGACAACATCCAAAGAGTCAGCGCCAAGATCGTCCGAGATGGATGCCTCCATAGTGACTTTTTCCTCGTCAACATCCAGCTGGTCAACCAGAATGCTTGTTACTTTCTCTAATACCATTCGTTTTCGCCTCCTATCAATGTGTTCTGTCTATTTTATAAAATGTTGTTCAGCTTACTGCCGAATCATTTTTATAAACTATTCAGTAAACTCTCCAATTTTTCTGAATTTATTATAACGGCTATCCAGTAAAAAAGCAACCTCTTTTTGAGAAATTCTTTGCAAAGCCTCAAAAATATAATCCGCGATGTTTTCCGCCATCACCGTGGGGTCATTGTGCGCCCCTCCTGGCGGTTCTTTGATGATCTGTTCGGCTATCCCAAGGCCCACAAGATCCTCCGCAGTGATGCGGATCATGTTGGCCGCCTCCCGTTCGCGGGACGCGTCTTTCCACAGGATGCTGGCAAAGCCGCGGGGGGAGATCACCGAGTAGACGGCGTTTTCCAGCATCGCGAGTTCGTCGCAGACACCGAGCGCAAGGGCTCCGCCGCTTCCTCCTTCTCCGAGAACAATCGAGATTACTGGGGTCTTGAGTGACATAAACTCCATCAGGTTGCGGGCAATCGCCTCGCCCTGCCCGCGCTCCTCCGCGCCGATGCCGCAGTACGCGCCCGGGGTATCGATAAAGCAGATGACCGGGCGGTGAAATTTCTCCGCCTGTTTGGCCAGGCGCAGCGCCTTGCGGTAGCCCTCTGGATGCGGCATGGCGAAATTCGCGCGCTTGTTGCTCTCGATGTCCTTGCCTTTGACCTGGGCAATCACTGTGACTGGAATCTTTTGAAAGTACGCCACGCCGCCCAGAATTGCGGCGTCATCGCTAAAATAGCGGTCACCGTGCATCTCATAGAAATCATCAAATATCAGCGGGATGTAGTCAAAAATGTTCGGACGCTCTTTGTTGCGCACGATTTCAAGGCGTTCCCACGCAGTCAATCCGCTCATTTGTCCACCTCCGTGCTGTGCAGTTTGAGCAGGGAGGACAGAGTGCGGCGCATCTTGGTGCGCTCGACGATCATGTCCACAAAGCCGTGCTCGAGCAGGAACTCCGCAGACTGAAATTCATCGGGGAGCCGCTGCTTGATGGTATTTTCGATCACCCGCCGGCCCGCAAAGCCGATGAGCACCTTGGGTTCGGCGATCATGATGTCGCCGAGCGACGCAAACGAGGCGGTCACTCCGCCGGTTGTCGGGTCGGTGAGCACCGTGATGTAGAGCAGCCCCGCATCACTGTGGCGGCCGACTGCCCCAGAAGTCTTGGCCATCTGAATGAGGGATACCATCCCCTCCTGCATCCGCGCGCCGCCGCTCGCTGTGAAGAGCACAACCGGGAGGCGCTTTTCGATGGCGCGTTCAAATACGCGGGTGATCTTTTCGCCGACCACCGAGCCCATCGAGGCCATCATAAAGTGGGAGTCCATCACCCCGATGGCGCAGCGCTGGCCGCGGATGGTGCACTCGCCGGTGATGATTGCATCCTTAAGCCCGGTCTGGTCCTGAAGTGCTCGGAGCTTCATCTCATAGTTGGGGAAGTCAATCGGGTTCAGGCTGTTCATTTGTGCGTCGTATTCCTCAAAGCTGCCTTTGTCCACGGTGATTTCAAGTCGTTCCCTCGCTGTGAGACGGGAATGGTAACCGCATTTTGCGCAGACGCTGTGGTTTTTCTTAAACTCATCCATGAAAACCACATTCTGGCAGCGCGGGCATTTAAACAGCAGGTCGGACGGAATGCTGACCTTGCTCTTTTTGTTCTGCTTTGCCTCTTCGCCCACACGGGATTTTACTACTTTAAATAAATCCTCCAGCAAACGGCTTCACCGTCCTTTCCGTAGTGTATCTAACCATTTATATCACTATTTTTTGTACGCAGGAATAACAGTCGTTCAACAAACAACAAATTAATTTTATGTTTTAACAATATCCCTTGCGCTGCAAAAAGCCGATGTCCACATTTCCCGCCTCAAAATCCTTGTCCCGAAGGAGATCAAGCTGAAAATCGATGTTGGTGTCAATCCCCTCAACAATGAATTCAGCGAGCGCCCACTTCATCTTTTGGATCGCCTCGTCCCGGGTGGGCGCGTAGGCCATCACCTTGGCGATCATGCTGTCATAATAGGGGGTGATCTCATAGCCGCTGTACACCGCGCTGTCAATGCGGATGCCATTGCCGCCCGGCATGTGCAGCGATTGGATCCTGCCCGGCGAGGGGCGGAAGTTGAGCTGGGGGGATTCCGCGTTGATGCGGCACTCAATTGCGTGGCCGCGCAGCTCAACATCCTGCTGGGTAAACGAAAGCGGCTCGCCCGCCGCAATGAGAATCTGGTTTTTTACCAGGTCAATCCCTGAGACGAGCTCGGTGATGCCGTGCTCCACCTGAATGCGGGTGTTCATCTCCATAAAATAGAAATTGAGGTCTTTGTCCACCAAGAACTCAACCGTGCCCGCATTGGTATAGCCGCAGGCCGTGGCCGCGGCGCGCGCCGCCGTGCCCATGCGGTGGCGCAGCTCAGGCGTCATGATCGGGCTTGGGGATTCTTCAATCATCTTTTGGTTGCGCCGCTGCACCGAGCAGTCGCGTTCGCCCAGATGAACGACGTTGCCGAATTTGTCCGCCAACAGCTGAATCTCCACATGCCGGGGGTTGACGATGAATTTCTCTATGTAGATCCCGTCGTCCCCAAAAAAACTCAGCGCCTCGGTCTTTGCCGCTGTCATCGCGCTCTCGAGCTCCTGTTCGTCGTCCACCTTGCGGATACCGCGCCCGCCGCCGCCCGCCGAGGCCTTGACCATCACCGGGTAGCCGATCTGCGCGGCGATCTTTTTGGCCTCCTCAATATCGGTGACCACCCCGTCTGAACCAGGGACAACCGGGACCCCGGCGCGCCGCATCGTCTGCTTGGCGTGCGCCTTGTCTCCCATCATGTCCATGGACTTGGGACTGGGACCGATAAAGGTGACGCCGCACAGCTCACAGGTCTTGACAAACGAGCTGTTTTCCGACAGGAATCCAAATCCCGGGTGAATCGCCTCCGCGCCCGTCACCTCGCACGCGGCGAGAATCGACTGGATGTTCAGATAACTGTCTTTGGTCGCCGCCGGGCCAATGCACACCGCCTCGTCCGCAATCTGCGCGTGCAGCGCGCCCCGGTCCGCCTCGGAATACACCGCAACCGTCCGAATGCCAAGCTCGCGGCAGGCGTGAATGATCCGCACCGCGATCTCCCCGCGGTTTGCAATCAAAATTTTATCAAACATTTTCTTCCTCCTGATGGTTGCTGGAAGAACCGGGGCTCTGCCCCGGACCCCGGTTAAGGGGCTTCTTGAAAGAAGCCCCTTAACAATCCCAAAGAACTTTAGATTACGCCCATCTTGAGATGGGCGTAATCTAAAGTTTTCGGGGGTCCTTAGGGGGCCTTTTTCAAAAGGCCCCCTAAGCAGGGTTTGGGGCAGAGCCCCAATTCCCCCGCAAACATTATGAAATGGCGAACATGATTTCGGCGGTGACGGCCTTTTTGCCGTCCACAGTGGCAACAGCTTTGCCGACGCCGACTGCACCGCGGTTTTTAATGATCTCAACTTCCAGACGCAGCGTGTCGCCGGGACGAACTTCCCTTTTAAAGCGCGCCTTGTCAATGCCGGCAAACATGGCGAGCTTGCCCTTGTTTTCCGGAAGGGAAAGGGCGCAGACTGCGCCCGCCTGGGCGAGCATCTCGATCATGAGCACGCCGGGCTGCACCGGATGCTCAGGGAAATGCCCGCGGAACCAGTCCTCGTCCTCTTTGAGGTGCTTGATCGCCACCACCCGCACGCCCGGCTCGAGCTCGAGCACCTCGTCGATGAGGAGAAACGGGTCGCGGTGGGGGATGATCTCTTTAATTTGTTCCTGATTGAGCAGTGCCATGCTGTCCCCTCCTATTCAATGACCATGATCGGCTGGTTGTAGTCCACGCTCTCGCCGTTTTGCACGAGCAGCTCCTTGACCACGCCGTCATATTCACTTTTGATCTCGTTCATCAATTTCATCGATTCCACGATAAAGAGCACATCGCCTTTTTTCACCGACTGGCCAACTGACACAAACGGCGGTTTGTCTGGGGATGCGGCGGAGTAGAAGGTGCCGATGATCGGGGAGCGCATAATGTTGCCGCTCGGTTCGCTCGAGGAGGAAAGCTCATTCGCAGCGGCGGCGGGGGCAGCTGCAGTTGCCGGGGCAACGGCGGGTGCCGCCGTAAAGACCGGCTGGGGCTTTGCCGCTTCAATTTCAATCTCAAAATCATCGTTGGCAAGGCGGAGCCGGGTGATGCCTGATTTCGCAACTTTGTCGATCAGATAGTCAATCGTTTCGGTCTCAAACTGAAAGTTTGCCATAGTGGTTTCCTCCTATGCTTCGTATTTTTTGAAGCAGATAGTTGCATTGTGTCCGCCGAATCCAAGCGAATTGGAGAGGGCGTAATGGATGTCGGCTTTCACTGCGCCGCTGGTGACATAGTTGAGGTCGCACTCCTCGTCAGGAACCCGGTAGCCCGCGGTGGGCGGCACAATCCCGTCCCGCAGTGCGAGCGAGGTGATGATGCCCTCGACCGCACCGGCCGCGCCGAGCATGTGCCCGGTCATGGATTTCGTGGAGCTCATATAAATCTCTTTTGCGTGGTCG
>CBCSOX010000162.1:0-6292 GCA_965141735.1 uncultured Oscillospiraceae bacterium | reverse complement strand
AAACTCTCGCCGCAACCGCATCGAGCTATGCAGAGGAGGACTTTGTTGCGGACGGCTGGGCTGAATTTATCCAGGCGCTTGAAACGGCAAACAGCTTGCTCGGGGAAGAAGCCGCCCCGCAGGACCAGGTGGACGCGGCGTACAACACACTGCTCGAGGCGATGCTTCATCTGCGCTACAAGGCGGACAAGTCCATTCTGAGCCGCCTTGTCACAAGCGCAAGGCAGATGGATCTCACCGGCTACAGCATCCAAACGGTATCGGTCTTCCGGACGGCCCTTGCGGACGCGGAAGCAGCGCTTGCCGACCAGAGCCTTTCCACCCGGGAACAGGGCGTGGTCGACAACGCCGCGGAACGTCTTAAGCAGGCGATCCGCGCGCTGGCCGATGAGCAGGGCAATTCCCCCGAAATCAGCATTGAGGGAGACGGCAGACTCACACAGGCAAACGGGTCGCCGAAAACAGGGGATGCGGCTCCCGCCGCACTGGCGCTCACCCTGCTGCTGACAGCCGCCGCGGTTGTCTTCACCGGCAAGAAAAAACAACAGTAACGGGCAAAACGGACCCCTTTTCGGACGGGATTTGTTTTCCTGTCAAAAGACCACCGGTAAATCAACCGGTGGTCTTTTGCTGTGTTGAAACCACTGGTTCTGTCGATGGAGGCGGTTCATCATATCGTGCAGCAGTCTGTTTGAAAGGAACTGCTCTCCCGTTGCTTTCACAGGAGCAGTGGATATTGCCTGTGCTTTTTGGAAAGCGGGCTGGCGTCATGACCTCTGAAGGCTGCCCTCTGGAACAGTTTCACGGGTGATTGGATGATCTTTTTAAAACACAGGATTTGCCGGCGCGGAACTGATCTGGGGGAAGGGCAGCCCTTTGCCTGATTTGCAAAAGAAAAGCAAAATTCGGACAGTTTGGTAAAATGCTTGTAAACCAGGTTAAGATTGGATTAGATCGATTGAAACGGGGGTGCTGTCTGCCGTATAATAAGAAAAAACAGCCGCATTACGCGCGGCGCAGAGAAACGGGGAAACGTTTTGAATAAAATCCAAAGGAATAAAAAAATATGGACCATTGGCATTTTGATTGTATTTTTGATCGTCTTTGCCGGGGGGCTGATCCTGCTCAACAGCGGGATTCAAAAAGCCCCGCTGCGCCCGACGGGAGGGACGGAATTTGCCAAGGCAACCGTGCTCGAAGTGCTGAGCGACGACACTGCCCAGTCGGAGGAGGGGGAGCTGCAGGGAAACCAGCTGGTCCGGGTTAAAATCACCTCCGGGCGGTTTGCGGGGGAAGAATGCGAGGCACAGAGCCCCAACGCCAACCACACCGGCGCCTACTGCTCACCTGGGCTCAAAGTGGTCCTGTTGGTCAATGAGGATGCGGAGGGGGCGCTTGCTGCGAGCGTGTACAACTATGACCGGGGCGGAATGCTCTGGCTGCTCATCGGCCTTTTTCTGCTGGTACTCTGCCTGGTGGGCGGCAAGCGGGGCGTCACCTCAGCGGTGGGACTGGTGTTCACCTTTGTCTGTATCATTTTCCTCTATGTACCGATGATGTATGTCGGGGTATCCCCCTTCCTTGCGGCCATTGTGGTCGCAGTGCTCGTCACCATTGTCACCATGCTCCTCATCGGGGGATGGAGTGCCAAGACACTCTGCTCCATTCTGGGGACGGTGTCGGGCGTGCTGCTCGCCGGACTGCTCGCCCTCTTGTTCGGCAATCTATCCCACATCAGCGGGCTCAACACCCCGGACATCGAGACGCTCGCCTACATCGGGCAGAACAGCAGACTCGACGTGAGCGGCGTCCTCTTCTCAGGCATCCTCATCGCATCGCTCGGGGCGGTGATGGACGTGAGCATGTCGATTGCTTCGGCGCTCAGCGAGATCAAGCTCCACAACCCGGACTTGACTGCGAGCAGGCTGTTTCGCTCTGGCATGAACATCGGAAGGGATATGATGGGGACAATGTCCAACACGCTGATCCTCGCCTTTGCGGGAGGTGCGATCAACACCCTCATCATACTCTACGCCTACAACATGCCTTACCTCCAATTTATGAACCAGTACGAAATCGGCATCGAGATTCTGCGCAGCATGACCGGCACGCTGGGTGTAATCCTCACCGTTCCGTTTGTTTCTCTTATCTGTTCTATCTTGCTGACCCGGAGCACATCTGCCGAAAAGCTCTGTGAGACAGAGGGGGAGACAGTTTAAGCGCCGAAGCGGTTGGACAGAATCTAGCAAATCACCCGATTGGTCAACAGTTTTCATATTGTCTGGACGTGGTTTTTGCCAAAGCTCATTTTGCTGTGTATAAATGGAATTTAAGGTATGGAAATTAAGATTATACCCGAGTCAGATGTGATCTTTGGAGAATAGTTTTTCGCTTCAGAGTGGGGGTGATTGAAGTAGAATGGATCCCTGGCTGCTGCTGTTCTGATAAAGTGGAGAAAAGAAGGCCAAATGATTGGGGGAACCTGCGCGCTGCATCTGTATGAATCAGCACACTCTGTTGCCTGGTGCACAGACTTTGTAAACCCGTCCGGTTGACGGATGGGGAGACGGTATGCTATGATAAAAGAAAACTATTTGCTGACGAAAGGCTCCGCAAAATCCTTGCGGAGCCTTTGGCAATTGCAGAGATTGGAAGGGGTATAAAATGGGAATTACACTGCACACACAGCTCGACATGCGGACTGAAACATGGGGGCTTCTCTATTTCAGCCATCGGCCGACACTTTATCGTGAAAAGGCGGTGGAGCTTTTCAATCAGACGGGGATTGACGGCGAAGCTTTTTACGCAAAACATGCGAAAATGTATGAAAAGTATGTCCGTGTTTTTTCAAGATACAAGAAGGTTGACGAGGATTCCACCTGGCTGCTGGAGGAAGACGACGACATTCTCAGCGTTCTCTCGCGGCCATTTCTCGTGCGCAGAGAAGAGGGCTTTGAGATCTTTGATCTGGATGAGGATAGCCTTCGCAAGCTGCTGATCCGCGGTTATACCGAAGTCAGACAGATGGATAGGGACGATCTAGCGGTCTGCACAACCGAGGAGTTTATCGAGCTCATCGACACAGCGGAGTTTTCCCCGCAGGCCAAATGGAAGCTGATGATGATCTACCGCGATCCCTGCCCCTATTTCCAGCAGCTGGACAAGCTCATCAGCGATAACCTTGAGGCCACACAGCGGGCGGTGGCTGCAGTCCGCCCCACACTTGACAAGTTGATCAGCCGGTTCAGCCGGGATCCCGAGCAGTTTCTCGACCGGTATATTGTCAAAAACGCGGAAGGGATCACCAACGTTTATCCCCTGTTTGTCATGCCGTTTTCCCAATACCTTGTGGGATCGACCGGTTTTTACGGCCTTTTGTGGGACACCTTAATAGAGCACACCACCCGTCTCAACTCCTCCACTCAGATGTTTTGCAGCCGCTTCAAAGCGCTGGGGGACAAAAGCAAGCTCGATATCCTACTTCTGCTTCGGCAGGGAAAGAGCTATAATCAGGAGATCGCCGCCAAGCTCAACCTTACCCCGGCTACTGTTTCCTACCACATGGACACCCTCAACACCTGCGGCCTGATCGATATCGAACGACAGGACCGGCGAATCTACTATTCCCTTCGGGTGGGGAAGATCCGAGATTTGATTGATGAGCTGCAAACTCGTTTTGATTTAAATTAGATATTTTTTTAAAATTATCTTTGACATTCATCTAAATAGATGGTATCCTTTCAGTAACAAAGGAGGATTCCGCTATGAAAGAATGTCTCAAGAAGAATAAACTGCTCCTGGTTGTGACAGTGCTCTTTAGTGTCATTACCTCGGTCGGCAACGCGGTTGTCGCTATTTTCCTGCAAAAAATTATCGATGTCACGATGGGGAAAGATTTTAACGGCTTTCTGAATGTCCTTTTGGCTACCCTTGCCTATATCGCCCTGTATGGCATGTGCTACTTCATCTATGCGGTCACCAGCAAAATGCTGGTGCGCAACCTCACCCGGATGCTGCGGAAAAAAGTGTTTCGCGGTGTTTTGCGCAGGGGCTATCAGGATTTCACCTCGGTCAACACAGCTGACTACATATCCGCACTGACCAACGACGTCAAACTTGTGGAGGAAAACTACATCCTCCCCCTGCTGCTGATGCTTCAGCATGCAATCACCTTTGTCGCGACCCTTGTACTGCTGCTCATCCTCAGCCCTGTCGTCACCGGCTGCCTGGTGCTCTGCATGATTTTGATGTACACCATCCCAAGCCTGTTCGGCAAGGCACTCCAGTCCCGGCAGGACGCCCTGTCCGGCAAGCTCGCCCGCTTTACCACCCGTCTCAAGGACATTTTCTCAGGCTACGAGGTGATCAAGTCCTATCGGGTGACCAGCAAGGTGGAGGAGGAGTTCCGCCAGGAAAACCACGAAGTTGCGGACGCCAAATACGCCGCGGATAAGCTTTTTGTCATCAACGAGTCGCTTTCCCAGATGCTCGCGATTATCACCCAGGTCGTGGCGATTTTTGTCTCTGCCTATCTCGTTTTGCGCGGGAGCATCTCAATGGGCACCCTCATCGCGCTTGTCCAGCTCGGCGGGTCGTTTGTGTGGCCGATTGTCACGCTGATGCAGAACCTTCCCAAGGTCAAAAGCATCAAACCGGTTCTTGTGCGGCTCGACGAGTTCTCGGATTACAGCGACTCTTCGTTTACCGGCACAGAGGCCCCGTCCTTTCAGTCTGAACTCAAAGCAACGTCCCTTGCTTTCAGCTATGATCCGGAGCACCCGGTTCTGTCCGGTGCGGAATTGACGCTGCGAAAGGGGAAAAAGTACGCTGTGGTCGGGGAGAGCGGGTGCGGGAAAACCACCCTGATCAAACTGCTCAGCGGTTGCTACGCGGGCTATGAAGGGGAGATACGGCTGGATAACAGAGAGCTGCGCACCTTGGACATCGAGCGCGTCCGCGAGATGATCTCGATCATTCATCAAAATGTATATATGTTTGACAAGAGTATTGAGGAAAACATCTGCATCTATCAGTCATTCCCGCAGGAGAAACTCGATCAGGCACTCCGACTCAGCGGAGTCGACCGCTTCCTCAGCCAGACGACCGATGGACTCGCCTCGCCAGTCGGAGAAAACGGCGCCAACCTCTCAGGCGGTCAGCGGCAGCGTATCGCGATTGCCCGCGCGCTCATCCAGCGCACCCCCATCCTGATTCTCGACGAGGGGACTTCTGCCATTGACATGCAGACGGCCTACGATATCGAGAGCCGCCTGCTCAAAATCCCTGAGCTGACGCTGCTCACCGTCACCCATAAGATGAGCGGGGAACTTCTCGGAAAATACGACGAGATTATCTTCATGAAAGATGGGATAGTGGCTGAAATGGGGAATCTTGAGGAGCTGTTGCGCAGAAAAGCTGAGTTTGCTACCTTTTATTCTCTGAATGTATAAAGGCGCTGCTTTGTGCTGGCAGGGAATCTTGTTGACTCTTTTATGTGGACAAAAAAACACGCTGCGGCATAGATTGGGGATAGGAAAATTGGGCGAGGGCACTCGTGAATCCTTTAACAAGCCCGCGTGGAAAGCCGCGGATCTGCAATACAGCCAGCGGGTTGGACAGGGGATATCCAGAACCAGCATTTAAGCCGTGGCCGCCAACTCTGGCATTCTGCAATCCTGATTACTCTATCCCAGCTGACTGCCGCGGTCACAAAGGATTTACAGAGTGGGGAGCTTGCGCGGTATTCTTTTGATCTTTGGCCGGGCTGTTTCGGCGTTGTTTCGATTCGTCCCGACTGCAACAAACGAGGTGGAGCATAGATGAACGCAATGTTTCGAGTCAAGCGCAACACCCTTCTTCTCATTGCAGGACTTGTCTGGATGGCTGCGGGGGCGAATATTCTGCGCATCGGCGTGGTGGAATGGAGTGAACATTGGCACTGGCCGCTGGTTGAATCCCTGGTTGCAGTGGTGGTGTTCAGCCTGTTTTTTCGATTCGTCTTTTTCAAGATGGTCGACAAGCACAGCAGGAGAATCCGCGGCTATCAAGCGGAACAGATTCCGGTCTACCGCTTTTTTGATGGGAAGTCCTACCTGATTATGGCCTGTATGATCACCTTTGGCATTGTGCTGCGGGCATCCCACCTAATGCCCTCCCTTTTTATCGGGGTCTTTTACACCGGGCTGGGCGCCTCTTTGGTTGGGGCCGGGATCTTTTTTGTCGCCCGGTTTTGCAGGCGGTTTGCCGCACAGACAGTCGAATCCTAAAAACAGCGTCCGGTCGATTGCCGGAC
>CBCSOX010000161.1:0-6307 GCA_965141735.1 uncultured Oscillospiraceae bacterium | reverse complement strand
AGTGACAGGGCAGTCAGTGCGGCGATGAGCAGTATGTGGAAAAAATTCAGACGCGGGTTGATCAGCGGAAGAAGGATGCCAAGCGGCATGAGCAGGATGAGGTTTCCGCCAACCAGGTAGATAAACTCAGAGTAATTCCCGATCCGACGGGAATTCTCGAGCAGGGTGCCCGAGACCTCAAAGGGAACCCGCTCAACACTGCCGAGAGCCCACCAGGTGGAATCGGCGGAAATGTCCCACCGCCCGGGCAGAATGATTTCCTGAGTCAGCGAAAAGACCGCGCCCAGATAAACAAACAGCACGGCGAGCAGCAAGAGCTTTTTCGACTGCATCCTGCGAAAAAAAAGCACCATGCAAAGGATAAACAGAATCAGCCCAAACAGCATTCCATCGGGCAGCGAAAGCTGCGCCCCTTCTGAATTAATGGTGCTTCCAAATGGAGTGACCATTCCCATCTTTTCACCTCCCTTTTATCAAACTTTTCTGACTGGCTGCCCCTCCCTGAACGGGGGATCAATCCGTTTGTTTTGATACAATGCCATGTGCACACTCAACAGCTGGTTTAGACTGGTTTCGCTCGGAGGCCCTGCCACACGATGTTGTAATGCGTAAAAGATTCTCTATCAAGCAGGCTTCCTAACTACAGCTGGATTTCTTGCCGGGCTTGTGCAAACCACACGTTGCGAGTGGTTTGCACAAGCCCGGCCAAATTTCCACCCATTCAGTCATTCAAACAGAATTGTGCGAAACCAGAGCGTCAATGATTCAGCGCTCCAGGTGCAGTCTAAACAGCCCATTTAGTCTATCAAACAGCGGGGTATTTCCCCGCGGATTGTCCCATAAAACCGCGTCGCCCCTTCAGCTTGGGGATGAGGAAACGAGACTTGACAACCAAAAACAGGGGAAGGTGATCTCCTTCCCCTGTCTCTTGCAGTACAATTAGATTCTTGCGACGCCGGTGTCTTTAGCAGCCTGTGCAACTGCTTTTGCAACCGCCGCGGCGACCTCGCGGTCGAGGGCGCTCGGGATAATGTAATCCGGGCTGAGCTTGTCGTCGGTCACAAACGATGCGATTGCCTTGGCGGCGGCAATCTTCATCTCGTCGTTGATGTCGCTTGCGCGCACGTCGAGTGCCCCGCGGAAAATGCCCGGGAAGGCTAGGACGTTGTTGATCTGGTTCGGGAAATCGCTGCGGCCGGTACCGATGACGGCGGCACCTGCCTCACGGGCGAGGTCGGGCATGATTTCGGGAACCGGGTTCGCCATCGGGAAGAGGATCGGGTTGGGCGCCATGCTCTTAACCATTTCAGGGGTCACGCAGCCGGGAGCCGAAACGCCGATGAAAACGTCCGCGCCTGCGAGCACTTCAGCCAGGGTGCCCTTGCGGCACTCTTGATTTGTGATTTCAGCCATTTCCTCTTTTTCGGCGTTGAGGCCTTCACGGTCTTTGTAGATCGCTCCCTGACGGTCGCAGAGGATGACATCTTTGAGGCCCATCGCGATGAGCAGCTTGATGATCGCAATGCCCGCCGCGCCGGCGCCGCTGGTGACAACGCGGATCTCATCGATCTTTTTGCCGGTGAGCTTGAGGGCGTTGAGCATGGCGGCGAGGGTGACCACCGCAGTGCCGTGCTGGTCGTCGTGGAAAATCGGGATGTCGCAGCACTCTTTGAGCTTGCGTTCAATCTCAAAGCAGCGGGGGGCCGAAATGTCCTCGAGGTTGACGCCGCCAAAGCTGCCGGCGAGCAGACGGACGGTGTTCACGATGTCATCCACCTCTTTGGAGCGGACACAGAGCGGGATGGCGTCAACGTCGCCAAACGCTTTGAAGAGAGCGCATTTGCCCTCCATGACCGGCATGCCGGCCTCGGGGCCGATGTCGCCAAGGCCGAGCACTGCGGTGCCGTCTGTGACGACGGCGACGAGATTGCTGCGGCGGGTCAGCTCGTAGCTCTTGTTGACATCCTTCTGGATTTCAAGGCAGGGCTCTGCGACGCCGGGGGTGTAGGCAAGCGAGAGGTCGTCGCGGGTCTCGAGGGGCGCGCGGCAGATCACTTCAAGTTTACCGTTCCATTCCTGATGCTTTTTGAGGGATTCTTTTGCGTAATCCATTTGTCTTCCTTCCTTTCGGATGATAATAATTTATAACTCAATCGAAGCGAGCACTGATTTGAGGGAATCCGCGCTGTGGCGCAGCTGCGCCTCTTCCTCGGGGAGAAGCGGGGGCTCGATAACCCGCTCAATGCCCCGCGCGCCGATGATAAACGGCAGGCTCAGGCAGACGTCATCAATGCCGTAGGAGCCCTGAACCAGGCCGGAGACAGTGACAACCGATTTGGTATCGCGCAGTATGTACTCACAGATGCGGCGGGTCGCCACGCCGATGGCGTAATAAGTTGCGCCCTTGAGCTTGATCACCTGGGCGCCAGCGGTGCGGACATCCTCTTCAATCTCGCGCAGCTCCGCCTTGCCGCAGTGGTTGTGCTTGTCACAGATGCGGTGGCAGTAGGTTTCCATCTGCATGCCCGCCATGCTGGTGAGCGACCAGGGAATCATCGCGGTGTCCCCGTGCTCGCCGAACACATAGGCGTGCACATTTTTGGAGTTGAGGTTGACATGTTTGGCAAGCAGCGCGCGCAGCCGGCTCGAGTCGAGCAGAGTCCCAGTGCCGAGCACCTGAGAGGCCGGGAGACCGGTGCACTGAATCACCGCGTAGGTGAGAATGTCAACCGGGTTGCTCACAACAACGTAGACCGCGTCGGGCGCGTATTTGACGACTTCAGGCATGATGCTTTTAATGATGTTGATGTTGCCCTGCACCAGATCAATCCGGGTCTGACCGGGTTTGCGTGCCATACCGGAGGTGACCACTACAATGTCAGAATCCCTAGTATCCTCATATTCTCCCGCATAAATGTTGACCGGGAGGCTCAGAGGAGTCCCCTGCATGATATCCATTGCCTCGCCCTTTGCCTTGTCCTTGTTGATGTCAATCAGAACAAGTTCGGAGGCCATGCCGTCCATTGCAAGGGAATAAGCGATTGTAGCACCAACATTGCCGGTGCCCAAAATGCTGATCTTTTTGCCTTTTTTCATCTGTACACTTCTCCTACCAATAACAAATTTCCTATTGTCTAAAAATTGACGAAATCTTTGTTAAGTATAGCATAATCCCGATTGTAATGCAATGGATTTTTTCCGGCTTCCAAAGTAAAAACTAAGTGAACGCAAGGTAAAGTTTCTGTAAAGCGGCTGGGCCGATAGGCTGCGCCGCCAGACCATGCAGGAGGTGTCAGCCGATACGGCAAAAAAGCCCGGAAGCGAATTCCGAGCCGTGGTTCTGCCGTCTTGCCAACCCGCATGGGGCTCTTGCGCTCACAGTCCAGCGAGTTTATCCTGCGCCTGTTTGAGCTGGTCGCGCACCTGTTCAATTTCAGCGGTGTAGCGGTTAAAGAACTCGACATCCTCGTCGCTCGGATCCTTCTGCTCGAGAATCGCCTGAACGAGCGCGGCCTGGGAGCGGGAGCGCTTGGCTTCAATGTCATTGATCTCCTGCTTGAGTTTTTTAATTGTGCCCTTTAATTTCTGCTTTTCAAACATGTTTCGTTCCCTTTCATCTGTTTTATCACTGCGCGCATGGGCGCTAATAACCGAGTTTATCAATGTGGGCGACCACGTTGTCGATCGCCTCATATCCCTGTTCTTCCTGCCCGCTGTTGATCTGCTCAAACGCCTGGGCGACCTGGGGGCAGTATTCGGGCATCTGCTGCGGGTATTTGACAAATGCGTAGTACAGCTCGTTCATCGAAACCTGACGCTCCTCCTGCGCGTCGGCGAGAAAGAGCATCTCCCGCGCAATGCCGATTTGGGTGGACGCGGTGGCGTACTTGGTTTCGGCGTCAAACGTCTCCTCAGAGTAATCCTTGAGGATGTCCTGCGCGTCGGTGATATTTTTTGTAAACACGGTGTTGTACTGCCGCAGCGTTTCATGTGTCTCGTCCACATAGAGCTTGATAAATAGTAATAGGCCAATCACCAGGATGCCGACGAGCACCAGGGTGATTTCCCATCTTCTCTTCATTCGGTCTTGCAGATACATTTGCTTTTCTCCTTTTTATTTCTCCCAGGGAAGCTTGGATATATTCCAGAACTGCTGGTAGCGGTTGGGCTGGACCCCATCCACCGTGATGGTCAGATAGAGCGAAGCGGCGCCGTCCTGGATGCTGGACAAAAACCCCTCCTCCACGCCCTCAATCAGGCGGAGGGTCTTTTGCTGCTCCACATTTTTGTCCTGACTTGCGGAAACCATCTGCTGATAGTAAAAGCAGAGGTCCTCCTGCCGGTTGTCAAACCAGTTTTGCCCCTCCCCCACGAGGTAGGGGATGTACTGCACCGGCTGGAGAGTGTCGGTCTGTTCGTCAATCCACTGTTCGATCATCCGCACTCGAATATAGGCGGGGGAATACCCCTTGTAGGTCACATCCACCCGGAGATTGCCAAGGTAGTTGTCCGCAGCGGGGTTGGATACGTCGACCTGAAGCAGGCCGTCCTCAAGGTGTTGTGCGCCCTCCACCCGTTTTCCTCCGGCGGTCTCAAAATAGACATCTCCGGTAAGGTTAAAGTTGGATACCCCGGTGTAGGGCTGCTGGCCCTTGTCCCGATACAGCCAGGCGAACACTGCGGCGAGCAGGGCGAGCAGGAGCAGGAGAATGAGAATCAGGTTGAGCTTCATCCCCCTGCGGGAGAACAATTTCTTTTTTTCCATCGCAATTCACCGCCTTATTTGGATGTAAGCTCGGATTCCGGGGCTTCTGCCTGGGTGGTGTAAATATGAATCACAAAGTTGTACCACGAAGGGAGCACCTGGTCGTTGGTGAGAAAATCCACCTGGTTGTACTCTAACAGCTTGTCATAATCCGCCCAAAAGAGGATGCGGATGTCAAGGGAGGTTCGCCCGCGTTCCGGGTCGCAAAAAAGGATTTTCTGGATGTCGGTGTAGGTTTTGAGCTGCTGTTCGTTGTAGGCTCCGAGCGCTTCCTTGAGCGCGGCATAGTCACTCTGGGTGGTGATGCCGTTGAGCCGCCCGACCAGCTCGTTCCGGTAATCGGTGGATTCACCGGTGACGAGCGGATCGTCCAGCGGGAGCACCATGTAGAGGATGCCGTTGTCCTCAGGATCAGCTTTGTCCATAGAGCTCTGCCCGATCGGCGGGAGGGAGAGGCTGAGCTTTGCCCGCAGATCAACTGTCCCGGTGTTCTCGAGGTGAATGGTGACGGGCAGGACCATGGAATTAAAGAGCGGGTCACCGGTTTCATTGTCCTGCTCGGGGAGCTTGGTGCCGCCGAGGAGTTTGACCGCAACCGGGATGTCGGTGTTCCCGTTGGTGTCGAGCGAGAAGTCGAGCACCCCTGTCTCGTAGGTCGCGGCCCAGGCCCCCTCTTGGGAGAGCCAGGCGCCGCTGCCCCGGGTCAAAAACACTGCAATGCTGTAGATCAGAAGGGCGAGGATCAGAAGGATCAGCACAACCCGGTAGATCAGCAACTTTTTGTTCTTTTTTTCCGGCTGCTGCACCTGTTCCATCTTCATCCCTCCCCTCAGAAAAAGCGCTGTTTAAATGCCGATCGTGTAATCCTGAATCACGCTCCAGCCGTCAATGTACTCGCTTTGCCGGGCGTAAAACCGCACTGTGATGAGCAGCTGTTCGTTCAGGTGAAATCCGCCGTACTCCCCGTTGAGCTGCATGCTTGAGATCACCGCAAAGGGGGAGGTCAGCTGGTCGGGCGGGATCACCTGGCCCTGGTCGTCCGGATTCTGGTTCCCGCTCTCCCCGTAATAATAGACCCGCTTGCGGTCGGCTGGGTCGATCTCCGCACCGTTTGTGGTTTGCTTCCACACAGCCGGGTCGAGTTCAAACAACAGCAGGTCATTCATTGTTTCAGTGTAGGAGGAAGACGCGCCCGTCCCGTTGTCCGGTGACTCGGGGTCTGTCTCTTCTCCCGGCCGGAGCCGGAACTCATAGAGTATTTCCACCTTGAGCTTGGTGCTGACGTTGGATTTGTTCGCTAAGGTGAGCGGGTGGCCGGCATCAATGAGCACGCTGCCCGGAACCACCAGCTCGTTTGTCGGTATCTCAGAGCCGGTTTCGGGGTCAATCCCGGTTGCGGTGTGCACAAAACTGCCGCCCGGCTCGTAGAGCACAAGCCCGGAGTCAAACGCGCCGTCCCCCACATTGCCGGCTGAGGTAAACCACGCGTAGGTCCCGGTCACACAAAACAGGTTGACAAGCAGCAGCAAGAGTGCGCTGAAC
>CBCSOX010000160.1:0-6331 GCA_965141735.1 uncultured Oscillospiraceae bacterium | reverse complement strand
AAAGCTGCAACAGCTTTACCTCTCCGCCCGCCACGACGAGAAAGGCCAGCGGAACGATCGTCACGCCGCCGCCCGCGCCGCCGCCGAACAGCTCCTGCTGGGATTTGTTCGGAAAGTCCGACCCGCCCGAGCCAAAGCCAAAGGTGACCTTGGAAACCGGGATGATCACCGTACCATCCGGGGTTGTGATGGGGTCGCCGATAATGGTGTTGACGTCGACCATCTCGCGAATTTTGCCCATTGATGTGCCTAACATGCCTTCGATTGGATGACTCATACTTTACCTCCATGACTGCTCGGTTGTATTGTTTCCGCCGCTTTGCCCTTGGCGAGCGCACGCTTGAAATACGCCCACAGATAACCGGCGACAGCGGCCGTGTACACATGCAGTTTCACCTGAAAACTGATGTCGTGCGCCGGATGTTCGCTGAGAAAATCCGGCTCTATTTTGATAGCTTTTACCTGTACAGTAAAAATATTCCGAAGAACCGCAAGCGCGCTGTGCACTATGGCGCAGGTTTTGCCATAGCTGATAGCGGTGGATGCCGCGTCGGATTCCGCCACCCGGATGTACACCTTCACCTTCGTGATGCAAATGCCCCGGATGAGCTTTTTCACCGGTTTCGGGAGCGGTTCAAGGAATTCGAGCACCATCTGAAGCTGTTCAGAGAGCGACTGTTTTTTGGGCGCTGGCCTGCTCTTTTTTCCGCTCTGCCCCGCGCTTGCAGCAGAGGGCTTGTTTTTTGCCGGTTTTCGCTTCCTCTTCTTCTCCCGCGGGGGATAGACCTGAAAGCGAAGCCAGAGCACCCCGGCGAAGAGGACAGTCTCCCCGTCCCGAATCTGCACCCAGAGGGTGACGCGCAGCAGCAACAGCAGCACAATCAGAATCAAAATGCTCAGCAGGATGATCTTGACCACTGTTTCCGCCTCCGTTTCAGATGGATAGTTGTTCGTCCGGCTCTTCGAGAGGAGGAAGCTCCTCCAAGCTTTTGATGCCAAATGAGCGGAGGAACACCTCGGTCGTCCGGTAGGTGATCGGCCGGCCGGGTACATCCAGCCGCCCCGCCTCCTCGACGAGCCCCTTTTCCACTAGAGTATTGACCACATGCGCGCTGTTTACACCGCGCACCTGCTCAATAAATCCCTTGGTCACCGGCTGATTATAAGCGATAATTGCCAAAACCTCCATCGAGACCGGAGAAATCGGGGTGTCCCGCTTGGACTGAATCGCCCGTTTGATATAGTCGGAAAACTGTTCCTTGGTACAGAGCTGAACGCTGTCCCCCAGCTCCACGAGCTGGATGCCGCGCTTGTTTGCCCGATAGGATTCGGCCAGCAGCTCGAGCTGTTGGCGGCAGGCGGCGTGGTCGATGCCGAGGATCTCCGCGAGCCGGGTGACCGCAATGCTGTCGCCCGAGGCGAACAGAATCGCCTCAAGCGCTGCCTGGTAATTGATCGTTGCCATGTTGTTTCCTCCGTTAGGCGGAGCGGTTGAAGACAACCGAACCGTTGTCCTCGCTCACGCTGATCCGCTTGGATTTGATCAGTTCGAGCATCGCCAGAAAAGTGGCGACCATTTCGGAGCGCTCCCCGCTGCGAAAGAACTCGTCGTAGGGCATGCTGCCCGTCTTGTAGAGCTTGCGCAGGACGTAGACGATCCGCGAGGTGATCGAGACGATTTTGTGCTCGACAATCCCACTGAACGCGGAGCGCGGGGGCGGTTCCTTGCGCTTTGCCTTGCTCATCACCATCTGGTAGGCCTGGGCGAGCTGCTCGGGCCGGTGAGAGACGGTGTATTCCCTGTCGAGCGCGAGCTTGACAGGCCTGCGCACAAAGAGGGTGCCCCAGTGGTTGGTCAGGGCGAGCTGCGCCGCCGCCTTCTTGACCGCATCTAGCTCAAGCAGCTGCCCGGTGAGTTCCTGCTTGAGTTTTTCCTCCTCCTCGCTCTTGGGGAGCAGCGAGCAGGTCTTAATGTAGACGAGGCGGGCTGCCATTTCGAGAAACTCGCTGGTCACCTCGAGGTTGAGCGCTTTCATATTGTTGATGTAGTCGAGATACTGCTCGAGCAGCTGCGAGATCTCGATGTCGTAGATGTTGAGCTTGTGCTTGTTGATCAGGTGCAGCAGGAGGTCGAGGGGCCCCTCGAAGCTCTCGAGCTTAAACTGTAGTTTTTCCATGAATCCCTACCCCAATATCATTCTCATAAATAGGTCGACAAACTTTGTGAGCACATCAAGGCCGGTCATCACACCGCTGCTCAGCCAAGAAAGGGGTTTGGAGAGGACGCCGATGAACAGCAGGATAAAGAGCGCCGGCATAAAATACCGCTCGTAGCGGAGCACCCAGTAATAGGCTTTCTCAGGCAGAATCGTGTTGAGGATTTTCGAGCCGTCGAGCGGTGGGATCGGCAGGATGTTAAAGACGGCGAGCGCGACGTTGATCCACGCCGCAGTCTGGAAAAACAGGAGAAGGACGTATAAAAACTGATTCTGTGCACCCACAACCGCCTGACTGATGTAAAAATAGGAGGTGATTTTGAAAAAGACCACCGAGAGGAACGCCATGAGCAGGTTGGAGAGCGGCCCTGCGAGAGACACGAGCGCGAGGTCCCGCTTCGGTTTTTTAAAGTAAAAAGAATTGACCGGCACTGGTTTTGCAAAGCCGTACCCGGTGAGGATCAGCAGCAGGGTACCGAAGACATCGAGATGCCGCATCGGGTTGAGAGTCAGCCTGCCCGCGTTCTTGGCAGTCGGGTCGCCGAGCTTGTAGGCGATGTAGCCGTGTGCGAACTCGTGCACCGGCAGGCAGAGGAGAAGGACAATTGCGCGGGTGAGATAGGTAACAACTTGAGTCATTTGGTCCATGATGTGGGCACCATGCCTTTCAGAACTTTTCTTTCCATTATACATTCCGCGCCCAATAATTACAAGAGACGACAGATGAAATTTATGAATATTCGGTGAAACGCCCTGCGTCAAGCCCCCGAAAAGCAAGATTGGCACCCTCCACCGAAATGAAGGATGCCAGCGTGATCCAGTTTTTTATACTGCGCGGTTCACCTTGTTTGAACGCAGGCAGCGAGTGCAAGCGTGAACGTGGCAGGGTTTGCCGTCGACGATCGCTTTCACACGTTTTACGTTGGGTTTCCAGGTCCTGTTGGAACGTCTGTGTGAGTGGGAAACCTTAATTCCAAAAGTGACACCTTTACCGCAGATATCGCATTTTGCCATAGGTACGCACCTCCTTAGCCGATATACAATGCTTGAGCATACAATATCAAATTCATGGCCACACCGAGGCCGGAGGCCGTATGTGGCGCGTTCCGTTCTCTACAGAATTACGTAGCGAACGACAATACATTTATCTTATCATAAAATAATCCAAAAAGCAAGAGTTTTTTTCACCGGCTGCCAACATTTTGCAGGAGGGCGGACAGGGCAGGCGTGTTACTCCGCCTGGATCCACATCTGCTCGCTCTCATGGCGGTTGGGACGGCCCATCAGGTTGATGATCGCCTGCTTGGTGTCCGCGCCGCAGAACAGCACCTGGTAAAGCTGCTCGGTGATCGGCATGGACACGCCGTATTTCTGGGCGAGCTTGACGCCGATTTTGGTCGCGCTGTAGCCCTCCACCGTCATGCCGATCCGCTCAACCGCCTGATCGGCGGGAAGGCCCTGGCCGATGAGGATGCCGGCGCGGCGGTTGCGGCTGTGCATACTGGTGCAGGTGACGATGAGGTCCCCGATCCCGGCGAGGCCGCCGAAGGTCTCCGCCTTTCCCCCCGCTGCCACGCCGAGCCGTCCGATCTCGGTGATGCCCCGCGTCATGAGCGCGGCCTTGGTGTTGTCGCCGAGGTCGAGGCCGTCGCAGATGCCGGCGCAGAGGGCGATGATGTTTTTGAGCGCGCCGCCGAATTCGACGCCGATGACATCCTCATTGACATAGACTCGCAGCGTCCCGGTGGTCAGGATGTCCTGTACCCGCTCAGCGCTCGCCGTGCTGGTAGAGGCGGCGACAATTGTCGTGGGCACTCCGCGGGCAATCTCCTCCGCGTGGGAGGGGCCGGACAGGGCGACAACGTCGTGCCCGGGCGCCTCCTCTGCGATCACCTCGGAGAGCCGCTTGAGGGTGCTCTCCTCAAAGCCCTTGCCGACGTTGACAAGGATCGCGCCTTTTTGCAAGTGGGGCGCAACCGTCTGGGCGACGCTGCGCACCCATTTGGAGGCGACCGCGAAGATGACAAGCTCGCTCCCCTCAATTTCCCTGAGCTCAGTGGTCAGGCAGATCGCCGAACCGACTGGGACACCGGGGAGCAGCTTTTTGTTTTCCCCATGGTCGCGGATGTCCTTGATCTCACTCGGAACCGCAGACCACAGCACCACATCATGGCCGCTTTTGTGCGCCAGGACCGCGAGGGCGGTTCCAAACCCGCCCGCGCCGAGTATTGCACTTTTCGCCATGTGAATACCCTCCTTATCGACCGGCAGCCCTATTGTTTGCGGGCTGCCACAATCAGCATCATGGGACGGCGCATCTCATCCGACATCCCCTCCAGCGAAAGCATCCGCGCGGGGGGCTGGGGCTCCACCACATGTTCGAGGGAGAACCCATTGGTGAGAAGGCCATTTAAATAAGTGGTCAGCGTCTTGTGGTATTTGCGCACCTCTTCCCCGAGAAAGACTGCCCTGCGCTCCCCTTCGTAGAAATAATTGTCCACTGGAAAGTGCAGGATGTTGCCCGCCTCGTCGTAAAACCAATCCTGTGAACCGTAGGCGGTGAAGATGGGGTGCTCCACCGAAAAGACAAACGATCCGCCCGCGGTCAGACAGGCGTTCACCTTTTTGGCGATTTCCTCAAAGGACTGTAGATAGTGCAACGCGAGCGAGCTGATTACAACATCAAAGCTACCGGTGGGAAAATCAATTTCTTCCATCGGCATACAGCGGTAGTCCACCTGGGGGAAGGCTGTCTTCTCCCGGGCGACCTCGAGCATTTTTTGGGAGATGTCGATGCCGGTAGCCGACGCCGCGCCCTGCTCCACTGCGTAGATGCAGTGCCAGCCGTAGCCGCAGCCGAGGTCGAGCACCCGCTTGCCGGTGAAATCGGGGAGGAGCTCCCGGAGAGTCTCCCACTCCCCCGCCCCGTCGAGACCGTTTTGGGAACGGCTCATCTGGCTGTATTTTTGAAAAAACCGCTCGTCATCGTATTTGTTTTGCTGCATCGTACCACCCTCAGTTTTTGTGTTTGCTCTTCTGCCCGATTTTTGGTTCTTCTCCGGCGAGAAGGCGTTTGATGTTTCCCCGGTGCAGAATGATGACAAGCGCCCCGATCATGGCGGACAACAGCGTATGTAGCACAACTGTGTGAACCGCCGCGTGCTGCGCCAGGCGAAGGATGAGCGTCACGACCGGATAGGCGGCCGCCGCAGAGATAGAAGAGAGGGAGATGATGCGGGAGCAGGCGAACACGATGAGGAACACCCCGAAGATGATGCCGCAGACGATCGGGTCGATCATGAGCAGGATGCCCGCGGTGACGAGGATCCCCTTGCCCCCCTTAAACCCGTAATAGACCGGGAAGACATGGCCGAGCAGGGCGAACACCCCGGCGATGTAGCTGCCGAGCATAAAACTGTCAACCCCCATAAAGAGGTAAAACAGCAGGCGGCTGAGCAGAATCGCAACCACGCCCTTGCCCAGGTCCCCGATGAGGGTGAAGAGGGCGGGCAGTTTGCCAAAGGTGCGCAGCATGTTGGTCATCCCCGCGTTGCCGCTGCCGTAGTTGCGGATGTCTTTTTTATACACAGCCCCTGAGATCACCAGCGCGAAATTGATGCTGCCGATGAGATAGGCGGCGATGGCGGACAAAAGGACGGATACGACTAACTGAACTGAAATCTGCATGATAGCCTCCTTAGCTGTCCCCGCGTTCCCGGACCACAAACCGGATGGGGGTGCCTTCCAGCCCGAACGTCTCCCGGATCTGGTTTTCTAAATAGCGCTGATAGGAAAAGTGGAACAGCTCCGCTTTGTTGACAAAGGCGACAAAGGTCGGCGGATTGGTCGAGGGCTGGGTCATGTAGTAGATCTTGAGCCGCTTGCCCTTGTCGGACGGGGGCTGCACCCGCGCCGTCGCGTAGCTGAGCAGGTCGTTGAGCATGCCGGTCGAGATGCGCATGCTATTTTGTTCCTTGACCTTTTTGATGAGGGTGAATAGGTTGTCAAGCCGCTGGCCGGTCTTAGCGGAGAGAAAGACAAACGGGGCGTAGGACATAAAGCTGAAATCGTTTTGCAGTTTTTTGGTGAACTCATTCATGGTGTGGGTGTCCTTT
>CBCSOX010000159.1:0-6344 GCA_965141735.1 uncultured Oscillospiraceae bacterium | reverse complement strand
CAATCTATCTATGAAACTGCCGGAAACTTCTGCACTTCCGACAACGGGAAAAAAGAGTGGTAAACGCAAAAAAGCGGGACCTCCGGCCTGAATTTTCAGGCGGAAGCCCCGCTGTGACGGATTTTGCTGCGGTTTGCTGTTTGGACATCTACGGTAAAACCGTTTTTCGGATTTCACTTCCAAAAGCCCGCAAACCCGCATGAATACTGAAAAAAATGGAGTGACATCTTTTTTGTCACTCCATCATGGCGGAGAGAGAGGGATTCGAACCCTCGGAACCTTTAAGGGGTTCACACGATTTCCAGTCGTGCGCCTTAGACCAGCTCAGCCATCTCTCCGGCTGTAGGCTGCATCTTTTGAATACAGCTTTTATATTATACCGCTTGTTTCCCGCTTTGTCAACACTTTTTGCAAAAAAAGATTCTGATTTTTTCCAGAAAATCAGCAGGGCAGGGGATGGTCAAACAGGTTGGACCGCATTGTCTGTATACAAAAAGCCCAACACAATCCCAATCGTTTCCCCGGACTATTTGTTTCTGCTGGGCCGTCATACAAAAAAAGCTTGTGTGTTTTCCAGCAGCTCGTCAAGGCGGAAGATGGTACAATCAGGCTGGATATCAGAATCATTTTCCAGGCGGTCTGGGTTGTACCAGCAGCTTCTCATCCCCACCGCGTTCGCTCCGGCGATGTCGGCGCGCAGCGAATCCCCGACCATCAGCGCCCGGGCGGGGTCTTTGATCCCCTGTTCCGCAAAAATTCGTTCAAAAAACCGGGGGTCCGGCTTGGTGTAACCCACCTGTTCCGAAATGTAGATTTTGCGGAAATACCGGCGGATGGGGGAGCGGGCAAACCGTTCCCTCTGCACACAAGCAGTCCCGTTGGTTGCAAGAAGAAGGGGATAGGATTCGCTCAACTTTCGGCAGACCTCGAGGGAATCCTCAAATAGAATGGATTTGGTTGAGAGGAGTTCGGTGTAGTCCCGGTTAAAGCAGGCTGGGTCGATATCCAACTGCTGCTCCTAAAACAGCTCCTCATATCGCTGGAGCCGGAGAACATCTTTTTGGATTTTTCCCTGCTCGTGCAGCTGCCACAGCCTGTCGTTGACCGCCTGGTAACGGGGGTACAGCGCCACGCCGTCCAGCCCGTACCGTTCTGCGGTCTCGGCAAACGCCTCCTCTTCCGAGCGATCGAAATCAAACAGGGTGCGGTCGGCGTCAAAAAGAATAAAACAGCTGCTCACTCCGCGCCTCCGATCAGGGCGTGGACAGCGCTGGGGATTTCGCTTGCCGCGCTGACGCGGATGTCTGCATCCGCCATTTCCTGCGGGCTGAACCCGTACAGGCAACCGATAAAACCGAGTCCGTTCGCCTTTGCCGCCTCCTGGTCAAACCGGCGGTCCCCCACCATGACCGCCGCGTCCGGTTTCATTCTGCCGAGCAGCAGCGCGAGAGTTTCGTTTTTGGACATGCCGGGGCGCAGCTCCTGCACCTCTCCGATCAGCGGATCGATGGCAAGGGAGCGCAGCACCATGTTGATGTAGCGGGCTGAGGCGTTGGAGCACACCGCGGTGAGATACCCCTCTTCACACAGAGTGTGCAGCATCTGCGGCACCCCGTCAAAGGTGCGGCCCCGCTCCCGAATAAATTCCTGTTCATACCGCGCCACCCGGTCCAGGTAATCCCGCGCGGTGGCCTGGTCGCAGTCCCCCAGCAGCTGTTTCACATAGTCCCAGGAACAGCTCCCAAAGGTCGAGCGGATAAAATCGTCCGACTTGTCCGTCACGCCGGATTCACGCAGCGCCTTTTGGTGGGCGGGCACCGCGAACAAGTCAGTCCGATTGAGCGTCCCATCCAAATCAAATACAACAAGTTTTCTCATGAATCAGCCTCCATGGGTGTTTTCTTTTCATTATACAACAAGACTGCGTCTGTTTCAACGCATTCCTCCAACTTTCTGCACAAACAAACTTGCCAAACCCCTTGCGGGAATGGTATAATATGAATACAATTGCGGATCGCTTACAGAGGCTGGAGGAAATTAGAATGGATTATAAAGAAAGTTTCAGGACTTCCGCGTTCGGCGGCTTTAATAAGGAGGACGTCCTGGGCTGCATTGACCAGTTGGTCAATGATCACGAGCAGAAATACCGTGAGATGGAGGCGGCGCTTGCGGAAAACGAGGAGCAGCGCAACAAACTCAGCGCGGAAAACGACGAGCTTAAGGGCAAGCTGCGCCAGTCGATGGTGCAGCTGCAAAAGCACAAGAACAAAATGCAGGAGCTGGAAGAAACCCTCCAGACCGAGCTTGAGGAAAAGTCCTCCAGGCTCGAGGAGGTGGAGCTCAGCAATCGTCAGCTCAGCTACAAACTGCGCATGCTCGAAGAGAGGCTTTCCAAATACGCTGACCTCAAGGTGGAACGACAGAAATACCTCGACGAAGCCGAGCAGATTGCGAAGGAAAAGACCAACAAGATTATTCTGGAGGCCAAGGAAAAGGTGGAAGCAGCCTACAACGAGCGGGTGGACGAAGCACAGCAGCGGGGCAAGGCGCTCTTTGAAAAGGCCAAGTCGGACGCTGCCGCTGTGCTCAACCTCGCAACACAGGAGGCGAACAATATCGTCGCCAAGGCCCGGCAGGAGAGCGACTCGGCTTTTGAGGCCTCCCAAAAGCGGGCGGAAGAACTGCTCGATCAGGCGCAGGTAGCGGCGAAGCAACTGCTTGCAGAGGCAGCCGACAAGATGCTCGAAAAGAAAAAGCGGGAGCTCGGGCCGCAAAAGGAATACGAAACCCGCAAGACCCGCTATCGCGACGAGCTCGACCACCTCAAGAGCCATCTGGAACAGGAGGTGCACAGCGTCGTGCAGCAGCTCGACAGCGCCTCCAAGTCGGTCCACAAGGCGAAAACCAAGGTGGAGGGGCTGCAGGAGATTTCAAAGACCGGTGTGTCCTCCGAAACAGCGGAGTACACCAAAGCGGTCAAGGAATTTTTGAAATAGGAGTTTGATCATGACGGAATACAGATTGCAATCCAGCCAGCTCAAGGAGTATGCCCCCCAGCTGCGTGCGGGGGACCGTGTCATCCTGTCGGGCGCTGTTTACACGGCGCGGGACGCGGCGCACAAGCGTTTTTTCGCCCTGCTCGACGAAGGAGAGCCGCTGCCGTTTGACCTTGAAGGGGCGGCGATTTACTATGCTGGGCCGACGCCCGCTCGAGAGGGGATGGCAGTGGGCTCCTGCGGCCCGACCACTTCGGGGCGGATGGACCCTTACGCACCCCGGCTGCTCGACTTGGGACTTGCGGCGATGATCGGTAAGGGCGGCCGCAGCGAAGAGGTTGTGCAGGCGATTGTGCGCAATCAGGCGGTGTATCTCTGCGCAATCGGCGGCGCGGGCGCGCTCGCCTGCCAGCACATCACGTCGCTCGAGGTGCTCGCGTTTGAGGATCTCGGCTGCGAGTCGGTCAAACGGCTCGAATTCACCGATTTTCCGCTGATTGTGGCGATTGATTGCCAGGGGAACAACCTCTTCGCCTGATTGTCCCAAACCAACCAGCACACAGGCAAGAGATGATGCCCACTTTCATAATTTTTTCGCGGACATCGACTGCAAAGAGTTTGACGCCGGTATGGGGCGCCCAGATCAGTTGGTGACTCAAATGATTTGCACTCGCTGTAACCGTGGAATCGCAGCGGAGAATTGCAGGGCAAACCAAATGGCTGGATAATTTTAGAACGATTTGCTTTTACCGTCAATCTGCTAGCCCCGGCGGCAGGAGTTCGGTTGTGCCTGATCGGTGAAAAGCAACTAGGTCTGCGGGTCGGTTCAATGTCTTGGTTGAGACCGCGTCGAACGGCAGAAGAACGCGCGATCCATTTGAGAAGCAAATCAAGGGAAGGGTGCGCAACCCTTCAAACAGCCCGGTTTGCCAAACTTCCACAAAGCCCGGCAGGGGGGATTGCCGGGGAAACAGTCGGGATGCCGGATCGTCCACAAGGAATACTGGAGGAATTGTAACACCACAGCCCCGTGGTGTTACTGTTGTATTGGGGGAGTTGCAGCCTGCTGCAGCCGGATCTGAACGTGTTTCGCGTGTGCGTCAGAAAGATGGGAAAACGACGGCTTCAGTTCTGGCAGGGGGGCCACAACAAGGGGGGAAGGTATGTCGCTATTTGTCAAAGACCGCAAGTTCTACCTCGCGCTGCTGACACTTGCAGCGCCCACGTTTCTTCAGAACATCTTTTCTATTTTCGGTAACCTCATCAATACGCTGATGCTTGCAAAAATGGGGGAGGTCGCCTATGCCGCGTCCTCGCTCGCAACACAGCCGTTTACCTTTCTCACCATGTTCACCAACGGCATTGCAAGCGGCGCCATGGTGCTCGCCTCCCAGTACTGGGGCAAGCAGGACCTGGGTTCCATCCGCAAAATCGCCGATCTGGCGATCAAGATTAATCTGCTCTCCGCGCTCGGGTTTGTCGCGGTCTCGGTGAGCATTCCTGAATTCATTCTGGGATTTTACACCGATGAGGCCGACGTCATCCGGCTCGGCGCTGAATACATGCGGATCATCGCGTTTTCCTATTTCGCCACCTCGTTCACCAACGCCTACATCAACCTGCTGCGCAGCGTAGAAGTGGTCAAAATCGCCTTTGTCGTCGTCACTGTCTCGAGTCTGCTCAACGTCTTTCTCAACTGGGGGTTGATTTTTGGCAAGTTTGGTTTCCCGCGGCTCGGCATTTTGGGCGCTGCGCTCTCGACGCTGCTGTGCAAGGCGCTCGAGCTGGCGATTTCGGTTTTTTACCTGCAATTCTATGACAAAAAGCTGCGCCTCTCGGTGCGAGATATCTTCCGTCTGGACACTGCGTTTCTCAGGGACATCTTTAAATGCAGCTCGATCGTTGTGGCCAAAAATATGCTGCTTGCAGTCAACATGTCCATTGACGCGAGCATCTGGGGAAAAATGGGATCCCAAGTGGTGGCGGCGAATTCCATGGTGTCCACCCTTCAGTCGGTCTCGTCGGTGCTCACTATGAGCCTGATTTCCGCCGTCTCGGTCCTCATCGGCAAATCGGTCGGGGAACAGAATGTGCAAAGGACCATGGAGCGGGCACGGACAATCAAATACCTGACGTTTTGCAACGGTCTGATCTCGGCACTCATCGTGCTGTCCGCCCGTCCCTACGTCCGGCACTTTTACGAATTTGCTCCCGAGACTGAGCAGCTTTCCGAAGAGATGATGCTCGTGCTCTGTTTCGTCGTCTTTTTTCAGTCGTTTGCAGCGACCGGGCTGTGCATCCTGCAATCGGGGGGGGACCTCAAGGGGTCGTTTGTGATCGAAATCATTGGCAGGCTCGGTTTTGCCATCCCGCTTGAATTGCTGGCGGGGCGCGTCCTGCATTTGCACCCCTGCTGGGTGCTCGCCCTCATGCGTACCGACGAGCTGGTCAAATTTATTCTCTGCGTCATCCGCACGAGAAAACCCGGCTGGATCCGGGATATGACACGCACCGCACCGCAGAACAAAGGGGATGGAGCGGATGCTGCTGATCCCCAAAAATGAATAACCAAAAATGAAAAATTGCAAAATCAGCATTTCTTTCCTTGACATTCCCCCTCAAAAACACTACAATAGAATTGTATCTGCGTGCCAGTGGAGGTGGTTTTGATGGAAAAAGATCTGTTGAGCCAGATTGGCGACAAGCTGGACGACTTTTCCAAGGGGCAGAAACTGATTGCAAACTATATTCTCAGCCATTACGATAAAGCGGCGTTTATGACCGCCTCAAAACTCGGCGTCACAGTGGGGGTCAGCGAATCCACGGTAGTCCGTTTTGCTACCGAGGTCGGCTTTGAGGGGTATCCCGGCCTGCAAAAGGCGCTGCAGGAGATGATTCGCAACAAGCTGACCACAGTGCAGCGCATCCGGGTGACCGACGAGCAGATCGGGCAGGACGACGTCCTCGACAAGGTGCTCAACATGGATATCGAGAAGATACGCCGCACCCTAGAGGAGACCTCCCGCGAGGACTTCTACCGGGCGGTCGACGGCGTTTTACTTTAATTTGATATTTGAAAATGTCAAGCTTGTGCACACTACGAGCACCAGCGAGATGTTTGAACACATCATGCGCATCGGCCCGGGGGACGTGCTCATCGGCATCAGCTTCCCGCGCTACTCCAACAACACCGTCAAGGCGTTCAAATACGCCAAGGACTGCGGCGGCAAGGTGGTTGCGATCACCGACAGCGCAAAATCTCCCCTTGCCAAGAATGCCGACTACATGCTGCTCGCGCGCAACGACATGATGTCGTTTATCGACAGCCTTGTGGCCCCGCTGAGCCTG
>CBCSOX010000158.1:0-6448 GCA_965141735.1 uncultured Oscillospiraceae bacterium | reverse complement strand
AACCCCCGCAGCCTCTCCGGTGACCGGGAGCTTGCCCGAATTGTTCGAACCGCCCTGCGACGACGGAGAATTGCTCGAGGCGTTCAGCTTTTCAAGATCCGCTTTCACCGCAGCGACCATTTCGTAGTTTTCCACCCGGCGAAGCTGCGCTTCGTTGAGTGTCGCGTAGTATCCTTCGATCTTTTCAATGACAGCTGTCAGCTCTGCCGCATTGTCGGTTGTGACGATGATCTGTTTGCCATCCTGCATCAGCTTGTTCTGGATGAGCAGATTGACTGCTGTGCGTTTGGCAGGCTGCAAGACGCCGTTATAGGAGGAAAGGGTCTCGAGGTCGGACTGAACGAGCCCTTCCGCCGCTTTGTCAATCTCGTCGATGAGGCCGATGTTGTCCATCGTGAGCTTGACGCCCTGAAGTTTTTCCTGAATCAGCGCGTCTACCTGCTCGAGCTGCTGTTTGATCTCCTCGATGCGGGCGGCCGCCTTTTCGAGTTTATCCGCGTTGCTCACCTTTTGCTGGAGAGCAGTGGAGAGCTCGTTGTAGCGGGCAGTGAGTGCGGAGACAGACGCTTCGTCGCTAGCCTTGGTGAGCGCTTCGACAGCCGGAAGGGCGTCGATAGCAGCGATCAGGCCGCCCACCAGCTCTTCATCGCGCAGTTCGGCGATCTTTGCGTAAGCCGCGAGCAGTTTGTCTGCGCCGCTGACCTTTGCCTGGTCCTCAACGGAGAAGTTGTTGTAGGCGGTGTAGAGGGTCTGAATTTTGCTCTGATCATTCAGCGTGATCTCGTCGAGCGCGGGGATTGAGGCAATGCCCTGCTCCATCCGCTCGATCGGGTCCTGGGAGGAAACAGCGAGGATCTCCTCCAGCTTCTGGATGCTTGTCACCTTTGCCTGTTCCGCATCGCTCAGATTGTTGTAACGCTCCTGGATGCGTTTGACTTCAAATTCGTTGTAGTACTCAAAGCTGTCCACCTCGGGCAGACGGCTGATCTGCTGTTCCACGTCTTCTCCGGTCACCGCGCGGCTCGCCTCGTCCGCACGGCCGAAGCTGTACAGTTTTCTCGCGTCGTTGTAGAACACGAGATTGCCGTTTTTGTCAATTGCCATGGTCTGAGAGCAGTACTGCTTTTCTCCGACGTTCTGGACAATTTCAACGTCCGGCTCCGTCTGGTTTTCCTTGTCCTTGAGGATGTACAGCACCGACGAATCGCCCTGCGGCGCGTAGGGAACCAGATAGGCATAGACCTGGTTGCCGTTTTCTTCGGTTGCGTATGCGGTGGTGATTGCCGCGGAGCCCTTGGTCACCAGGCCCTCCACCGTGTAAATCTCCTGCATGGTATTGGCATCCACTACATGGAACGGCTCGGTGCTGCCCATGGTGCCGCCGCCACCGCCGAGATAGAGGCGGTCGTTGTAGATGACCGGGCTCGACTGAGTGCCGCCGCCCGACCAGCCGGAATTGTACATCTTCATGCTGTCTTGATTCAGACTGCCGTCCTTGTTGACCTCGTAGGAACGGACCACCGCCGAGCCGCCGTTTGCCGAAATGTAAAGGCGGTTATTTTTCTCATAGTAATTGAGGGTAGAGCTCACAAATTCATCGTTGGGGAGCTTGAACGAATCGATCAGCGCGCCCGTTTTGGCATTGACCGAATAGACGGTGCCCGACGCGTCGGCAAAGAAACAGGTGTCTCCTTTGAACGCGGCGCCGATTGAGCCAAAGCCGAGCGAGCCCTCAGGAGCGGCCTGGGACCAGGCCGCCTCAACGACCTCGTCCGGAGTGGAGGGGTCGGTGTCTTGGGTGCTGAAGCAGACATATTCCGGATTTCCCGCCCGGCTACCGAGATAGATGTAACCGTCGTGGTAGATCACCGGGGACTGCAGCTGCGCCCCGGGGATTGCTTCGGTTTCAAACAGCTTCTCCAGCGTCTCCGCGTCGTAGGCAATGACATAGTTTTTGTCCGAGCTTTCGCGAGGGACAAAGATCTTGCCATCGCCGTAGGCAATTGTGATAAAAAACATGCTGCTGCCGGGCGCTTCCGCGCTTTTGACAATCTCACCCGTCGTGCTGTCAATCTTGTGAATTTGGTTTTTGATATAGCAGTAGACAAAGTCGCCCACCACGATCGGAGTGCCGGGCGTTGCCGACCAATCATATGCACTCTCAGAGAGGTCAACCTCCCAGTTCTTTTTCAGATCGTCCCCACTTGTCGGCGTTTTTGCATCCGAAACGCCGCGCAGGGTTTCATTTCCCAAAAACTGTTCCCAGCTCAGTGCCGTTTTGGCGGGAGCAGTCTGCGCCGCCGTCACGCTCACAAAGCTGGAGATCGTGAGCGCGCAGGCGAGAAGCACTGCGCCCAAACGTTTGCTCATCGTTTTCATACACATTTCTCCTTTGAAAATCAGATGGTTTGACTTTCCGCAGGATGATTCCCAAAACAGAGTGTTTTGGACAACAAAAAAACAGACTACGGGAGCAGTCTGTTCAATGCTTCAAAACAAGGGCACTTCGCCCCGGTTCATCACATTTCTCTCCCACCGAAAGAACTGATGCTTTGGCGATACGGCAGGTCTCCTGACTCGAAATCATCTTCCGCTCTCCCTTCCCGGATCTTCATCCAGTGGCTTTGAGAGCGTCATCCTTCTCACAGTAGCGGGGGCTGTCGCGGTTTTTCACCGTGTTCCCTTTTCATGCAGCAAGCGCTGCAACCGTATGCCTGATTCAATTTGCAACCTTATTATGCCACACTTTGTCCCATCCGTCAAGGGGCAATCGTGTTGGAAATTTCTCGAATGATGTCGCGGGAGACCGCCTGCGCATCCTCCTGTGGCACAATTGTCACGCTTTGTCTCCCGCACAAAGGCTCGAGCGAGCGCAGGACCGCGTTTGCCGCGTTTGCCGCCCCCGCTGGGGTGAGCATTCCCCATTCGAGCTGGTCGAGCAGGTGGGCACAGAGCGACGCGGCGGCTACAATCTCCGGATTCTGATCGAGCTGTGGGGCGACGTCGGAAACGCCGTACCGTTTGAGACGGCGCAGAGCGCTGTGCTGCTGCTCCGGGCAGAGGCCGGTTTGAAGAAACAGGGCCTCCCTCAAGCCGGAATGCACCGTCCTGCCAATCACTTCCCCCAGCTTGTAGTGCTGGCCCGCGTTGAAGAGATGGAGCTTGGATTCCGGATTTGCAATGACAACCACCCCGTCGGTCCCTGTCCCAGTTGCAAGGGAGCAGGAATAGCAGCTCTCACAGAGCAACTCTTGCAACACAGCGGCCTTGGCCTCGGTGCAGAGCATTAGGGCGGTCGCCATCCCGCCCGGGCTGAGATCGGCGCTCAGGTGAAGCAAAATGTTGATTGTGCCGGGTGAAAACGGCTCGGGCAGTCCCTCCCGTTCGGTCCAGGACGCAGGGTCCCCCACCCGGCCGCCGTTGACATCCACCCCGCCGGTGACCAGGGCCGTGACAGTACAGCCGCCAATGCTTTCGGACCTGACTGCGAGATTGCGAATGTGCGCCGAAGTGCTCAGCCCAGTGGCCCGATCGGGGTCCAGCCCCAGTTCCTCGGCGACCACGGCGAGATGTTCCCGGTAGGTGGGCGCACGCAGTTCACAGCGGCCGCTGCCTCCCCGCAGCTCATCGTAATTGAAGACACAGCGCAGATCGTCCCGCATTCCTCCGTTGAGCGGGGAACTGCTGAGCACCCGCCTTCTGCCCGCAAAATGAAGGACGGCGGCGCTGCGGGAGCGCTCCAGCCGGTCGCCCCCAGGCAGTAGTTCTTGCTTCATCGTCAAATCCCTCCGCAATGCACACTCCCCATTTGGGGGTCATAGTATAAAGAAATAAGGTGGTGTTTGTATGCTCCTGCAAGCTCTCGAAGCGCTGCTGCTCGTGTCTGCTCTCAGCTTGGACGCGCTGGTGGCGAGCTTTTCGTTCGGCGTGGAAAAGATCAAGGTGCCCTGGCTGTCCGCCCTGTTTATGAGCGGAATCTGCTCAGCGTTCCTCGCCGTTTCCCTGCTGCTCGGGTCTGTTGTCAAGCCGTATGTGTCCCCACATCTTGCGGCTGTCCTGTCATTTTTGATCCTTTTAATTCTCGGCATCACCCGGCTGCTCGACAGCGCAATCAAAACCTGCATCAAAAAAAGCTGCACCAAAACGAAGGATATCAAGTTTAAGCTCCTCGACCTGCACTTTATGCTGCGCATTTACGCAGACAGCACCGAGGCGGATGTCAACCACTCCAAATCCCTGTCGGTTGGGGAAGCGTCTTCCCTCGCGGTCGCCCTGTCTCTCGACGGGCTCGCAACCGGCTTCGGCGCGGGGCTCACCAACGCAAATCCGGTGGAAATGGTCCTTTTTTCTTTCATCGTCGGACTCATCGCCATCCGGGTCGGGTGCGCAGTCGGCAGAAGGGTCGCATCAAGCGCGAATCTCAACCTCTCCTGGGCAGGGGGGGCGATTCTCATCCTGCTCGCCTTTACTAAGCTCTTTTAAACGCCCGCCGCACAAAAATGGGGAAAGGGTGTCCCCCCTTCCCCATCAACGCCGCGTTTCCTTGTTGTGGTACATGGCTTGATCTGCCCTGCGGTAAGTATCGGATAGGTTTTGATCTTTTTTCCTGTCAAACAGAGCGTAACCCATGGCAATGGAAAGGCTGACCCCACACTCTGGCTTGACGCAGTTGAATTCATCCGTAATTTGCCCAGTTAAAAGTGTAAGCCCGCTCGCATCCGCCTTGGGGACAAGCAATACAAATTCGTCTCCCCCTACCCGGTAGGCGGCGGTCTGTCCGCTGACCGCCCTGCGGATCGCTTCGGCAGCGGCGCGGATATAAGCGTCTCCCGCCTGATGTCCAAACCGGTCGTTGACAAGTTTCAGATTGTTCAGGTCCAGCACCACAACTCCCATCCCGGGTCCGCGGCGGCGGGCGATGAGATTGCGCAGGTCAACGTCGTAGGCATTGCGGTTTTTGAGCTGTGTGAGTTGGTCAGTGTTGGCCAAATCTCGATAGGTCGGGTTGGAAATCCGCCGAAAGAGAAGCAGGGCGAGCCCCATTGCGACCGCACAGGCGAGCAATGCGGCAATGGGGGTAAAGATGCGGATAGCCCGGAAGGTGTCGTATTGGTGCTCCGCTTCAAACTCCATGCCGAGCACACCGACAACCTCCTCCCCGCTGTGAATCGGAAAATAGGTGACAAAGACCTTGCCCCAGGTGGTGTCCTTGATTTCATCGGGCAGGACGACCTCGCCGTCGAGCGCGCGCTGCATCGCAGGATAGATTTCCGGCTCGATCGGGTCGCCGGGATTGCGGAAATCCTCCGCATCAGAAGGGAGCCCGTCCACAATGTAGACAAACTCCCCTTGCTCATTTCTTTTCGCGGTGTACAGGTAACGCACATCAGAGGAGGTTTTGACGCCCTCCAGCGACTCCTTCATCTCCAGGTAAGACGGTTCGAGCTTGTCCTGTGCGGAGTTGATCTGATCAAAAGTGGTTTTATCCAGAGAATTGTCCACATAATTGTAGATTGCATACGCCCTGTCCGCCAGACCTCGGATCATATCCCCATAGGTGGCCCGATACTGAAAATAAAACGTGCCCATCACTGCGGCGAGGACGATCACAGCAGAAAAAATGGATACCTGTACATCCACCCGCCTGATTCGGAACTTTTTCAATCAAATCACCACATGTCTTTGTCAATTCTTGGTCCAGTATACCACAGAACCAGCCAAAACACAATTTTGAACCAATTGCATGAGAACACAATCCTGTTCGCTTCCGTTGCGCTGAAAACAGCACGTTTTCAGCGGAACAATTTTGACGGCTTGAAAACTTGCTCTCAAACTATTATTTTTGCTTGCGCAGAATGGCCCCTTCCGCGACATCTCCCACAAAGGGGATTCTGAGTTTCATCATCGGATGGCAGGCGGCCTCTACCGGGTTGCCCTCCCCATCATACAACTCGGCAACCCGCAGCTCAACTGGACGCTTGCCCGGTTCGAGCAATTCGACAGTATCTCCCTTGGAAAACTTGTTGCGCTGGGTGCAGAAAAGGAACTCCCCATCGGCTCGGTCGGCAACTGCCACAACGTCAAAGTTTCTCAGATAGCCGCCATTTTCGGTGTATTGGCCACCCTCCGGCCTGCCAAAGAGGAATCCGGTGTCATAGCGGCGGTGGCTGACCTTGCACACCTCGTCGAGCAGCCAGGGCTCCACCTGCCAGGTGGGGTCGCTGGTAAAGCCATCGAGCGCAATCCGGTAGGCGTTGGTGATCACCGAGACATAATAGGAAGATTTCGCTCTCCCCTCAATTTTGAGACTTGTTACCCCCGCGTCGAGCAGTTTTCCCAGATGTTCAATCAGGCAGAGGTCTTTTGCATTGAGGATGTAGCTCCCCCGCTCGTCCTCGTAAAGGGGAAAATACTGTCCCGGCCGTTTTTCCTCGACCAGATGATAGCC
>CBCSOX010000157.1:0-6468 GCA_965141735.1 uncultured Oscillospiraceae bacterium | reverse complement strand
CTTGCGTTTTGATCCGTGATGTAACCGCTGTTGAACGGGACGATCTCGATCATGCCGAAATTGTTCTCCGCCAGGTAGTCGATCTGCTCAAGCAGCTCCTCGGTAGTCGTTCCCATCGACCACCACCAGCGCACGCCGGGACGGTACTGCATGCCGGGGCTGCGGAATTCCTCCGCCGAAATAGCGCTTGCAGAGGGGGACGCCTGGGCGGTGGTCAGCAGCCCTGTGCTCATGCCCGCTGCCATGGTCAGCGCGAGGAGCGCCGAGAGCGTTTTGGTTCCAAATCTCTTTCTCATTTTCTTTCCTCCTTTTTGGTGTATCACTGTTGTTGATGGAAGCAGAGTCTGCCAGTGACAATTTCATTATAGCGGGTTTGATTTTTTCCGTCTATGTACGCTGGGAACTCGGATTGTGTACAGAGCTGTTGTGTTTTTCAGAGTAATTCTGTATAATAGTGATAGATTCTAAATGGGAGAAAAGGAGAAAGAAGATGAAAACAGAGGATTTTATTGCGCAGCTGTGCGAGTTTCATCCGCACGAGTTGCTCCAGCGCATGGCGTACCGCTGGGAGCATGGGCTTCAAATGTTTCCTCCAGAGGAAGAACAGAAGATTCAGGAGTACATCGCGCGTCCTAAGGTCTGGGAAGTCAATCCCCTCCAGCAGGACGGCTCCCGGCTGCTCAAAAAGGAGTTCTTTCTCCGGGACCTCCCGGTGCGGGTGATGAGACATTCCCGGTACATGCCGAAAAACTTTCACAAGCACGACTTTTTTGAGATGCCGGTGGTGCTCTCGGGGCGGTGCGAACAGATCTACCGCGGGGTCACCTATCCGCTCGAGGAGGGGGACCTCTGCATTATGGCACCCAACACCGCCCACATGATCTACGTCGCGGACGACGACAGTATTGTACTCAACGTCCTGTTTGAGCGGGAACTGTTTGACCAGCTGCTCGGTACCCTGCTTGAGGAACAGAACGCCATCTCCAACTTCCTTGCCTTTTCCCTGTCCAACGACCAGGCGCAGCATCAGATTATCATCCATGTCGGTAAAGACGAAATGTTTTTGCAGCTGCTGCAGGCGATGTATTGGGAATCCGCTCAAGACAAGCCGCTCAAAGGCCAGGTGCTCGCCTCCTACTGCAACCTGCTGCTCTCCTCGCTCATCCGCGACCACTGGCGGAACATCAAGGCGGTCGACATGGAGGCGAACGAGGATTCTGAAATTATCTGCATCCTCTCCTATCTGCAAAAACACTATCAGACCACCTCTCTCAAAGAAATGGCACAGGAATTCCACTACTCGGAGCATCACCTCGGAAAAAAGATCAAACAGTTCACCAACAAGACCTTTTCTGAAACCGTGCTCGAACTTAAGCTCAGCAACGCATCCCGGCAGCTGCGCAGCACCGACTGGACGGTGGAAAAAATCGCAAAGGAATCCGGTTTTTTTGATCTGAGCCATTTCAACCGCCGATTCAAAGAACACTACGGCACCACGCCGGGGCGCTATCGGGAAAAGACCACAACCTAGCAGAATTCTTGTCAACTGCAGATGATGTTCAACAGTTTGCGGTCTGGGGTTCAGTGTCGGGCGGCCTGTTGGACGCTAACGGGAAAAACCTACAACTTAGCCGAATTTCCGCCATCCGCTGATCCTGTACAGCAACGTTTGATCTGGACCCCAGTGCTCTGTTTCCCCGCCGGACTGTTTCCGAAAGAATCTACGTCTGAATTGAGAAAAAACAAATAATCCACACAAAGAAGCAAACCAACCACAGTTCATCTCCTGTTTTTTTATGTTATGATAGAGATAGAAATTCATTTTGCGGGGAGATGATTGCTGTGATTGAAGACATCGGGATCTATCTGCGGGCAGCAGAGCAACAGATGCAGGAGTACAAAAAAAGGATTTCCCAGGCTGGCTACAGCCTCCAGCAGCGGGTGAGCGAGCAGAATCAAAAATACGGCTACAGCACGACGCCGGATGAGGAATGGTTTGTTTTCGGTGGACAGGTGTTCATCCTGTTCCACGGCTGCCCCTGGCGAAAGGAACCGGCGAGGAATCCCAACCCCTACCCGCACAACCACGATTTTTTTGAGATGAGCTATGTCTACCAAGGGACTTTTCACAACATCATCGGCAGCCAGCAAATCGACCAGCCGGAGGATTCGCTGGTGCTGCTCTCCCCACAGGCCAAGCACCGCTGTTTTACCCGGTCAAGCGACGACCTCGTCTTCAACATTCTGATCAAACGGGAACTGATTGAAAAAATCTTTGTTCAGATGCTCTCGGAATCCGAGTCGGTCTGCCGCTTCTTTTTGGATTCGCTTTACAATGTGCGCCAGAAGCAGCCGTATCTGTTTTTCTCCTGCGACAACGCGCTGACCGAGCTCATTCACAGCATTATTGAAGAATATTTTCAGCAGCAGGACTTCTATCAAAGCATTATTCAGGCTAAGCTCATTGAGCTTTTTTCCAAACTCTCGAGGCTGCACCAAAAAAACGCAGAGGAGGCGCCAGCCGATACTTCCAATTTTCAGCTGATGCTCCAGATTGAGGATTACATTGAGCGGCATTACTCGACAGTGACCCTTTCGTCCATTGCAGAACATTTCAATTACACGCCGAGCTATCTCTCCAGGTTGATCCAAAAGCAGTTTAATCAAAAATTCTCCTGCCTGGTGCAGGACATCCGGCTCAAGCACGCCTGCCGCTACCTGGCCCACTCCTCCCTTCCCATCGACCAGGTGGTCGAAATCGTGGGCTACAACGACGTGAGCCACTTTTACCGCGTTTTCAAGCAAAAACACAAGGTATCCCCCAATCAGTACCGAAAAAGCCACGCCCTGCGGCCCCCCTCAATTCAATAGGTATCTAAACCGTCCCAGCTATTTGAACAACTAGTAAGTTCGGTGACCAAACTGGCCACTGGAACACGTTGTCATCCTTGGCGGATAAAAGCCCGCAGGCGTCCTCCATCTCTCCCCTCCGCGCCTGTTCACCCGTGAATTGCCCTGGAACCGATGCAAAACAAATGTAAGGCCTGCTGTCTTGGAGACATTGCCTCAACCCAAACTGCAGCGTTCGGCTAACCAGGTCTTAAGAACCAAATCCCCGCCCGGCGCGCGCTGGACGGGGATTTTTTTCTGATTGTCTCCCTCTCCCTGTGCAAACAGCATAAAAAAAGCCACAAACACCTCAAATTACCCCCTAAAATATACAGTGCAGATTTGCTAGAATGGAAGCAGACAAACAACCTATTTTGTCAAACTGTTTGAAATGAGGAGAAATTATGATGAAACGAGCCCGAAAATTGCTCGCATCTCTGCTGGCGGCCGCGCTGTGTGCCAGCTGCCTGTCCGGCATCGCCCCGGTATCGGCGGCCACACAGCCAACCAGCTTTGCCACAGAGTTTGCCAACCCGATGTACGAGGATTCGATGCTCAAGGTGCGCTACTGGCTCCCCTCGGGTTACCCCGCATCCTCTCCCGAACTGCTCGAGGAGATTGACCGGGAGATGGCAGAACTCGCTGAGGCCGGCTACAGCACAGTGGAACTCGCCAACGTCTATGAAGGCCTGACCGAGTCGGAGTACAAGGCGCTTGAGGAGGGGGACGGAGAGGAGAGCTATCTCTTTGGAAGCTCTTACTGGACCGAAACGCTGCGCCAGGTGCTCAAATCCGCCAAAACCTACGGCATGACAGTGGACATCACAATGGGGCCGCACTGGCCGGCTGCATCGGATGAGATCGACATCGAAAGCGACGCGGTGATGAAGGAAGCGGTCTACGCGGCAAACGAGCTGAGTGCCGGGGAACGCTACACTCAGCTCACGAGAGACTACGTGGCAATTACCCAGAGCGACGCTTCGGTCAACCTGCTCGGCGTGTACGCCGCAAAATATGAAAGCACCAAGGAATTCAGCAAAACCAGCGGCTACGGGGACAACGCAGTGACAACCAAATGGCTGCAATACGCTGTCGACGACAGCACCATGGTCAAGCTTGAGGCGGATGAGAACGGGAACTACAATTTCACCGCGCCGGAGGACAACTATGTCGTCATCGAGGTGTACGAGCACTCGACCGGCGCGACCATTAAGTACAGCACCTACAACAACCCCGACACCAACTACACCGGCTACTGCCTCGACATGTACAACGAGGCGGGCGCAGAGGAATTCATCCGCTACTTTGAGGAACACGTGGTCGACGACGAGATCGAAGCGCTGCTCCAAGAGGTGGGCGGCAACTTCTTCGAGGACAACTTCAGCTACAGCGCACAGAACATCTGGACCTCCACACTGATGGACACTTTCAATCAAAACTGCGGCTACGACATGCTCGACGTCCTGCCCTACACACTGGGCATCCCCTCCAACGGCCATTCCTCCGAACGCAACAGCACTGGGATTGATCTCGAATCCAATGCGCCGTTTGTCATTGCAAACGACACCGAGTACAAATACAACCGTGTCCGCGGCGACATGATCGACTCCTGGGCAGGCTGCTACCTCAACCAGCACATCGCCACCATCATGGACTGGGCGGAAAACCGCTTTGGCATGGGCTTCCGCACCCAGACCTACGGCGGCAACATCGACACCGGGCTGTGTGCTGCAACCGTCACAATTCCGGAGGGCGAGAGCATCGGCTTCTCCGATCGGTTCGATGGGTTCAGCATGCTCGCCGCCGGGCGGGACATGGGCGGCAATACACCTGTCCTCTCCTCTGAGTTTGCCGCGAGCTTTTCGCAGGGCGGCGCCTACGGCTATGCCTGGGACGACCTAATGAAGGCGGCCTACAAAAACTACTCCGCCGGCGTCAATGCGCTGGTGTTCCACGGCTACAGCTACCTGTACTCCCCCGAATCGGCCTGGCCGGGCAACCACGCGTTTGGCACCTCTTGTTCAGGCACCTGGAGCTCCCGCGATCCACAGTGGACACAGATCGCCGACCTCTCGGGAAATCTGCGCCGCTTCCAGTATGCCCTCCAGCAGGGCGTGCAGAAAACCGACGTCGCAGTGTACGAGAGCATGGGCAACGCACAGGGCGGCGGCCCGTTCTACGACGGAAGCGCCCTGACTGCGGAGGGTTACTCCTATCAGCTGTTCACCCCCGAACTGCTCACCCTTGACTCGGCAGCCGTCACAAACGGCGTCCTCAACGAAAGCGGTCCCGCCTACAAGGCGATGGTCATTGACAACGAGACCGCAATGTCCAAAGAAACCATGCAGAAGCTCATCTCGTTTGCAGACGCAGGCCTTGCCCTTGTCTTTGCAAACAATCTCCCCTGCATCTCCACCTCGCTCATCGAGGACAACGCTGAAATCGCCGCGATGATGCAGGAGCTGCTCGAAAAAGACAGCGTCGCAGTGGTGGAGAGCACCAGCGACATCGGCAAAGCCCTCTTGGAGCTCGGCGTTGCTCCGGCAGCGCGGAAAGCCGAACCGGACACCGCGGTTCTCCCGATTCACCGCTCGATGGATGGCGGGGAGATTTACTACTTCTACAACACTTCGGATCAGGAGACCACCGTCACCGTCACTATGCAGGGCGACGGAGCACCCTACCTGCTCAACACCTGGACAGGCGAGGTCACCCCGCTCGCTGAATACACCAGTGACGGAAAGAGTGTCACAGCAACGGTTACACTGACTGGAAACGATGCGGTTCTGTTTGGCATCGGCGCGGCGTTCGGCAGCGGCGAAGAAGTCCACGCGACCGAGAGTACCGTCAAGCTCGGCTATGACAACGGCATGCTCACCGCAAAGGTGGACCAGAACGGCCCCTACTCGGTCACCACAAGCGAAGGCAAGGTGTACGCCGGCAACTGCGCCGATCTCGCCGCCCCCATCGAAATCAACGGTTGGGACCTGAGTGTTGAGAGCTGGACCTCCGGCGACCCGGACGACGCGAAAATTACCGCAAAAGACGTTATTTACGAAGGCCACACCGACGCAGTGCCCTGGAGCAGCATCCCCGAAGTGGGCGGCGCTGTTTCGGGCATCGGAACCTACACCACCACCTTTGAGATGGAGGATACTGCCAACACAGGCGCAACCCTTTCGTTCACCGGCGTTGGAGAGACGTTCCAGGTCTATCTCAACGGCAAGCAGCTCCCCGCGGCGGACCAGGTGACCAAACAGGTCGACCTGGACGGCTACCTCCAAGACGGGGAAAATGAGCTGACCGTTGTGGTCGCCACTTCGCTGCAAAACGCGGTGAACGCCCCGAACAGCGCGGCGAAAGTGTACGGTATCGTTGGAACCACCTTGGTGCAGCCCTACCAAAAGGTACAGATTCAGGAAACCGCAAACAAAGCCATCCTGCAGGCGGTCATCGACTACGCAGTTGCGCAAAAGAACGCCCCGTCGTTCAGCCAGGTCATCGCCTCAGTGCAGGCCTCCTTCACCGCAGCCCTCGATCAGGCACAGAAAGTCAACAGCTCCCTCAACGCAACTCAGG
>CBCSOX010000156.1:0-6478 GCA_965141735.1 uncultured Oscillospiraceae bacterium | reverse complement strand
CTGCTGTACCGCCGCCCTCTGCTCCTGTGTCAAAATTTTTTCTTCGTGTTCCATGGGAGCTGTGCGCCCTTGCCCGGATAAAGCTCAATGTTGTGGATGAAGGTACCGACCGGGATGTTGGCCAGCGGCAGTGCATTGCCCGGCTTGATGTCGGCGTCGGCGCCGTTGCGAACGATATCCCCGACCTTGAGGGTGTGGGGGGCTACGATGTAGCGTTTCTCGCCATCCTCGTACTGAACAAGAGCGATGTGAGCCGAGCGGTTCGGATCGTACTCAAGGGTGAGCACAGTCGCGTCCATGCCGGTTTTGTCTCTCTTGAAGTCGATGATGCGGTATTTTTGTCTGTTTCCGCCGCCGCGGTGACGGACGGTGATTCTGCCTGTGTTGTTACGGCCCGAGTGTTTTTTCAAAGGCGCAAGCAGGCTTTTTTCCGGATCCACCTTGGACAGGCCGGAGTAGTCGGTCACTGTCATCTGGCGTCTCGACGGAGTGGTCGGTTTATAACTTTTAATAGCCACTTTGACATTCTCCTTCTGATTGGTTTAGCGGCAGCGAGCAGTGGCTGCCATACATTACCTTGAACAGGTTCAAACGCTGTTTAGAACATGTTCTCGAAGAATTCAATACCCTTTGAATCCTCTTTGAGTGTAACGATTGCTTTTTTCCAGTTGGGTCTGTAGCCGCCGGTCTGGCCCTGGCGAACATATCTGCCCTTGCAGTTCATGGTGTTCACCTTGGCAACCGAAACGCCGAAGAGGGTTTCCACCGCTTTGGCAATTTCAATCTTGTTGGCGTCTTTTGCTACCTTAAAGGTGTATTTTTTATCCTGCATACCCTCCATCGAACGTTCGGTCACGATGGGGCGCAAAATGATATCCTGTGCAACTTTCATTATGCGTACACCTCCTCGATTTTGTGGGCAGCAGCCTCGACGACGATGAGCTTATCGTGGTTGAGGATGTCGTATACGTTTAATTCGTTGACCTGTGCGGTGCGCACGCCGGGGATGTTGGCCGCGCTTTTGATAACTTTGGCGTCCATCTCAGGCAGAACGATCAGCGCCTTTTTGTCTGCGCCGAGTGCGCCGAGCATCTTGATGACCTCTTTGGTCTTGTACTCCGCAAGGGCAATCGAGTCGACGACGATCAGGTCGTTGTCAACCGCTTTGGCGGAAAGAGCGGATTTCATCGCGAGTCTCTTCACCTTTTTGTTGAGCGAGTAGCTGTAGTCGCGGGGCTTCGGGCCGAGCGCTACGCCGCCGTGTGTCCACTGCGGGGAACGGGTGGAACCCTGGCGCGCATGGCCGGTTCCCTTCTGTCTCCACGGCTTTCTGCCGCCGCCTCTGACCTCAGTGCGGGTCAGCGTCGACTGGGTGCCCTGGCGCTGGTTTGCCAGATAGTTGACAACCGCCATGTGAAGAACCGCTTTGTTCGGTTCAATTCCGAAAATGGCATCAGAAAGATCGATCTTCGAGACTTCTTTACCCGCCATATTCATTACTGCAACGTTTGGCATGATACTTTTCCTCCTTCCTATGCCTTTTTCACACTGTTGGCGATGGTGACGATGCCGCCGTTCGGGCCGGGGATCGCGCCGCGCAGTGCGATGAGGTTGTTTTCAGCGTCTACTTTAACAACCGTGAGGTTCTGGATGGTTACGGTTTCGTTACCCATCTGACCAGGCATTTTTTTGCCTTTGGGGATTCTCGACGGGTCGGATGCAGCGCCCATGGAGCCCGCATGTCTGCCGACAGGGCCGGTGCCGTGGCTCGCCTTGAGACTCGCGTTGCCGTAGCGTTTGATGGTACCTGCAAAACCCTTACCCTTGCTGGTGCCGCAGACGTCTACAATGTCGCCTTCTGCGAAAACGTCCGCTTTGATCAGGTCGCCGAGGTTGAGGGACGCGCAGTCTTCGAGACGGAACTCTTTGAGGTGGCGTTTCGGGGCGGCGTCCGCTTTTGCAAAGTGTCCGGCTGTGGGCTTGTTCACTTTGTGGGGTTTGAGATCGCTAAAGCCTACCTGAACTGCTTCGTAGCCGTCGTTCTCGACTGTTTTCTTCTGAACGACGACGCAGGGGCCGGCTTCGACGACAGTGACCGGAATGACTTTGCCATTTTCATCGAAAATCTGAGTCATACCGACTTTTTTGCCGATAATCGCTTTTTTCATTGGTGTTTCCTCCTGCTATAAGGTTATTGGTTGAGAGGGGAACCTCCCAACATGACCTGCCGCTTTCCATCTAAAATTAAAGCTTGATTTCGATTTCTACACCGGCAGGAAGTTCAAGATTCTGAAGAGCTTCCACAGTTTTATTCGACGGTCTGAGGATGTCGATGAGACGTTTGTGCGTTCTCATTTCAAACTGCTCGCGGCTGTCCTTGTATTTGTGGACGGCGCGCAGGATGGTGACGACCTCTTTCTTAGTCGGAAGAGGGATCGGACCCGAAACTCTCGCTCCTGTTCTTTTTGCACTCTCGACAATCTTTTGGCAAGATTGGTCGATGAGGTTGTGATCATAGCTTTTCAGCCTGATACGGATTTTTTCTTTGACTGCCACTTGTCATCGCCTCCTAAAAATTCACCTGGGGGCTCGACTCAACTTAACACGTCGCCGTGTGTTTCGCGTTTGAGCAATAAAATAACCGCAAAACAAGATGTTTTCCGGCAAACACAAAAACACATTTTCTCACCAGCGCGAACCAGCTTAAAAGGCCGCACTCTCCTAAGGAGACAGCGGTTTTCCAGTCCTGGCCTCTGCCGTGTTGAAAATCATTAAGTTTTGTCGCCCGGTTTAAAATCGGACATACTCCACGAAAATTCCCCGCCGTTTGGCGGCCACCTTTCGCTTCAACGCATATCTTGGAACAGTCTTACTTGGTCATTATACCGCAGGTTTCGGCCCTTTGCAAGCTTTTTCAAAAATTGACTTGTAAATATTTTGTGAACTCAAAGCTACATTTTAACTTTTCGCGAATTTCACTGAAAAACCCTTGCGGTTCGCCAAAAAAGTGCTATAAATAAAAGAAGAATCATATATTAATAGAAACGTGCAAGTTCCGCACGCGCTGTTTTGCTCAAAGCTGTGCATCCGCTCAGCCGTTTTCCCCTGGATCAGTGACAGAAACGCGCAAAAGATCTGCCGCCCCTTCATAAGACGTCGTCCGGTCGACCTTAAAATAGTTTTGAAACTCCTTGGTCCACAGGTCCATCTCGTCCTCAATGTCGTTTGTCTCGTCCAGTATTGTGACGACCCTGGTGCAGCCCGCTTGTGCAAGCTGAGGGATAAATTCGGTAAACCCCCATGCGACATCCTCCGGTTCATCCTCAAAGCCGTTGCGCGCGTCGATGATGAGCGCACACCCCTTGTGCACCTGCGCCAGCCGGAGCGCATGCCGAACTGGTTTGCGGTAGTCCTCGCCGCAGCAGGCCTTTTTCCACTGCACAACCACCGCATGTTCCGGGGCGGCAAACGTCACGGTGCAGAATTCTGATTCAAACAAACCGTTCTCCCCCTTTTCGTAAAGATCAATTTCATCTATCCTATCATAGAAAACAGCGATTGGCAAGAAATTTGGTTGCCACACAACAAGACAGGAGGAATCAACATGCTCTCAGCCGCTATACAGGGATTCACCCTTTACCAGCTTTTGTTCTACTTCTTTTTTTACAGTTTCCTGGGGTGGGCGATGGAAACGGTGCTCGTCAGTAGCCGGGAACACCGATTTGTCAACCGGGGGTTCCTCAACGGCCCCATCTGCCCGATCTATGGGGTGGGGATGTGCGCCATCATCATGTTTCTCACCCCCTTTCAGGGCCGGCTCACCGATGTGTTCCTCGGCGGTATGATCGTCGCAAGCGTGATCGAATACTTCACCGGGTGGCTGATGGAAAAGCTGTTCCACGCCAAATGGTGGGATTACAGCGACAAAAAATTCAATTTTCAGGGCCGCATCTGCCTGCAGATTTCGATTGCCTGGGGTGTTCTCTCGCTGACCATCATTCAAATCATCCAGCCGCCGGTCGCGAAGCTGGTGGATCAGATTCCCACCAAAACCGGCACCATTCTGCTCTACATCCTGCTTGCGCTCCTGTTGGCCGACTGTGTGCAATCTGTTTGGGCCGCGCTCAAACTCTCCAAAAAACTACGCTCTCTCGGGCAGATCAAACGGGACCTGCACGCGCTGTATGAGAGCAGTGGACTCTATGAAAGTGGGGAAGAACTCAAACGCAGACTGGAAAACAGCCGCATTTCTGAGCTGTTTGCCGAACTCTCAGGCAATAAGGAAGCCAACCAAACCCGCAGGAACCGCATCGAGCAGCTCCGCAGGAAGTACACCCTGCACCTGGGAAAACGGTCGTTTTCCCAGCGCCGTCTGCTCAAGGCATTTCCTACAATGCACATCCCCAGCCTCGGCAAAGTCATAGATGAACTCCGGGATAGCCTGAAAAAAAACCATAAAAAATAAAAAGGGAGGGACCGTAGAAATACAGTCCCTCTTGCGTTTGATTTGGACATACCGATTCAACAGCCCTACTCTCTCCCCGGCCAGGCACCTGACCACAACTGCGTTCCTTCATCAAAAAGCCTGCACCCAGTCCGGGAGAAACCTTTTCCGGATTGTCATCGAAGAGAGATGGTTCTTGCGCCGCAGAATCCATACAACAACCAATCAGGTGATACTCTTTCCTTCAAAATATACGCATGTGCCTCAGAAGCAGCGAATACTCTGACCATCAAATCTGTCTGGCAGGTTTTGAATCCAGAAAAATTACTTTGCAGACCATCCGTTGCGTGAATCAACATTTCGTCTAAACCACCTCCTTTGTATGCAGTCCGGTAGGAATCAATGAAAAACAACCGCCCGGCCTTTTATCCAAAAAAGCCGGGCGGTCGTTGTTGTATTATTGAATTTGAGCGACGATCTTTGCAATTTCTGCCTCGACGTCCTCGAGCTTGACCTTGGTCTGAATGGATTTGTCCCGGGTGGAGATCTCCACTTCACCGTTTTCGATGTTTTTGACGCTGACCACGATACGGATCGGGACGCCGAGCAGATCGGCGTCGGCAAACTGCACCCCCGCGTTCGCGCCGCGGTCGTCGAGAATCACCTCGTAGGTTTTGCTCAGCTTGTCGTACAGCTCCCTTGCAACCGGCTGCACATCCATCTTTTTGTTGCTCAGTGCGCAGATGTGGATCTGCCACGGGGCGACCGCGTAGGGCCAGATCGGGCCGTAGTCGTCGTGGTGGGACTCGATGATGCAGGCGGCCAGCCGGCCGACGCCGATGCCGTAGCAGCCCATGATCGGGGTCTGCTGTTTTCCGTCCTGATCGGTGTAAACCATCTGCATGCTCTCGGTGTACTTGGTGCCGAGCTGGAAGATGTTTCCGACCTCAACGCCCCGGTTGAGCTTGAGCGGCGCGCCGCAGCTGCAGCATTTGGCGCCTTCTTTCACCTTGGCCACGTCGATGTAGTGTTCGGGCTGAAAGTCCCGCCCAACGCTCAGGCCGGTGTAGTGGTAGTCCACTTCGTTTGCGCCCGAAACCATGTCGTTTGCCCCTTCGATCGAGCGGTCGTAATAGACCTCCACCCCGTCCGCCTTGAGGTTGTAGGGCCCGCAGTAGCCAAAGGTCAGGTCAATCCCCTCGGTGTCGACGAGCGGGAAGATATTTGCTCCAATTACCCGTTTGAGTTTGGCCTCGTTGACCTCAAGGTCTGCGCGGACAAAGACGAGCACTACCCGTTTGCTCCCCTCAACCGCGAACATCGTCGCTTTGATCATCCGCTCAGCGGGGACGCCGAGACAGTCGACAAGCGCGTCAATGGTGTTTGCCCCCGGGGTGTGCACCTTTTGAATGTCTGCCGGCTGTGCCTCCACCTTGTCGAGCACTCCCTCGGCGACTTCCATATTCGCCTTGTAACCGCAGCTGTCACAGGTGACAATGGTGTCCTCTCCCGCATCGCAGAGCAGCATGAACTCGTGGGCAACCGCGCCCCCCATCATGCCGGAGTCAGAGCCCACCGAGATGACTTCAGGCAGGCCGACCCGCGCAAAAATGCGCTCGTACGCCTTGTGGCAGATGTCGTAATAGCGCTCGAGATCCTCCTGGGAGGTGTGGAAGGAGTAAGCGTCCTTCATGGTGAATTCCCGCACCCGGATGAGCCCCCCGCGGGAGCGGGGTTCGTCGCGGAACTTTGTCTGGATCTGGTAGATCATAAAGGGGTATTTGGCGTAAGACTGCGCCTCGTTGCGCGCCAGGTGCACCGCCGCCTCCTCGTGGGTCATGCCGAGCAGATAGTCGCCGCCCGAACGGTCATGAAACCGCACCAGCTCGCTGCCCACCGACTCGTAGCGCCCCGACTCGTCCCACAGCTCGCGCGGGAGAACCACCGGAAAGAGGACTTCCTGGCCGTCGATGGCGTCCATCTCCTCCCGGATAATGTTCTCGATCTTGTTGACAATGCGCTTGGTGGGCATGA
>CBCSOX010000155.1:0-6497 GCA_965141735.1 uncultured Oscillospiraceae bacterium | reverse complement strand
CTCGGTCTTAAAGAGGATGTTGTAAACGATGTCCTGGGGGGAGTCGGTGTAGGGGTGGTGTAACGCATAGGGATTGAGAAGAACCGCGGTGCGGTCCCGCTGGACGATATCTGTCCCGTCGATTTCATTGTGCAGCTCGCCGCGATAGACATAAACCATTTCAAAAAACTCGTGGTTGTGCGGCATTTTGAGTCCGCCGCCCCGTTTTCCTGCCAGCCGGCTCGAGTGGATTTTTACAAAAATATCTTCCTCCAACCCCCGGAAACAGTGGCCTGGGAACATGGTCCAGTATCCCCGTGTCTTTGCCTTGTTCCACTGTTCCGCCATTTGCCAAAGCTGCTGTTCAGAGTATTCAGCGGGGTCAAAAGGCCGATCCATTTCGGTGTACTGAATTTCAAATTTTTCGGTGTATTCCTCAAACCGTTTTGTCATGTTTTCATCCCCCTTGCGTTCAGTATACGGGATTTCAAAAACTCTGTCAATAGAGAGTGCAGCATTTGTAATTTGTGATGTTGCATAATACTCAATGAATGTTGTTGTGCAATTAGTTGAAGATGTGGTGAGATTACCAGCGAATTCTGAAGAAACTACATAGAACATGGAGCATCGCGTTGTTATAATAAAAGCATCTTATTCGAGAAAGGAAGATAAACCGATGAAAAAGAAAAGACTTCTCTCGCTGCTGCTGGCGGGCTCGCTTGCGCTGAGCTGCCTGCCGTTCTCCGCTTTGGCGGCGGGGGAGAAAACGCAAATAGTGGAATGGGACGACGCCCGCTGGATCTGGAGCAGCGATAAAGACGACCGCGGTCCCGCGACACTGTGGAAGGTGGACGACTACCAGTCGTTTCTCTTTGATGACGACGACGTGAGCCCGGGAGGGAAGGCGGTTGCCCATTACGACGATCTCGCGGCGGAACAGGACGTCTGGATGAACTTCCGCCGGGATTTCACCCTCGACGAGGTTCCGAACGCGGCGCCGGTGAAGATCTCAGCCGACGCCAAGTACTGGATGTGGATCAACGGAGTGGAGGTGGTCTTTGAGGGTCAGCTCAAGCGGGGACCCAACCCGACCGACACCTACTATGACACCCTCGACATCGCCCCCTATTTGCAGCCGGGCAAAAATACCATCGCGATCCAGGTGTGGTACTGGGGCGGAAACAAAGGATTCAGCAACAATCCGAGCGGAAGCGCCGGATTGTTGTTTGAATCCGATTTAACGGATAGCGGCAACGAGGGCAAAGAGGTCGAGAGCGGGGACGGCAAATGGTTCGCCCTGCGCAGCCCGGCCAACCAAAAGGATACTGTCTCTTCCGGCATGATGCTGACCGAGCGCAATGTGAACTACAATGCGCAGAAGGAGATCGACTGGATCAACCCCGGTTACCAGCTGGACGAGAAGGACGGTTGGAACTGCGCGGCTCCAATCGGCACTTCGGAAGGCGCGGAAAAGGGCCTGCCGGGCGACGGCCCGTGGAACGGCTTGGAAGAACGGCCGATTCCAATGTGGAAGGATTATGGAAGGACAACGCTCGACTACACGGCAGTGGAAGGATTCGAGCCGGTTTTTGAACAAAAAAGCCTCGCGGACATGGGAATGGAGCAGGCGGGCAGCTATCAGATCGACGCGTCGATCAAACTTAATGTGATCGACTTCCGGCCATGGGTTGCCTACGCCAGTATGAGCCTGCTCTTCGGCGCTTCCCAAGATGATTGGTACGAAGCCAAAATCAACGCGTTCAGCTTTTTAGACGGCGGTTCCTCCCCTGCTTTGGAAATCCTGGACAAACAGGGAAAAAAGCTTTTGTCAAAGGACATTTCAAGTGTGATCACCACGGAGAACTACAAGTCGGACATCCAGTTCACGATTGCGGTGGAAAGCGGACGGGCGATCTTTTCCCTCAATGGGGAAACGGTGGCAGAGTTGGAGGGGGATTTTACCTCCAACCAAGCTTCGGTCGGGTTCTCCGGTAATGGTACGGTGCGCCAGCTGCAACTGAAAGACAATAGCGGGGTGTTTTACGCCAACGCGTTTGAGGACGCGGCGTCCTGCGCGGATTTTCCATCCGCAAAATCTTCGGCGAAAGGGCTCTCGGTGTCCGCGAACTCGCTGTACGGCCGCTACAACGCGGAGGGACAGCGCGTTCAGCTACAGTTGCCTTACAACTGCCAGATGGTCCCCTATCTCAAGCTCGGCGGAGCAACTGAAGCGGGCAAGGAAATCATTATGACGACCGATACCTATGATCTTTCGAGCTACCGCATGGTGTACACCACCAAGGCGGGAGAACAGGAATATGAGGGCAAGGCGTGGTTCAACGGCGACTACCTGTATTTTAACATCCCAGCGGGGGTGGAAATCCTCGAGCTCGGCTACCGAGAAACCGGTTACGACGTCAAGTCGGGGGAAAACACCGATTTTGAGGGGTATTTCAGCAGCGTCATAGACACCGAGGATTTGGCGTACAGTCAGTTCACTGGCGGACACACCTGGACACAGGACGAGGTGAGCGCAGACAACAACTTCTACGACGAGCTGTGGAAAAAGGCGGCCCGCACCCTCTATGTGACGATTCGCGACCAGTTTATGGACTGTCCAGACCGGGAGCGCTCCCAGTACATCGGCGACGCGATCAACGAGATGGAGGAGGGCTACTACTCCCTTGGCACCGGACTCAACGATCTCGACGCCAAGGCGATCCGCAACATTGTCGACTGGCAGATCGAAAAGGAGATCGACGGACGCACCTATTACCTGATGAGCAACGTCCGCCCCGGCCTCAACAAACAGGAGATTTCCAGCCAGTCCCTCGGCACTGCCCACGCGACGCTCAACCACTACAAATTCACCGGCGACCTCGAGACGGTGCAGTACGCCTATCAAAAGCTCTATAACTACCTGACCAACTACAACATGATTGAAGACGGCGAGATGGCCGGACTCGTGGAGGTCCGTCCCGCCTGGGCGCACCTCTATCAGGACAATCTCTGGCAGTGGTTTGACTGGGGAAACAACATGGATACCCACCTTGAAAGCAACGTCTGGTGGTATATTTCAGCCAAAAGCGTTCGGGAGATGGCGGACCTCGAGGGGGTTCCCTCGACAGACGCGCAAAAGCAGTGGCTCGACGAACGGCTTTTGAGTATCGAAAACAACTTTGAGAAATTCTGGAACAGCGATCTGAAGGCCTACGCAACCGAGTGGAGCAAAGAGACCTGGTACAGCCCATCCGCGCTTGCGGACGGCAGCCACCTAGTGGACGACCGTGCCAACGCGCTCGCCGTTGTATTCGGCCTGGTTCCAGAAGAAAAATACCCTCAAATGAGAGATGTATTCCTGGGAACCGAATCCGCCCCAGCATATGAAAACGCGAGCATCTACATGGAAAAATACGTCATCGAAGCACTCTATAAGATGGGTTACGACACCGGAGCCATGACCCGTATGGCAAAACGGCATCTGCCCGACGTCAACGATTCCACCAGCAGCACTCTGCCCGAGCTTTGGAACGTGGCCAATGGAACCAAAAACCACGGCTGGTCGGGCGGAAGCATGATCGCGATGTCCCGCTATGCCGCTGGCGTCGAGCCGACCGAGGCCGGGTACGCCGCCTGGCATATCGTCCCCCAAATGGGAAATTTCCTTTCCATTGAAACCCGCGTTCCCTCTGAAATCGGGTACATCGACCTTTCGTTGAGCCGCGACAAAGAGACGGAAGCGGTTGAGATGACAGTGACCTCCCCCGGCGGAAACGCAGAGTTCTGGGTCCCGCTCACGCAGAGTGGAACAGTTGTACAGGCCGCGGGCGGCGCGGCGCAGTACCAGGGTGTCAAAACAGCTTACGGAAAATCCTACGCGGTCTTTTCCTCCTCCGAGCCGGGCAGCTTTACCTTCTTCACCTCGGACAAGCTGGAGGGGACAGCGGACAAGTGAATTCTTAAACAGGTTTTATCCTACGCGCAGAGCGAACCGGTGCAGGAGGAAGTGAAACAAGCCATTGTCAGCGTGCAAAAATCCTTTGCTGTCGCACTGCAAAATGCAATCGACGTCAATTCGTTTGCAGGCGTTACCCAGCAGCAAGTAGATGATGCTTGGAAAGCTCTGTTGACCGAAATACACAAGCTCGGGTTTGCCGCTGGGGACAAGGCTGCCCTGCTGGAGCTGATCCAATTGGCAGAATGCTTTGAAGCGCAGATTGACCGGTATACCCCGAACACCGCGCAGCCCTTTACCACAGCGCTCATACAGGCAAAAGCGGTCCATAGTGACGGAGACGCCCTGCAAGGGGATGTTGCTCAGGCGGAGTCGACGCTGCTTCAGGCGATGCTGGACCTTCGATACAGAGCGGATAAAAGCGTCCTCGAAGCTGTGCTTTTGCAGGCAGCTGGAATAGACACAACAGCATACACCGCCCAGAGCGCAGCATGCTTTTCGGCTGCGTATGAGTTGGCAGAGGCGGTGCACTGCAATGACAACTCCACCCAGTCTGAGGTGAACGAGGCTGTCAGTAAACTGAGCGATGCAATCAGCAGTCTCGAACAAGCTGTGTCCCCAACCGCAGTGCAGGGCGATTCTGCTGAGACCACTGGCAGAGGAAACGTGAAGACAGGGGAGACAGCGCCGATTGCAGCGGCTGCAGCGTTGTTTGCCCTCGCAGGAGCTGGAATTCTCTTGAACAGAAAGAAACAATAGAGACACCCGTTGTCTGAATGAGATAAACCCGGCTTTGGCCGGGTTTATCTCATTGTGGAAAACACAATCTCTATCGATGGAGGATGTCTACCTGATTTGTGCGTGGACCGGACTGCCCAGATAAACTTGTCCCGTCTTTGACCGCCGTTTTTTGGCGTCGGGGAATGGCGGAGAGGCTTTTGCAGTAGGATTTGTTTGTTTTCATTGAATTGTTTTGTGAAACAACTGTGTTTTGTATGGATTCACTACAATGTGTGCAGTACACACGCTCTGTTTAGAAAATTGCATCAATTTTTTAAAATTTTCCATTGCTCTTCGATTGTGATTTTAATATAATTCAGAGTACAGCATACCCTTGTTTTTTGGTGTGTTGTGAAATAAACACAAAGGAAAGAGAGGAAGCACGCGCATGAAAAAATTTTTATCCAGTGTCCTCGCAGCGACGGTTGCGATCACAAGCGTCATGAGCAGCGGGATCATCGCTTCAGCGGAAACGGGGAATCAAGCTCCGCTGGCGCCGAGTGATCTCAAGACAGAGCTTCTCGAGCACCCCTATGGCTTGGATACCAAAAATCCTTCGTTCTCCTGGGTCGTCAACGATCTTGATCAGAACGAAGTGCAGACAGCTTACCGCATTGTGCTGTCCAACACCATGGCAGATGCCGAAAGCCAGACCTATCTGCTGGATACCGGCTGGAAGGAATCCAATGAAAATACCTATGTCAAGGTAGAGGGCCTCGAAGAGGTTCTCAGCGACAACGACCTGTGCTATTGGCAGGTGCAGACGAAGGACAAGGACGGTGCGCAAAGCCCCCTGTCCGAACCGCAGGCATTCACCACTGGGGTTGGCAGCGAATGGGCGAGCAAAACCTCGATCTGGGCGAGCACCAACTCCAACGACCCGTTTGCCGCCTGGACGGATTATGCCCTCGAAGCGGATCTCAACGTCAAGGAAAATGCGCTCGGCGTCATTTTCCGCTCAGTGGATGGGACCCATCATTATATGATGCAGTTTAAGGCGTCGGAAAACCAGCTCAACCCCCACGTGATGAACGGATCCTGGGCGCAGGTGGTTTCGATCGATCTCGCAACCAAAGGGGTTCAGCTCTCCCCGAACACCCCGTTTAAGGTGAAAATCGAAGCGATCGGCAACTACGTCAAGACCTATATCGACACCACGATGACGGGCAGCAGCTACAAGCTGGTGGATGAGCGCGAGTTCACCCAGGGCTTCAGCAAGGGCGCAATCGGCTTCCGCACCGGCGGCTCGGAGACCGGCACGGTGGACAACATTCAGGTCACCAAGCTCAATTCCGACGGCAGCAGCGCGGGCGTCCTCTACTCGGAGAACTTTTCGAGCGGAATCAACCAGTACCCCGGCTGTTCCATCCAGAACGGCGCGCTCAACGTTCCGAAAGGGCAGGGCAACGGCTCGATCCTCTCGTTTGGGCAGGAAAAGGGCAACTTCGTCTTCCTCCGAGATGAATTTAATGTGGATAACCTCGAAAATGTGGAAAAAGCAGTGCTCAGCGTCACCGCGAAATCCCCGGAAAAGACCCGCCAGTATGTGTACAACATGTATATGAACGGCGAGTTCGTGGGCATCGGTCCGGCGCGCTTTGGCAGCAACACCCTGTACTACAATACATACGACGTCACAGGCCTCCTGCGGGAGGGTGCCAACGCGCTCGGCGCGATCAACTACACCCAGGATGAAAAGGCGTTCCTCTCCCAGCTGACCCTGTATTACAAGGACGGCAGCAGCGAGGTGATTTCCAACTCGGGCCGCGACAAGGCGGAGTGG
>CBCSOX010000154.1:0-6518 GCA_965141735.1 uncultured Oscillospiraceae bacterium | reverse complement strand
ACCTTTGGGGTGCAGCTGCTGCAGGAAAACGTGGCTCGCTGCCGCAGCAACTCCCCCGCATTCCTGCGTGCGATGCGGGAGTATCTGCATCAGGAAGTGGGGTTTGTGCTCGACACCAAACAGTGCCTGCGCAGCGGGACGACAGCCTTTGAGGTTCTCGAATCAATGGGGGCGTGCGTTCGCCACGTCCACATCAGCGACAGCACCCCGCAGTTCGACTGCCTGCCGCCCGGCAAAGGGGATTTTGCGTTCGACCGCTTTGTACAAACACTCGAGGAAATCGGCTTTGAAGGGGCTGTTCTTATTGAGCTGTACCGCCAGAATTACGGAGAGGAACAAGAACTTTTGTCATCTTACCAAAATTTGTGTAATTTATTTAAGGAAAATCAACAAAAAAGATCGAGCTGATTGGCACAACAGCACAATAACTGCTAAGTATTTTGTATAATATTTACCACAAAATTGTATTATTGGAATATATGTCGAAATTTGTCGTAAACAAACCCTTCCATTTCGATCTGTTTTTCAGTATAATAGAGTTCGTAACTGGTCGACAGTTATGGAGGTAAATTGCAGTGAAGAGTGCAAGACAAGATCACTCAATTCAAACGGAGCCGCCCCACATTTTATTCGGGGAGGACTATCTGTACCGTTTAACCGAAGGCGGTACAGGGAATCCTGAACTTTTCGGAGTTCAGATCTGTAACCTTGAGGGCAGCAAAATCCTATACGCGATGGAAGATCTGTCGGAGGACCGTATTGTCGCGGAGGAGTTGCTCAAGCTGTTGGCTGTTGAACAAGTAGAGCCTGACCAGGCAACCTACATCATCGAGGATTACCTGGGCAAAATCTCTACAATTATCCACTGACAATCCAGAATTATCCTTGTGTTTTATTGAGAATTGTGATAAAATAGGGAACAATGCGAAATGTAGAACACAAGGGAGATGAAACCATGAACTGTCCTTTTTGCGGCTATGACGAGAGCAAAGTTGTTGATTCCCGCCCTACAGAGGAAGGTGCCAAGATTCGGCGCAGGAGAGAGTGCCTAAAGTGCTCCGGCCGGTTTACAACCTATGAGGTTGTTGAAACAACCCCTCTGGTGGTGGTCAAGAAAGACAAATCCAGACAACCATTTGATCGGGAAAAACTGCTCAACCGCTTGCTGCGCGCTTGTGGAAAACGGCCAGTCTCCATTGACGTGCTGGAAAAAGCGGTTTCAGAAATTGAAGCACAGCTTCTCAATTCGTTTGTCCGGGAAGTGTCTTCCAATGACATTGCAGAACTCGCCATGCAAAAGCTCAAGGACATCGACCTTGTGGCTTACATCCGTTTCGTCTCTGTGTATCGCGAATTCTCAACACTTGAAGAGTTTATGGATGAACTCAAAAGTCTAACCTAGCGTTTGATCAACCCGCTAGAGGATATTCTGAATTGTCGGGACCTCCGAATCCAGCAGGTGCTGGAGCAGGAGTTCCACATGACTGATCCTTGAGGCATACTCAGAATAGTTGCCGTGTTTGAGCAGCTGTTCGAGTTCCGAGAGGTATTTGCTGATCTCGTCCACATCATTGTGCCGTACATAAAGTATGAGGGTACGATGATGCTGGTCCCAAAAGCTGGAGAGCTGTTCGGTAAGCTCTTCAGCTTTTTTTATGTCCTCATCGTCCACCGCCCTCTGGGCGCTGCTCGTCAGCTCAAGCATTTCATCGCTGACATGGACCAGGTTGAAAATACCGAGCACACTCGCCCCGATGATCACGGCGATGATTACGATGGACCAAACCATCCGTTTCATTTAAAGCCCCTCCTCCTTATTCGCCGGTGCATACTCTGCTTTGTTGACGATATAATAGTTGTTGTTTTTATCCACAGTCATTAAAAATATGTCGCTGACCTGCAAATATTTTTTATGCAGCGTGGAGCGGACCCAGGCCTCCTTGATTCCATAGCGTTCAAGGTTATCTTTGATCAGTCTCCCATCGCTGATCACGACCAGGGGAGGCGCGTTGTCCTCTCCCTGAAGGTTGAGCATTTCGGCAGTTGTGTTCTGCGCGGCGAACTTCTTGAGCACCGAGAGCGTCCCGTTGGTCTCTACAATTGCGTAGTGTACCTCTTGGAGATCAAACACATCCTTTGAGCGCAGCCCCTCCATCAAGTCGTCAATGGAAAACCGGAGCTTGTGCAGTTCCTCCTGTTTGACAACGCCGTCTTCCACGACAATGACCGGACTGCCTGAGATCGTCCCCCGCAGCCGTTTGTTTTTGAGTGTGATACAGGAGAGGAGGATTTCAAAGCAGACGAGCGCGAGGATCGGAACCGCTCCGGTCAGCATTGGAATGTTGGTATCCTCAATCGGAAGTGCCGCCATGTTGGAGATCATAATTGTCATCACCAGTTCGCCCGGCTGCAGTTCTCCGATCTGGCGCTTTCCCATAAAACGCATTGAAAAGATAATCAGGATGTAAAGCAGGATGGCACGTACAAAAATAATCAGCATGTTCTTTCCCTCCGCATTGATAATCAAATTTAGTATGGTTGCCGCGGGCGGGTTTTATGCGTCTTTGTTTGCTTGTACGCAGGCGGCAGCTCAGCGCCATTCGGAAAATGCGACGCGGTTCGCTCCGCTGTTCTATGGAACTGTGCGCACTCTGTGAAAGCCTGTTTTGCCGCTTTGCGCTGCCCCATAAACCACAGTTTTATTACATACCAACAGAGGGGATGTCCAGTTTTCCGTTTCGTCCGTTTCCATCCTCAGAACTGCCCTGTAAAGCTTGAGCAGATCATCAGTTTCCCAGTTGAGAAAATCCTATAGACCAAATCGATCAGCCAGATCAAGGTGCTGGGGAAAATTGTCCCAGAGTGAGACATGAAAAAGAGGAAGCGGCCAGTAGGCTGCTTCCTCTTTTTCTGCAGCAGTTTCAGATCTGCAGAACTGCATTGCGAGAAAATCAGGGGGATTTCAGTGAATGTTTGCTCCTGTACAATTGCTCGTTTGCATGACCGATTTTCAGTGACTGAAGCGCTCCAATTGCAGAGCGCCTGCGGCAGCGGCTCAGGAGGATGAGACGCTCGCCACAGCTGCCGGGCTGAGGAATCCGTCCTCTAGCCGGAACCAGCCGTCTACAATCCGGCTATAGGGGTGCATCTCGCCCCCATAGACATAGCCGACCACCGGAGCGCCGTTGTTGGGGGCTGCGCGGACATTCCAGGTGCCCTCCCGAATTCGCACAACACCCTGTTCCGAGCTGTTTTCTCCAGTGGAGGGAGGAAAGACCTCCTCAATGCCTCGAACGATTGCGCGCGCCATATCGTCTACATTGTAGCGCGCCATATCGTCCGGATTGTTGATAAACGCCGTTTCGACGAGCACTGCCGGCGCGTCGGTCAGGCGGATGATGCCAAAATAATCCTGCCCTGCGCTGTTGGTCCGGGTTTTGGTCCCGCGGTCCACATAGCCGAGCCCGACAATCTGACGGTTGATGGCATCCGCGAGTTCTTTGCCCCTTCCACCCTTGATGCTGTAATAGGTCTCCGTCCCGGTTTGGGGCGGACCGGGATTGGAATTCAGATGTATTTCAATGACGCCGTCCACGCCCTCCGCATTTGCGCGGCGCGCGTCGGCAGTAATGCTCCGATCCACGTCGGTCGTACGGTTGTTGATCACATCGTATCCGGCTTGGCGAAGGAGCTGAGTCACCCGGTTGCTGACCGCGAGGGTAAAATCTTTTTCTCTGAGACCATCGCTGCTGGTGGCGCCAAAGTCCCTGCCGCCGTGGCCGGCATACACTGCAAGTTTGCTCATATTGCATTCTCCTTCCGTATCTATACTATTCAGCGGTGCCCCATATTGCCAATCCGCTTTTTTTGGGGTATACTGGAGAAATTGGAGGTAGAGCAAATTGAAATTTGATCAAAGCCGATGTGAACTCTGTCCCCGCAGGTGCGGCGCAGACAGGACGGCAGGGCGGGGATTCTGCGGCGGAGGCGGGCTTGCGCGGGTGGCCCGCGCCGCGCTGCATCACTGGGAGGAACCCTGTATCAGCGGAACAAACGGATCGGGGACCGTCTTTTTTTCGGGCTGTTCGCTGCGCTGCTGCTTTTGCCAGAACTACCGCATCAGTGCGCATAACTTCGGCGTGGAGGTGACCCCAAAGCGCCTGGCAGAGATATTTTGTACCCTACAGGAACAGGGCGCACACAACATCAACCTGGTCAATCCAACCCAGTATCTCCCCTGGATTCTCGAGGCGCTGGACCAGGCAAAGCTGAGGATCCCAGTTGTCTACAATTCGGGAGGTTATGAGAGAGTGGAAACACTGCGCGCCCTCGAGGGCTATGTGGACGTTTATCTTCCCGACCTCAAATATGTCGATTCTGGGCGGTCACAGCGGTATTCCGGAGCGCCTGATTATTTCGAGGCAGCCTCTTCGGCAATCGTTGAGATGCACCGCCAGGTGGGAAAACCACAGTTTAAAGACGGTCTTCTCCAGCGGGGGATGATCGTCCGCCATCTCGTTCTGCCCAAGGGGAGAGCGGATTCGATTCGGGTGCTCGATTGGCTGTCCGGACAGTTTTCTTCGGATGAATTCCTCGTCAGCGTGATGAGCCAGTACACTCCGTTTTATAAAAGTGCGGAGTTTCCCGAGATCAACCGCAGAATTTTCAGCGCGGAATACAACAGTGTTGTCGACCACGCCAATGGACTGGGGCTGGAGGGGTATTTACAGGAAAAGAGCTCGGCCAAGGAGGAGTATACCCCGCCATTTGACCTGGAGGGGTTATTTGAGTTTTACAAAAGCCGAACGAAACTCTCAAAAAGAGGAGGACAAGCCATTTTAGGCTGGGCAGTGGCGTTTCAATTTGACAGGGTGTGGACAAAAACCAGGGCCGCATTACGCGCTATCCCGGAACCAGCAGTTCACTGTTCGGCTTAGGGAGAAGGAGATAGCGGTATTCCAGGCGCGCGTGCAATAAAAAAGAGCACAGCTCGCGGTGGAATCTGATATACAGCAAACCGCGCAGCCCAAATCAAACGCGCGAGAAAGAGAGTGTGTTTTCCTTAGGTACAAAAGAGCGCTGCAGCCAGCCAGCGCAATAAAAAAATACTGTCGTATCTACAGCATAATAGAGATTATTTCTACGAACTGTGCAATATAAGGGGCATTCATATGGGATTGTTTGGTTAACTTGATGGGATGATCTGCTGCATGCTTTCTGTGCGGGAAAATGAACTGGTTTGTTTTGCTGTTTTTTCGCAGCTGATTCCTTCTGAAAATAGGAAATTCAGCTGAATTTGTCTGAACACGTCGATCATTTTCTGCATTTTTCTTTTCGCAGATCCCGGCTTATAATGGAGCTATCAAATACAGCCGAGGAGATGGAAGTAATGAACAACCAAAATGAACTCAATAAAAACCTCGCCCAGATGCTCAAGGGCGGCGTGATCATGGATGTCACCAACGCAGAGGAGGCGGAAATTGCCCAGGAGGCGGGCGCAGTCGCAGTCATGGCGCTCGAGCGGGTTCCATCCGATATCCGCAAGCAGGGCGGTGTCGCCCGAATGAGCGATCCGAAGATGATCAAAGAAATCCAGCGCGCTGTCACCATCCCGGTTATGGCAAAGGCGCGGATTGGCCACATCGCCGAGGCGCAGATCCTACAGTCGCTCGGCATTGATTACATCGACGAGAGCGAGGTGCTCACCCCGGCCGACGATGCGTTCCACATCAACAAATTTGATTTTAAGGTGCCGTTTGTGTGCGGCGCACGCAACATCGGAGAAGCACTGCGCAGAATCGGCGAGGGCGCCGCGATGATCCGCACCAAAGGGGAGGCTGGCACTGGCAATGTTGTCGAAGCGGTCCGCCACATGCGCTCGATGATGGCCTCCATTCGCCAGTTGACCAATCTGCCGAAAGAAGAGCTCATGACGTTTGCCAAGGAGAACGACGCGCCCTACGAGCTGGTAGCGCAGGTTGCCGAAACAGGAAAGCTCCCGGTTGTGAACTTCGCAGCTGGGGGGATTGCGACACCTGCAGACGCTGCGTTCATGATGCAACTTGGCAGCGAGGGAATTTTTGTGGGTTCAGGTATTTTCAAATCTTCCAACCCGGCGTTGATGGCAAAGGCGATTGTCAAAGCGACAGCGTTTTACAACGACCCTGCTGTTCTTGCTGAGGTCAGCGAAGGGCTGGGTGACGCGATGAGGGGAATTGAACTGTCGGAAATCCCAGACGGGGAGCGAATGGCACAGAGGGGCTGGTAGGATGAAACGTCCAGTCGTCGGTATTCTCGCTTTGCAGGGCTCTGTACAGGAGCATCGAAAGGCGCTGGAGGCAGTGGGGGGCGTGGAAGTGCTGGAGGTCAAAACGCCTGCCGCCCTTGCCCAGGCAGACGGCCTCATTCTCCCCGGAGGGGAGAGCACGACCATCGCCAAGCTGCTGCGCGGGTTTGGCCTTTTCGGTCCTCTGCGGGAGCGGATTTTAATGGGTATGCCGGTTTGGGGCACCTGTGCG